>NZ_CP122458.1:0-311428 GCF_032598905.1 Streptomyces sp. 11x1 | reverse complement strand
CCATGGCAAGCCGACCTCGAAGGCCGCCGCCATGTTGCGCGGGGCGGGGCCAGAAAGCGGGCGAACGGTGCCGGGGCCCGCCACCGGCTGGTGTTGGTCGACCGGCCGGTGGCCGCACTGATCCATCTGCGCCACGACCTGCCGCACGCCGTGCTGGGACTGTTGTTCGGCGTCGACCGCTCCACCATCACCCGTCCGACTGCGGAGATACGGCCCTTCCCGGCCGCACGGGGGTGCGCGGTCCCTGACCGTCCCGGCCTGCGGCTGGGGACGCTGACGGATGTGTTCGCCTACGCCCGGGCCGAGGGCATCGAGTTGCGGCTGGACGCCACCGAGATCCAGGTCCACCGACCACCGGCCGGCCGCGGTGGGCGGCGCGCATTCGTGTCGGGCAAGAAGAAGCAGAACACCATGAAAGCCACCGTCATCGCGGACTGGCGGGGCCGCACGTTATGGACCGATGCCCTGCGACCTGAACGGATGCACGACGCCACGGCGGCCCGCAACGAAGGCATCGCCGACTGCTTCCAGCACTTTCCCGACGTCGAGGGTCCTGGGGTGTCGGGGAGTTGGAGCACAACGTGTTCCAACTCGATCTATCCGAGGGCGGGATGGCGCTGTCGAGCAGCGTGCTGCAGCCGGAGTCGCCCGGATGCCGTGCCGCGGTAGTGGGGAATCGGTGGAGCAGCGCTGGTGCTTCGGCCGGCCAGTCGGCCATCACCTGACCGGCGTCAGGGTCGGTGTACATCCACGCAGCAGGTGGCGGCCTTCCGCGGCCGGGCGGCCCGGCGGCGGCTTCAGCACCGCCCACTCGCCGTCGGCAAGGTCTCGTCCGCTGGGCATGACCAGAACAACGAGTCGCCGGCTGGCGAGGCGGGCCTACACGTCCGGGACAGCGGCTCGCACTTCGCTGAGGATTTGGCGGGCAAGGTCGCCGTACTCGTCGGTGTTGTCCATGTCGCTCCACCGCTCGTAGGCGACTTTCACGGCGAGGGTGCCCAGTTCTGCGGCCACTCGGGCGCTGAGGGTGGGGGTCCCGCGGGCAGCGAGGGCCCGAGCGACCGAAGCGGTGAGGCTGATGCCCTTCAGAGCTTCGCGTTCCTGAAGGTCGGGATGGGCTTCGATCACCGCTCGCCTTCGGGCGCTGAATTCGCGGAGAGCGTGGGTGAAGACGTTCCGGCTGAGCGCGTCGATACCGCGCGCTACCGCTTCAAGTGGGGTGGCCTCGGCGGGTGCCTCCGATATCGCGGTGACGAGCTGCTCGGTCAACGCATCCTCGCCAAAGAGCACCTCCCGCTTGTTCTGGAAGTGCCTGAAGAAGGTGCTCTTGGCGAGTCCGGCGCGTTGCGCGATGTCGAGCACGGTTGTGTCGTCGTAACCGCGTTCCGCGAACAATTCGAGGGCTGCCTCGGCGAGCCGTCGTGATGCGTTGGGTTCCCAGCGAGCCATGAGCACAGCTTACGGGACTCGGTCTCGTCACGGTGTACAGTGATAGGACAAAGTCCCATCACTTACTGTGGAGGCGTACACCATGAGCCAGGCCGATATGTACGACACGTTCGGAGGACCCGAGGTACTGGAGCTGCGCGAGGTTCCGGAGCCGCATGCCGAAGCAGGTGAGGTCCGCGTCCGTGTGGCTGCCGTCGGCCTCAACCCCATGGACTGGGTCCTCACCTCCATGCCGGAGGTGGCGCAGCAGTTCGGCATCACACTGCCGTCCCGTTTCGCCTCCGACTTCGCCGGCACCGTGGACGAGATCGGTCAAGGCGTTTTCGGCTTTGCGGTGGGTGACCGTGTCTACGGCACCGCGACGGGCCGGGCCGCCGCAGACTGGGTGGTGGTCGACCCCTCCGGGGCGGATACGCTCCGTCACACTCCAGCAGAGATCAGCGACGAGGTGGCCAGCACACTCGCGGTTGCGGGAATGACTGCCTCGGCCGCGTTGACAGCGGTTGACCTGAAGGCCGGCGACACCATCCTGGTCGGGGGCGCGGCCGGCGGTGTGGGCGTGTTCGCCGTCCAGCTCGCCAGGCTCACGGGCGCCCGGGTGATCGGAACAGCCTCCCAAGGCACCTTCGACTTCCTGCGGCAGTTCGGCGTCGACCCGGTTGCCTACGGGCCCGGCCTGGAGGACCGCGTGCGCGCGATGGCTCCCGACGGCATCAGCGCGGCGGCTGACCTGTTCGGCACGGAAGCAGCCGAGGCGGCGCTCGCGCTCGGCGTTCCCTCGGAGCGGATCTCCACAATCGCGGCCCCCAACCCTCCCGAGGGCGTGCGCGCTACCGGCGGAATCGACGCGCAGCAGGAGGACCTGCGGCGGATCGCCGACGCCATCGTTGCCGGTGAGCTCACCGTGCCTATCGCTGCCACCTTTCCTGTCGAGCAGATCCGGGAAGCCGTACAGCTGCAAGCCGGACGCCGCGTACACGGAAAGGTCGTGGTCAATCTCTGACACAAGGGCAAGGCTCAAAGCACCAACTCAGGTCACCGGCCCACCTCGTGATCGAGGAGACGGCCTAGCGACGAAGGCTTCCCGTGCAGGCGGGTACGAAAAGCTGGCGCCGTCGCTCCCGCCCACAGTCCCGGAGAGATGGGTCGCCTCCCCTTCATGCCCGTGTGCTCCGCCGTGCCTGTGGAATTGACTGCTTCCGAGCGCCACCGGCTCAAGAAGATGGCCTACGGCCACAAGACCCCGCACCAGGCACGACAGCGCGCGACGATCGTACTCCTGGCTGCCCGAGGCCGCGGCAACGCCCGGATCGCTGCCAATACCCACCTGCACGTGGATACCGTGCGCCGCTGGCGCGGCCGCTTCGCAGCCGGCCGGATGGCTGCCCTGGCCGACCGCAAGCGGTCGGGGCGGCCGCCGACGTTCACCGCGCTGCAGGTCGCCGAAGCCAAGGCGCTGGCCTGCCAGTTGCCCACCGAGTCCGGGACTCCGCTCTCCCGCTGGTCTTGCCCCGAGCTCGCACGTGAGGCCGTCACACGGGACATCACCGAGATGATCTCCGCCTCCACGGTGCACCGCTGGCTCAAGGATGACGCGCTCAAGCCCTGGCAGCGCCGCTCCTGGATCTTCATCCGCGACCCGAACTTCCGCGACACCGCTCAACGGGTCCTGGACCTGCACGTCGGCAACTTCGAGGACACCCCGCCCGGGGAAGACGAGTACGTCATCTCCGCGGATGAGAAGACCTCCATCCAAGCCCGCTGTTGCTGCCATCCCACCCTGGCCCCGGGCCAGGCCCGTGTGATGCGCGTCAACCACACCTACGGGCGCGGCGGCGCCCTGGCCTACCTGGCCGCCTACGACATCCACCGGGCCGAAGTCTTCGGCCGCTGTGAACAGACCACCGGCATCGTGCCGTTCATGAAACTCGTCGAGCAGGTGATGACCAGCGAGCCCTACGCCAGCTCGAAACGCGTGTTCTGGATCGTCGACAACGGCTCCTCGCATCGCGGCGAGCGGGCCATCGACCGCCTGGCCGACCGGTTTCCAAACGCCGTCATGGTCCACACACCCGTCCACGCCTCCTGGCTGAATCAGATAGGGGGCCGTCACCATCTCGGCGAACGCCCCCGCCTGCCGGAACCGAGCGTGGCCGAGTACCGCGTCGCCGGCCTTCAGACGGGTGACGCCGGCGCCGACCGCCTCGACGACTCCGGCGAAGTCGTGCCCCATCGCCCGGGGAAAGGAGCGGCCGGTCATCAGCTTCATCTCGCCGTTGCGCATCTTCCAGTCCAGCGCCTTGGAAGCCGCCGCTCGGACGCGGACAAGAACCTCGTCCGGACCCGGGCGTGGTGGCTCGAACTCAGCGAGCCGCATCACCTCCGGACCGCCGTAGCGGTCGTATTGAAGGCGCTTCACGAGGCGTATTCGTTCGATATCTCGGTGGCGTAGTTCTTCCAGAGCGGTTGCATGGTCTCGGCGTTGACCGGCTGCCCGGAATCGATCATGGCCTTGAAGTCGCGGAAGTACTGCACATACAGGTCCGGCGTGAAGGTGTTCAGCATGACCGCGTTCTCATCGCCGACGTTGGCGAACGTGTGCGGCGCCCCGGTCGGCACGATGACCCAGGTGCCCGGCCCGGCGTCGTAGTGGTCCTCGCCGACGGTGAACCGGAAAGTTCCCGCCAGCACGTAGAAGCCCTCGTCATGCTGGGCGTGGCGATGCTGCAACGGGCTCGGGGTGCCCGGCGGAATGGTGACCTCGGCGAACCCCAGCCGGTGGTCGGTGTGCTCGCCGTTCTCCAGGATGCGAATCTGCTGCGCCCCGCTGCCGAGGATCTCGCCCTCACCGGGGCGGACGATGTTCACCTTCGCCACGACTTCTCCTGCTGCTCTTGTCTGCCTTGGTCACCACCATCCTTGTCCGGGCCGGCTGTGCGCGTCTTGGTTGTCCGTGCACGGTTGCTGGTTACCAGTGCGCGGGCGTTGTAGCCATACGTCGCCTTGAAGAGCTTGCTGAAATGGGTGGGATCGGAGAATCCCCACCGGGCGGCCACGGCGGTGACCGTATGTCCGCTTCCGGTCAGCTCGGCCCGGCAGCGCTCCAGGCGGCGACGGCGGATCAGGGCCGCGACGGTGAGCGGCTGGTCCTCGAACAGCTTGTGTAGCCGGCGTACGGATATGTGGTGGGCGGCGGCGATGCCGGGCGGGGACAGAGCGGGATCGGCCAGCCGGGTCTCGATGTAGCCGGCGATCCGGCTCCGCAACCACTCGTCCGGGGCCGGTCGTTCGTCGCCGAGCCGGGCCTCCAGCGCGACCGCGATCAGCTCGACGACGGCCGCCGCCGACCGCAGCGCCTCCGCCTCGCGAAACTCGCTCGCCGACCGCGCCGACTCCCGGGCCAGCACGGAGACGAGAGCGCCCGGGCCGTGGCTGCCGTCGATGCGTACGCCGATGAGCCGGTCGATCTGCGCGGGCCGGATCCGAAGTTCCCGGCGCGGAACCAGGATGGTGACGTGCGCCGCGGCTGTGCTCTCGAACCGGAGCGTACGCGTGGGATCGAGCAGTACCAGGTCGGCCGGCCCGAGTTCGGCGTCGCCACGCCCTTGCTCGATCCGCGTCCGGCCCCGGGTCATCACCTTGACCGCCAGGTTCTCGCCGTCGACGGCGTCGCGCTCCCGCCCGATGCAGGCGCTCTCGGGCGTATCGAGGGAGACCAGCCGCAGCGGCCCGAGGCCACGGGTGGCGATCTTGCCCCGGAAGCCGGCCCCGGCCAGCTTGTTGACCAGCGGCGGAAACCCGCTGGCGGCCAGCTCGTCCTGGAACGACTCAAGGTTGCCGATCACCAGTCAATGATAGGTGGCGGCACTTCTGCTCGCGCACGGTGTTCGGCGGGGGTTGCAGCGGCTCCTGAGGCTGATCCTTCGGAGTGGACTCCCTGGCAATGGATCTTGATGGTCCAGCCTCGGTCCTTCACGGCGTTCTTAGAGGGCGTCTGAAGTGGGCAGATTGCCGTTTACGTCCTAGTGCGTTCCTCGCCAGGTGGGTGTCGTCTCGTCCGTTATGCGCCTGGCGAGGTTGTCGATCGAGGCGATGTGGATCATGGCCTCGGAGCTGGCAGTGAGGGTCTCGTAGTCGCGGGCGAGACGGCGGTGCATCATGATCCAACCGATACTCCGCTCTACCACCCAGCGCCTTTTCACGACCTGAAAGCCGCGGGTCTCCGGATTCCGGTTGACGACTTCGACGTCGATTCCGAGGGTGGCGCCGTGCTCGACGACGGCATTCTTGAAGCCGGTGTCGACCCAGCTCTTGGAGATGGTCGGGTACGTCTCCTTCGCCTGGTCGAGCAGGCGGATTCCCAGGGCGTTTTCCGACAGGCCCGCGGCGGCGACGGTCACAGCGAGGATGAGGCCGATCGTGTCCGTGAGGATGCCGCGCTTCCGGCCGACAATTTTCTTCGCGGCGTCCGTTCCCTGGCTGGTCACGGGCACGTTGGTGGAAGTCTTCACGCTCTGGGTGTCGATCACGGATGCGGTCGGCTCGGGCTTGCGCCCCTCTTTCACGCGCGCCAGTCCGGTCAGGTCATAGTTGAGCTGGGCGAAGATTCCCTCATCGCGCCAGGCGGCGTAGTAGGCGTAAACGGTGCCGTGGTTCGGGAAGTCGTGCGGGAGATATTTCCAGGGGATTCCGGTGCGGTTCACGTAGAGGATCGCGTTGAAGACGTCCCGTAAATCGACCTTGGCCGGCTGTCCGGTTGGCCTGCGGTCGAGTCGGGCCTTTCTCCAGGCCGTCAACGTCGGCTCGATCAGGGCCCATCGGGCGTCGGACAGGTCGCTGGGGTACGGCTTGCGCTCGCTCACGGCGTAGCGTGATCACGGGCGAGGCGGAGGGCTTGGTTCCGCTGTTCATTGGGCGATTCCGCGGCAACTTCAAACCAGACGGACTTCCAGGTACAGAAGCGAACGAGATGGATGGCCGAGCATTCGACCTGGGGAGCACCATTCGTCGCCTATGGGATGAAGACCCTCAAAGCAGGGCAGTGGCGAGAGCCGCATATAGGGCTTGACCTGCATAAACGCCCTCTGAGTGGACGTTAAGTCCGTTTCTGGTAGCGGCCTCGTCCGGGTTGGGTGAGGAAGCCTTGGCGGGTGAGGCGTCCGAGGCGGCTGCGGGTGATGTTGACGGATGCCTCGTCGGTGGGCATGCCGAGGAGTTCGTGCAGCTCGCGGGCTCGGAACTCCTGGTCGGGGTGCTGGTTGAAGGCGTTCACGATGGCCTGGTAGACGCTGTTCGTCTCGGGCGCTTCGGTGTCTTCCTGGGTCGGTGCGAGTTCGGCGATGACTTTCCGGGTGGTGGCCAGGTCCGTGAGTCGTGCTTCGATCTCGGCCAAGGCGGCGGTCAAGTGCTCGATCTGGTCGCGTAGTTCACCGGCCCGGGCCGTGGCCTTCTCGTGCTGCGCCTGGAGGTCTGCCAGGAGCTCGAGGACGTTCACGCAGCCAGCTCGAGAGTGTCGCGCCAGGCCGGACTCGGGGTGGTGAGGCGGCGGGTCATGTTCGCGATGGAGGCCCAGTAGACGCGTGAGGCAGAGGTGTCGGGCCGGTGGTCGTACTCACGGGCCAGACGCCGGTGCAACATCAACGTGCCGTTGACCTGCTCCACAATCCACCTTTTCGGTTGCGGGACGAAGCCTTTGCCCTGGTCATCGGGGTTGCGGCGGACGATCTCGACGTCGATGTCCAACAACGCGCCATGGATCAGAACTTCGTCCTTGAAGCCCTGATCCACCAGGGCCTTCTCCAGCCGCATCCCGCACCGCTCGGCGACCTGGTCGAGCAGGGCGGTGCCGGCGGTGTTGTCGTGGGCCGAGGCGGCCAGCACCACGACGCCGATGACCAACCCCAGCACGTCCACGGCCAGTCCCCGCTTGCGGCCCGACACCTTCTTGTTGGCGTCCAGCCCCGTCGTGGTCTTCGGGACACCCGCGGCCGCGCGCACGGACTGGGTATCGAGGATGGGTGTAGATCCAATGAGGGGGCTGTTGATCAGGCGGTGGGTATGACCTGGTCGCGGTAGCGCGTCTGGTGGTTGCGGATGAACTCCTGCTGCTGGTGCCAGGTCCAGTAGGCGTCGAAGTCGCCGTTGGCGCGGACGGCACGCAGCTTGAGTACGGCTTCAGCTCCGGAGAGGCCCCAGCGGGCGCCGGTGATGTCCAGGCGGTCTTTGACCAGGTGCCGGCATGCTCCCTCGATGATCCCGGTGGCGATCGGCCAGCCGCGTTCCAGGGCGGTGTCGTAGCGCAGGTACTCGGCCTTGCCGGTCAGGTAGTTCACGGCCTCGTCGATGCCCTTGCGCTGGGCGCCGCGCAGTTGGGCGGTGCGGGCGGCTTCCTCGAGTGCGGCGGCGGTCTGCTGCACGCCGCCGCCCAGCAGGACGCGGGCGTGACGGGCGACCCAGCTCTCGGCGGAGGCATCGCCGCTGTCGTGCAGGCACCATGCCGCTCGCCACAGATATTCGAGCACGTGGATCAGGTCGACGATGATGTGGACGTCCACGCCGCGCTGTAGTGCTTCGGCCTTGATGAGGTCGATCTGATGGCGGGCCCCGTCGACCAGGACGACCCAGCAACGGCGGTGTCCGGGGTCGCGGTGCTCCGCCTGGTCGAACACGGCGGCCACCACCTGCGCGGCGGTGTCGTTCACCGAGCCGCACAGCCACTTCGACCGGGCCTTGGGCCCCCGGCGGCGCTCGGGCGCCGCGCCGTGGCCGGCGTCGTGCCGGTCGGGGTCGGCGATGATGTCGTCGACTGTGCGAGGCGCGGGTTCGGCATCGTAGACGGCTCCCAGGGTGGCCATCCGTTTCCTGCCGTGCTTCTCCCCGGACGCCAGCCGGGTCTTCATCGCGTTGCCACCCTTGGCGGCCGCGGCCCTGGCGGTGTCCTCGCGCAGGGCTTCGGATCTTATCACCACGCCCTTGCCGTCCACCGACAAGATCAGTGGCGTGGTGTCGGTGCAGGGGGCGGGGACCAGGGCGTCGTAGAACGCGTCGATGTCCGCCGCGGCGCTGACAGCGAGTTCCTGGACCTGCCGGTGCCCGATGCCGGAGCCGGTGTGGGCGTTGATCCGCTCACAGGCGTCGGCGAAGCTGCCGCGGGCGGACTCGATCGCGGCGAGCCTGGCCAGCCCGTGCGAGTGCATTCCGTCCGGAAGGTTCAGCGTCGCGTCGGCCGGGTGCAGGTCCGCCACCCTGGTGCCGCGGTAGGCGATCCGGACCACGGTGACCTTGCCGAACACCGTGGCCAGCCTCCGGCGTCGGTCCCGCTCGATCCGGGAGCGCTCGACACCGGTGGCGTCCACGACCTCCTGCCGACGCACCTCGTCCCTGGCCCGCAGCGTCAGGTGGTCCTGGAACAACTGCCGGGTGACCTCGCGCATCCGCGCTCCCAGCAGATCCTCCAACTGCGCGTGCGTCATCACCGCCGCCTGAGGGGCAGCCAACTCCGCACACGCCGCAGCGAACAGACCCGCCGAGGCAGCGAAGGCGTCCTCACACTCCGCGAGCGCGCTCTGGGCCGGCCCCACCACGCTCACCACCCCTGCTTCCTGCCGTCGACCTTGAACAGCCCGGACGAAGGTTCGGCCAGGATCCCGCGCTCCACCAGCCGCTTCAGCTTCGAACGCATCCCCTCGACATGCCGCGGCTCGGCCCCCAGACCCAGGTGCCGGCAGACCTCTTTGCAGCGCATCGCCGCCCCCGAGGTCGCGAACAAGGCGATGATCTCCCGGTACTCCTGCGACATCACCGTCACGTCCAGCTCCGCCTCGGCCTTCACCAGCGCCACGGCGACCCCGCCTGCGCCCTCGCCAGCGTCCGTGCCCGGCACCGGAGAAGACGGTGCGGCCAGCACCTCCTCCACCGTCTCCCGCGCGATCTGCAACCGCGCCAGCCGTTCCTCGGCCCGCGACAACTCCTCGGACAGACCAGCGATCTGCTCACGAAGCCGCTCGGCCTGGCCCAGCACCTCAGCCCGCCTGGCCTCCAACGCTTCCATCAACGACGGCACACCACACCCACCCTCGCTCAGCACCCGCACGCCTCACGGCACGCTCGACCCCAGCGACGGTAAAAGTCGGCACAACCGGCCACACCCCGAACCCCTGCGAATCACCCCAACGAGGCACCCTCAGAAGATCTACACCCAAAGGCGATGACCTCTTCTGGCTCGGATACAAGGTCCACCTCACCGAGACCTGCGACACCCTCCCCGAAGCCGAAGCCGAAGCCGCAGCCGAAGCCGTGAGGCTTCCATTACGGCTGATCAGGGACGTTCACACCACCGAGGCGACCGTTCCGGACGTCAAGGCCACCGCGCCCGTCCAGCAGAACCTGGCCGAGCGGCAGGTCGCAGCGGACGAGCACTACCCCGACTCCGGATACGCCTCCGTCGACCTGGTCGTGGAAGCGGCGGGCCAGGGCATCAGCATGGTCACCCCACTCCTGGCCGACCACTCGCCCCAGGCCAAGGCCGCCGAGGGCTTCGACAAGAGCGCGTTCCGCGTCGACTGGAGGGCCCGCCAGGTCCACTGTCCCCAGGGGGCCACCAGCGCCGGCTGGTACCCGGTCGTCCAGCACGGCCGCGACGCCATCGTGATCGACTTCGCCCGAGCCGACTGCCGTCCCTGCCCCTCCCAGGCCACATGCACCACCTCCATCCGCGGCACCCGCATGCTCACCCTGCGGCCCCGTGAACTCCACGAACGCACCACCACCGCCCGCGCCGAGCAGGACACCGAGTCCTGGAGGGCCAAGTACGCCCTCCGCGCGGGCATCGAGAGCACCGTCAACCAGGCCCTCGACGTCACCGGCATCCGCCGGGCCCGCTACCGCGGCCTGCCGAAAGTCACCCTCCAACACGCCTTCTCCGCCACCGCTGTCAACATCGTCCGCCTCGACGCCTGGTGGACCACCGACCCCCTACGCAAGCCTCGCACCAGCCGACTGGAACGCCTCAGCCACCAACTCGCCAGCTGACGAATCCAGCAACAGAGTCACCTGCCTGGGCAAAGCGGATGACTCCGCCGGACTCGGAGACCCCGGCCCGCTCGAAGATGGCGATCGACCGGCTGATCGCGCGGCGGGAGGTGCACCTGAGGGAGAAGACGCTGTGGCGCATGCTCTACGAGACCTGCGCGCGGGCGGAGGAGATCCTCGGCGTCAATATCGAGGACCTGGACCTCGCCGGCCGCCGCTGCCCGGTCAAGGCCAAGGGCGTCCGCCCACGCACCCGCCGCCGCGGCCAGGTTCGCGAGGATTTCGTGTTGGAGCCCGTGTACTGGGACGCCGGCACGGCCCGCCTTCTGCCCCGGCTGCTCAAGGGCCGTACGCGGAGACCGGTGTTCGTCACCCACCGCCGCCCGGGTCCGGGCGAGGTCGTCAGCGTGCGCGACGTAGGGGGCCGTCTCGCTGTCCGACTGGTCCGCGATTCGACCGGGTCGGGTGATCGCGGTAGCCGATGATCACCGTCGGCCAGAATCCGGATCGCTGTCGTCGAGCCGACGGACGTGTTGCCGGGCCAGAGCGGCACAGCCCCTTGAGCAGCACTGCTCCGTCACATCGGGCTGACGTCCCTACCGGGTCGCTTTGAGCACGCGGTCGGCGATGTCGAGGGCCTGGTCGACATCGCCGGCGACGTTCGTGAGATCGACGAAGCAGTGGGTGACCTCGGTCTCCGCTTCGGCGCGGGTGATGGCTTCCACAATGTCGTCGAAGCCCGCTTCGCCGACAGGGTATATGCGCAGGATCATGTCGATCCAGGCCGGGTCGCGGCCTTCCTCGGTCGCGAGGCGCCGGATCTCGGCCATGGGGACGTTGATGGAGTCGGGGTCGAAGGGCCCGGTGCCTGCGAAGAAGGCGGGGAGCCAGCCGTCGGCGCGCCGGGCGACCCGGCGCAGGGCAGCGGGGGCGAAGCCGGAGAGGTGGATCGGGGGGCGCGGGGTCTGGGCGGGTTTGAGGTCGACGTGGGTGGCCGGGATGTCCCAGTGCTTGCCGTGGTGTTCGACCGGGTTGGTCGTCCACCAGGCTTCCAGCACGTCCAGACACTCGTCCAGCCGGGCGCCTCGCTCGTTCATCGGCACGCCTGCCGCCTGGTACTCGTCGGGGGAGAAGCCGATGCCGAAGCCGGGCAGCAGACGGCCGTTGCTGACCAGGTCGATGGTGGTGAGGGAGCGGGCGAGCAGTGCCGGTGGATACAGGGGTGCCTGGAGGATGTTGGCGCCGATCCCGACGTGCTCAGTGGTGGCCGCTGCGATCGCCATGAGGGCGAAAGGGTCGAGGACGTTGCGGGCGTAGGCGGGGAAGGAATCGCTGCCGTTCCAGCCGATGGCAGGGTCGACCGGCGACAGAAGGCGGTCTCCGACCCACAGGCTCGCGGCGCCGAGGGCTTCGGCCTCCTGCGCGAAGCGGGTGACTTCGCCGGGCCGGCGGGCAAGATCGCCCATCTGCGGCAGGGTGAATCCGATACGCACTCTGTACTCCCGAATGTCGTTGCGGGACAGGTCAGTTCTCGGTGGCGGGGACGGGAGCAAGACCCGTCCACCTCATTGTCAACTCTTTGACAGCAGTCCAGTTATTGTCACATGTAAACTACTGGACATGGTAACGAGTCAGTCGACAGACCTGGTGGAACACGTCGCGACGCCACGCAACCGGACCGGCGGCTCCGACCCGCGGGTCCGGCGGACTCGCCGCTCCCTGCAGGAAGCGATGGCGAGCCTCGTCGAGGAGGCAGCACCGGTGACGATGAGCGCGGTGGCGCAACGCGCGGGACTGAGCCGTCAGGTGCTGCACAACCACTACGACTCGATCGAGCCCCTCGCAGCGCAAGTGCTCGTACGTCGCATGCTCGAAGGCGCCGGGCAGGAGGCCCCGCCGGAACCGGAGGCCGCGCTGCAAGCAATCGTCGACGCGGTGCGGCGCGATGGACTGGCTCCGTTCCTCGCGTTCATCCAGCGTGACCGGGACGTGTTCCTCGCACTGCGCGAACTCGCCCACGGACAGACCACCGCGCTGCTCGCACGGGTGTTCTCCGAACTCGTCAGCGGACATCCGGACATCGACGAATCGGCCGCTGCCGACAGGGAAGCAGCGCTGTTCGCCGCTGGAGGGATGACAACCCTGGTCGACGCGTGGCTGCATGTGCCCGCGCCACCGGACGCGGCGGCACAGGCAGCGCTCCTTGAGCGCTACGCGCACGCGGTCTTCACCGCACGACGCTGAGGCACCGCCGCGAGGCAGTCCCGCAGCCGGCCCCTCCGCTGTCGGACAGCGACAGAACCAATGAGGCCGACCGACCCGGCCTCCAGAGAATGGCAGCACCATCATGAAGATCATCGCGTTGGAAGAGCACTTCGTCGTCCCCGAGCTCATGGACGCGTGGCAGGACGGTCCGGACAAAGCCGAGGAAGACAGTGCACTTGAGCGGGCGCGCCGCGTGCAGCGGGCACTGCTCGACACCGGTGAGCAGCGGATCGCCGACATGGACGACCCGGGTGTCGACGTGCAGGTCCTCTCGCTCACCTCGCCCGGCGTGCAGAACCTGCCCGCTCCGGACGCGGTCAGCCTCGCGCGGCAGGCCAACGACGCCCTCGCCGACGTCGCCGCCGCACACCCTGACCGGTTCCAGGGCTTCGCCGCGATCCCCACCCCGGACCCGGCAGCGGCCGCCGAACTGGGCAGCACCGGTCAGCCGACCAGTGGAGTGACCGCTCGAGATCGCGCAGGCGGCGCTTCATGACAGCGGCGGGCGTGGGCACGGCAGACCTCCGAACTCGGTGACGAAGACGCCGTCACCCTGCACGCTCACACACGAAGATCACAAGCGACAAACATCCAGGTCAGACACCTGATCGCTTGAGAAACAGCTAGTCACTGGCCGTGGTGCGAGCGGGCTTTGACATGGAAGCGTTCGCCCTGTGGCCCGAGGATGCTGAGGTATTCGACGGCCTCTGCTTCGGCATTGCCGTACCAGTGTGGGAGGTGGGTATCGAACTCTGCGACTTCACCGGCGCGGAGGATGAAGTCCTGTTCGCCGAGGACAAGGCGGAGCTTACCTTTGAGGACGTACAGCCAGTGGTAGCCCTCGTGGGAGCGGAGGGTGGGCTCACCTGCACTGACACCGGCATTGAGAATGTGTTTGTACGCCTGGAGCCCGCCGGGTTTGTGGGTCAGCGGGATGATGGTCATGGGGCCGCGGCGGATGGGGCGTGGCTGCAGGCGCGGGTCCTCAGCGGCTGGGTCTTGGATCAGTTCATCCAAGGGGACCCGGTATGCGTGTGCGAGGGGCAGCAGAAGTTCCAGTCCGGGTTTGCGCTGTCCGGATTCGAGCCGCGACAGGGTGCTGATCGGGATGCCGGTGGTTTCCGAGACGGTGGTCAGGGTCGCTCCGGCGCGGTGACGTAGCCAGCGCAGGCGCGGTCCGATCGCTTGGAGCAGGGCGTTGATTTCTTCTGCCATCCCTCCATTTTGCAGTTTTCTCAAAGAATTTTGTCAAGCCGAGACCCGCCGAGTCATGTTGCACGGGACAGGGACGGCTGTAGCCGCGCAAGCGGGCCGTCCTCCAGTACCTGATGACCGAGGCGAGAGCGGTGGATGCACAGTTCAGGGACGACCCGTGTCGCGGCGGTGACGTGTTCGTGGATCCTGCGCCAGGCGGGGGCCTGGTGGCCGAGGCGCCTGGGCAGGCGCTCGTAGTGGGCGTCGGTGAGGGCGACGACACTGTACGGCTGGCGCGCCGGGGGTGGCTGGTCACCGCAGTGGACACTTCTCATGCACGTTTGCAGCGCGCCGTCGCCCGGTCCACGGGTATCGCTTCCGGAAGTGTGGCGTGGGTTCGTGCCGATGTGTCCTTGACGCCCCCGCCGGCGCGGGCCTTCGACTTGGTCTGTGTCCGGCAGCTCCTACTGCCGCGGGGAAGCGGGGAGAGGGCATGGGGCCGCCTGCTGGCGGCGGTCGCTCCCGGCGGGGCCTTGCTGGTCTTCGGCCGTGATCCTGTACAGGCGTCTGTGGAGGGCGGCCAGGGCGAGGCCGGCTTCTGCCAGGTCAATGACGTCGCCGAACTCCTCGGCGACCGCTGGAGCATGGTGGTTCACGAAACCCTCCAGCAGGCGGCCCGGGCCGGTATGCCGTCCGTGCACGAGAGCGTCCTGCGCGCTCGGCGTCTGTCCTGAGGCAGGCACCGAGCCCTCCCCGATCGTGGGGAAGCACCCGTTTCCACGGCCATGCGCGTGCGGCGATGCCCGCAGGTCCCTGCTGTCTTTTTCTGACTTCGACTGTGCTGAACGGCCTCCTGTGTGGGGCGGTGAAGGGATGACTTTCTGTGACTGGCACGACAAATGCGGCGCTCGACAGACTCCGCATGATCTTGATCCTGGGTGCGCTGGTCGCGCTCACTCCGCTGACGATCGATACCTACCTGCCCGCGCTCCCCGACGTCAGCGCTGACCTGTCGGCGTCCGGCCCCATGGTCCAGCTGACGCTCACGGGAACACTGTTCGGTCTCGCCGGCGGCCAGATCGTGATCGGCGCGCTGTCCGACGTGTGGGGACGCCGCCTGCCTCTGCTGATGGGAACAGCTCTGCACCTACTGGCGTCCGCGCTGGTCGCGGTCGCTCCATCCGTCGAAGTTCTGGCAGTACTCCGCGTGCTGCAAGGTGTCGGCGCCTCTGCAAGCGCTGTGATCGGCATGGCCATCGTGCGTGATGTGTACACGGGACGCGCCGCCGCCATCGCACTGTCCCGACTGATGCTAATCATGGGAGCGTTTCCGATTCTGGCACCCGCGCTGGGCGGCCTGCTTCTCAATTGGGTCTCCTGGCGTGGAGTGTTCCTTTTCCTGGCCGCCTACGGACTCGTGATGTTGGCGATCGTGACCGCGGGGCTGCCGGAGACACTGCCGGCCGAGAAGCGCCGCAGCGCGCGACTCGGAGCAACTGCACGCACCTACGGGCACTTGCTGAAGGACCGCGCCTTCGTTGGTCTGGTGCTGGTGGCAGGACTGACGATGGGTGCCCTTTTCTCCTACATCGCAGGCGCCGCTTACGTGTACCAGGACCAGTTCGGGATGAGCCAGCAGACGTTCGGTCTTGCATTCGGTGCTGGTGCGGTATGGCTGGCGGTGGGCAGTCAGCTCAATCCGCTGCTGCTGCGCTGGTTCGAGCCTGTCCAGGTGATGAGCTGGGCGATCGCGGCCGGTGTGGTGGCCGGACTGCTGCTCGTAGTGACAGCGATGAGCGGATTCGGTGGCTTGCCCGCGGTGCTGGCCGGGGTGTGGGCAGTCATGCTGGCGTGCAGTTTCGTGCAGCCGAACGCGCCTGCGCTGGCTCTGATCCGCTACGGCCAGGCTGCCGGGACGGCGGCGGCGCTGCTGGGCTCGCTCCAGTTCGGTATCGGCGCCGTGACCGCTCCGCTGGTCGGCCTTCTCGGCAACGACGCAGCCGCGATGGGCCTGTGCATGTTCGGTGCAATCACTCTGGCCGGCCTTGCCCTGTTGATCGTGGTGCGGCCGTGGTCGTTGCCCGACACCGACACACGCACCGAAGGCATCGCTGAGGCTGAGGGCCTGCCGGCCAACTGACATCCGATGTGCGACCGCTTCTTCCCTGAGGAGTTTCCGTGACCAGCAGACCAGCCCCTGACCCGCGACAGTTCTGGGAAGACCGTTACCGCGACAGCGACCGGATCTGGAGCGGTCGGCCTAACCCTCTGCTGGTTCGCGAGGTCAGCGACCTGACACCGGGCAGTGCCCTGGACCTGGGGTGTGGGGAAGGCGCCGACGTCGTATGGCTCGCCACCCGGGGATGGCAGGTCACCGGCGTGGACATCTCACAGACCGCACTGGACCGTGCCGCCGCGCACGCAGCGGCGGAGGGAGTCGCCGAACATGTCCGCTGGGAGCGCCACGAGCTCGGCTGCACCTTCCCAGAAGGCGCATACGACCTGGTCAGCGCCCAGTTCCTGCAGTCCCCTGTCGCGCTGGACCAGGACCGTGTCCTGCGCCGAGCGGCAGGAGCCGTGGTGCTGGGTGGAACGCTGTTGGTGGTCATGCACGGGGGCTGGCCGTCCTGGCACAGAGTGACCGACCAGTCCGCCGACACGGCCTTCCCGACTTTTCAGCAGGTGCTGAACACGATCGCCCTGCCAAGTGACGCCTGGCACGTGGAGACGCTGGAAGCCGTCGAGCGCCCCTGCCCGTCACCAACGGGTCATCCCGGCACGCGCAGGGACAACATATGGCGCCTGACCCGTATCGCTTGAATGACCCCGAAGGCCCCCGCTTTGGAAGATTTGCGATAAATACAAGGAACTTCGCTTTTCCGTCGCAAGTGGCGCATCGTCCTCAGTAAGACAGCACAGACAAAGTCAGGGTGATCATTGATGCAGAACAACACCTATGAGGTGGTCGTGGTCGGCGGCGGCGCGGCGGGCCTGTCCGCGGCGCTGGTACTGGGGCGGTCACGCCGCTCGGTTTTGGTGATCGACGCTGGCGAGCCGCGCAACGCACCAGCCGGTCATATGCATGGCTACCCCTCGCGCGACGGCATGGCGCCTGCCGAGTTCCTCGCCACCGTCCGAGAGGAAGTGTCCGCCTACGGCGTGCAGATCATCTCAGTTCGTGTCACCGAAGCCGTCGCGGACGGTCAGGGCGAACTCGACCTGACACTCGCCGATGGGCGACAGGTCCACGCACGACGTCTGGTGGTGGCCACCGGCCTGGTCGACGAGTTGCCCGCAATTCCCGGCGTCGCCGAACGGTGGGGCAAAGACGTGCTGCACTGCCCATACTGTCACGGCTGGGAAGTGCGTGATCAGCCGATCGGCGTCCTCTACCCCAAGGGCGGCGGCGTGCACCAGGCCCTGCTGTTCCGACAGCTGTCGCAGGACGTCATCCTCTTCCTCGACGGTGTGAGCGAGGACGCGGTGCCCAATGTCGAGTGGCAACTGCTGCAGGCCGCCGGGATCGGCGTTGTCAGCGGCAGCATCGAAACCCTAGAAGTCACCGATGACCGCCTCACCGGCGTGCGACTGACTGACCAGCACGTTCTTTCTCGAACCGTCCTCGTCATACCTCCCCGCATGGTTCCGCGCGACGACCTGCTCTCAATGCTCGACGCGAAGAAGAACGACACCCCTCTGGGCCCGTTCGTCGAGACCGACGCCACAGGGATGACCAGCGTGCCGGGGGTGTGGGCCGCAGGCAACAACACGGGCCCCGCCGAACAAGTCGTCAACGCGGCCAGCGCCGGCTACAGGGCAGCCGTCGCCATCAACGCCAACCTGACCTTCACCGATGCTGAGCGCGCGGCTGAGCAGCGGCGCGCCGGAGTGTTCACCGCAGCGAACGAGCAGGCGGCGGCCCGGGCGCGCGCCGCACAGACGGCCGAGGAGCGCTGGTCCGCCTGACACGTACGCAGAAGGCGCGCAGCGGGCGAACGGCCACCGCGCATTGCAGTCAACAGGCAACATGCTGCCCGCACACCACTATGGAAAGGACATGATGTCACCCAAGCCCGAGCCCGAAGGCCGCACGGAAGTCACTCCCCTTCGGCCGCCTTTCGATCCTGAACTCGCCGCGCTTCTTCCCGGGATCCGGCAGGCCATGGGCACCGCCGGCCCCGAGTCACTCGGACAGATGCGGCAAGCCATGGACGAGGGTGTTCCCGGTGTCGCTCCGCCTGACCTGACCGCAGGCGGACGGCTCAGGATCGAAGACATCGCGGTGCCGGAATCACAGGGCAGCCCCGGCCTCATCCTGCTGGTCGCCACACCGAGCGAGGGCAGCGGGCCCTGGCCGTGCATTTACCACATTCACGGCGGGGGGATGGTCACGGGCAACCGGCGTACCGGCTTCGAGCAGTTCGCGCCGATAGCCGCCGAACAGGGCGCCGTCATCGTCTCGGTCGAATATCGGCTGGCCCCGGAAAATCCCGACCCTGCCCCCGTCAGCGACTGCTACCAAGGGCTCCTGTGGACGGCACGCAACGCGCCCAGCCTGAACATCGACCCTGCCCGAATAATGATCACTGGTAGCAGCGCAGGCGGCGGACTTGCCGCTGGAACCGCCCTGATGGCCCGCGACCACGGGTTTCCCCGCCTCAGCCATCAGATTCTGATGTACCCCATGCTCGACGACCGGGCGCTCACCGTATCGAGCCGAATGCTTCAGGGCGAGGGAGTCTGGACGGCTGCGGAGAACGACTTCGGCTGGACGAGCCTTCTGGGCGAACGACGCGGAAGCCCCGATGTCTCCCCTTACGCGGCGCCGGCACGTGCTACCGACCTCCGCGGTCTCCCAAGGACTTTCCTCGACTGCGGCAGTGTCGACACATTCCGTGACGAAGTTCTCGACTACGCAAGGAAACTGTCGGCTGCCGGAGTCAGCGTGGACCTCCACCTTTGGGGCGGTGGCTTCCACGGGTTCGACGTCATGGCTCCGCACACCGCCATCTCCCAGTCGGCCATCGCAGCCCGTGAGGATTTTATTAAGCGTGCGCTCAAGAGGTGCCCGCCTGATGCTACATGACCGGCCACCACCACCTCGGCCCCGTACCGGACGCCGCCGATGCGCCTGTGTACGCACTGCCGATCGCTGCCGGTGCGCGCCCTGTCCGAGCAGGCGCACTCGTGGCATGCGGATGACCCGGGAGGCTGAAGGCTCGCCTCATCTCGGTAGCTTGGCCGTGCGTTCGGGATGGGCGGTCCCCACGTAGTGCATGGCGGTCTTCTCCGTGATGCCGAACAGGCGCATCAGCTTCAATGGATCGCCGCACTCGAGCGCCTCGTTGAGGATTCGGTCCTGGCGCAGGCCGTCCAAGGTCACGCCTTTGGGCAGCACCCCTCGGAGCGTGCCGACGTGGATGGCTGGGTGGTCGGGGTCGAGCGCGGTCTTCTGGCTGACCAGCAGATGCGGGTTCGTCGAGGCCGGCCAGCAGGTCGCTGGGCACGGACCGCGGTATCCCCTTCAGGTCGCCGACGGGCAGGTTTCGGGCGGGATCGCGAAAGACGATGCGTTGCCGTTTCAAGGAGCGGAACAGGCTGCGCAGGACGATGGCGAGTTGCCGGCGGGCGTGGCCGGACAGGCCGTTCACGGCGTCCTCGACCTGCTGCTTAGTGATCTCCCGCAGCGTGGCCACCCCGGTCGCCGTCCAGTCAGTGAGCACCGGCTGGACGTAGGCGAGGTAGCGGCGCATGCCGTCCCAGCTGCGGAACTCGCCCTCTCGGCGGCCCTGGCTGCGCAGCACGTCTACCCAGGCGCGGACCTCGCTTGCGACGGGCTGCGGCAGCGCGTCGAGGGTGGCCTCGATCCAGACCAGATCGGCGTCCTGGCGTCGATGTACATCCTCGCGGACAAGTGGAACCAGGTGCACACCACGGGGCAGACCATCACCGTCAACAACGACGACCCGTCGAAGCCGGAAAACTGGTTCGCCGCGCTGTGGAACTACAACCTCGGCTTCAACGAAAACAAGGGTGACGGCAAGCCGTGGGGCCTGGGTTGGTACAACAACCCCGCGAACCCCGTCTACCCGCCCACGCGGCACCCGTTCATGACCGACCCGCGTGACGCCGCGAGGCCCCAGAAATGGCCGTACCAGGAGAAGGTGATGGGCTGGTCCGCCTGGTCCATGGACACCGGCTACTCCTACGGCTCCGACGGCCGACAGGACTGGCCCGGCGAGTCAGGTTACTCCAGTGCCGGTTTCCGGCCCGCCTGGTGGACCAACCCGGGGCAGCGCGACCGTGTCAAGCCGCCCCTGGACGCGTTCTGCAACGCCACCAACAACTGCGATGCCGCCAACCCACCGGACTGTCCCGACGCCAAGTGCTACGAGAAGTACTGGTGGCGCGGCTCGAACGTAACGTGGAAGCCGAACTGCGACGCCGACTGCGGCCACGAAAGCATCAAGTACACCACGCTGCGCGAGGAACCGGGCCGCGGCCATCGGCTGCAGTACGGCACGCCTGAGTGCGACGCCCCGGACGGGGCACTGATCGTCGAGTCCGTCCCCGACAACATGGACACGTACAGTTCCTGCGGATCGTCCGACACCGACGCCGGCAACTTCCAGTTCACCTTCCACCCCAACCCGGCGGCGACCGGACCGGGCCTGGGCCCGTTCGAGGCCAAGGGAGACCTGCACCAGATCGGCGGTGGACACGGCGGCCACTTCTGGTACACGCACACCCGCGACACCGCTCATCTCGGCGGCCCCGGCGGCCGCATGACCATCGACGGCACCTGGACCCTCGACCGCAACATCGAATGGGCCCGCGTCTTCGCTCACATGCCTGACACCGGGGCACACACCCAGCAGGCCCACTACGTCATCAAGGGTGTCGCAGGCGGTGACCGCCACCGCTACGTCAACACCCACTTCAGTAAGAACACCTGGGTCGAACTCGGCGTCTACCGCTTCACCGGCACCCCACGGGTGGAGCTGACAAACACCACCGACGACGGCACAGCGGACGAAGACGTCGCCTGGGACGCTGTCGCCTTCCAGAAGCTGTCGGGCAAGCCGAAGCACATGGTCGTCGCCATGGGCGACTCCTACACCTCCGGCGAGGGGACCGGAGCCTATTCACCCGAGTCCGACAGAGACCACGGGAAGAGCACCTGGAACGCATGCCGACGCAGCGACAACTCCCGGCCGCGCAAGGTCCTGTTGCCCGGTCAAAGCACCAGCCTCGGCGAACTCTCGGACAACAGGAGCAGCACCGTCGACTTCCTGGACGTCAGTTGCTCCGGCGCGCACACCTGGCAGCTGACCACAGGAAACCCCACACCATGGGGAAAGATCGGCAACTACCGCGAGAAGAGCCAGATCGACTCCGGTGTCCTCAGCCCGGACACCACCCTGGTCATGCTGACCATCGGCGGCAACGACGGGGACAACTTCACCAACGCCGTCACGAACTGCTACATCATCGGAGTGTGCGACCCAGCCGACTACACAGGCAAGGTCGACCAAGCGGTCGCGGACACCGGCGGCCTGATCGACGACATCGCGGATGCCGCGCCGAACGCACAGATCGTCCTCATGGGCTACCCTCGCCTCGTCAGTGACGAGCAATGCGTGACAGCCGACTTCGACGCCCTGAACCAGCTGGCCGACTACGTGAGAGACAAGCAGAAGGCCAAGGTGGCGGAACTGAACAGGGCCGGAACCAGGGTGGCTTTCGCCGATCCGATACCCGCCTTCCGAGGACACGGAATCTGTGACAGCGACGAGTGGATCAACCGTGTCGTCGCCGGCCCGAACGGCGACGGAGACTTCCACGAAGGTGACCCGGCCAACCAGGCTCCCTGCCTCCCCTGGCCCGGGGAGAACGTCTGCGCCAGCCTTGAGTCGTTCCACCCGAAGAACGCCGGCACCACGGGCTACGCCCGGGTCATGGACCAAGCATTGGCCGGTATCGGATACAAAGGCAGCTAGTGGGACCTGACAAAACCGGCAGTGCGGTGGTCACGAGGCGGGCGAACCGCCTCGTGACCACCGGCTGCCTGACCATCCTGATCGCCTTGTCTGTCGTTCTCGGCATCGTCGTCTCCTGGTTGTGGTACCAGCACTGGCACGACGGGAACGTCAACAGCGAGCGCAGCGACAAGGCATTCGCACTCATACGGAAGCAGGCCCGCGCCACGGCGGACGACACGGCCCGCGCACTCGACACGAGCGGCACCACCGATGCCGACGCACTCATCGGCGTGATCTGGCAGCACTCCGAAGCCCCAGTGATCACCTACGACACCTCCCGCCGCGAGTTCACCGCCACGGCCGCGAAATCCGCACAGTACGACGACGAGGCCATACTCCCCGGTGGCGGGCCCGTCAAGGTGACCCGGTGCTTCGTCTTCACCTTCGCCCAACGCCCCGGCCAGGCTTGGACGGCGAGAGCTTCCGAGCGGGACGATGATGTATGCCGTCCGAGCACCCAGATCGGCAACCGGGTCCGTCTAGCGATGACGCGCATCTCAAGCATGTATGCCGAGGACTTGACGCGCGCCGGGGTGCAGGATGCCCTCGACCCCACCGCACGGCGTTCCTTCGACGTCAAGAACGTGGTGCGTCAGGGAGACACAATGACCGTCTCCGTCCTTGTCTCAAGCTCGCAGTCAGCAGTCAAGCAGTGCTACCGCTTCACCCGGCCCGTCCCCGGCGACGACGGCCATGGTTCCGCCACGGCGGTTCCGACGTCTTCGTGCTAGGGCCAGTGTGAGGTCGTGATCAATCTTGGTTTCTGGTCCCGCACGGGGGTACTACCTGGCAGGGCGCTGGGTGTGACACGTAAGCAACTCATCGTCGAGTAAGGGGAGTTCATCGGTCATACCTGCCGATGGGCGAGTACGGTCCGTACCCCGAGCGGCTACGGGAGCAGTTCGAGGGGGCGATCTGGCGGTTCGGTTCAGCACCCAGTGGCGCGAGATGCCGTCCGAGTACGGACCGTGGCCGACGGTCTACGGGCGCTTTCGCGTCTGGCGGGACACCGGGGTCTGTCCGATGCGCCTGGCACCATGCCTGACATGAGCCCGACACCAGAGCTGACACAGAAGACCCTGACCGAACGCGGCTTCCACGGCTTCGTCCCGTTCCGTGAACTGCCCAATAGCAACGTCCCCACCGGGCACGGAATCTACGTGGTGATCCGCACGGACACCTCGCCCCCGTCGTTCCTCCCCACCAGGGGAGGTCAGGTGCCCAGGGTGCGCCAGGATTTTGGCCTGGAGATCCCGCACCGGTCGAGGTAGTCCTGGAAGGCGGTCGGTCGTCGGGAAGGGGGTGCCTTCTCGGTTGGTGGGAGACCGCTGAGGCGTTCGATGTGGACAGCGATGGCCGTTGATGAGGATCTTTGAAAACGGCCAGGGGCGCTCTTCCCTCCATTTCGTTGGATCTTGAACGTTGTGGGGACGATGGGGAGCGACGAGCATGTGTGAGGACCCCGGCGGCCGAAGGCCGCCGGGGTCCTGTTGATCGGTGACGGTCAGGCGGAGTCGCTGAGGGTGCTGGTCACGGGGTCCGTCTGAGCGGGGTGATGTCCGGGACGCGGTTTGTGATCGAGGGCCGGGCCGCTTCGGGGGTGGCCAGCAGGGCGACGATGGTGACGGGCTGGTCGCAGTGCGGGCAGTTGCGGATCGCGGTGGGAGTCAGGGCCTCCTCGGGGCGGGCGGGGACGCTCGCGGGTGCCGGAGCGGGTCGTGCCGGTTGCTCGCCGAGCCGGATGGCCCGCTGTTCGTCGCGGGCCTGGTTGCGCTGTTTCTCCGCGTCGCGTCGGCAGTTGGGTGAGCAATAGACCTGCCGCAGACGAGGGTTGGCGGTGAAGGTGCCGTGGCAGACCGGACAGGTGTGGGCCGCAGGGGCTGCCGGAGGAAGTCGGTGGGCTGCGGATTTGCAGCGGGGAGAACAGTAGATCTGCCTGGGCTGCGGGATGAACTCACCCTGGCAGACAGGACAGTTGGCGGACTGCGGAGCGAGTGGGGTGGTGTCGGGGTCAGGAGACACGGGCGTTCACTCCCTGACGGATGGTGTCGGCCTGGGTCTGGTGGTTGCGGAGCCGGTAGGAGGGTCCGTCGATGCCGGCGACCGCGGCCCTGTGCAGGAGCCGGTCGAGCATCGCCGCGGCGACGGTGGCGTCGCCGAAGGCGCCGGCCCAGTCGGCGATGCCGACATTGGTGGTCAGGATCGTGCTCGACTTCAGATACCTCTGGTTGATCACCTGGAAGAGGGCCGAGGCCCCGTCCTCGGGCAGCGGGAGATAGCCGAGCTCATCGATGATCAAAAGCTTCGGACCTGCGAAGAAGCGCATGCAGGTCTTCCAGCGGCCTTCGAGGGCAGCCTTGTGACACTTGGCCGCGAGTTCGGCGGCGGTGGTGAAGTAGACGCGGTGCCCGGCGTCGACCGCGGCCCGGCCCAGCGCGACGGACAGCATGGTCTTGCCGACCCCGGGCGTATCTCCTCCAAAGACCCAGGACCTGTTGTCGTGGTACATCCCTCAGCGAGTGAATACGCAGAGTGATGACCGAGAAGAGGACGCTAGCCCACCAGGGCCCATCGATCCAGCCCCCGGCAACGTCGTTCAGTTCCGTCCGTCCACGGACCGCCATGACCTCGGTGGTGTGTCTGGCCAGGTGCGATCGTCAGGCTCGGTGAGCCAGGTGGCCTCGTAGTCGTCAGGCTTGCGAAGCCGAGCTCTCGGAGGGTTACTGGTGATCGGTGCGGTGTTGCTGCCGGTACCGGCCGGCGGAGATCCCGTACTCGCGTTTGAAGGCGTTGGCGAACGCGTACGCGGAGCCGTATCCGCTGCGCTGCGCGACGGCGGACAGCGGGGCGTCGGTCGTCTGGAGCAGGCGTGCCGCCGTGGTGAGCCGCCACCACGTCAGATAGGTGAGCGGTGGCTGCCCGACCATGGCGGTGAACCTGCGGGCGAAGGCGGCACGGGACAGGCCCGCGTGCGCGCCCAGCGACTCCACGGTCCATGGATCGGCGGGGCGTTCGTGCACGGCGCGTAGTGATCGTGCGATCACCTCGTCGTGGAGGGCGACGCACCAGCCGGTGGCCTGCAGCCCCACGCGTTCGATGAGGCAGGCGCGGATCAGGTGCACGAGGAGCACGTCGAGCAGGGCCGGCAGCACCAAGTCCCTGCCATACATCTGTTCGCCGAGTTCGCTGCGCAACAAGTCAATCGACGCCTGGAGACTCGGGTAGCGGTCCGCTCGCGCGGGAAGACTCACCAGATCGGGGAGGTTCTGGAACAGCGGGTGAGGGCGGGCTTGATCAAGCCGGTAATCACCGGACAGGAACTGGGCCATGCCATCGGTGGCGTTCGCGAGCGTGTGCGCAGTCCCGTGCGGGAACAGAACGGCGTCGCCCGGTCCCAAGGTGATGGCCGGTTCGTCCGGCCCTGCTACCCGGAGGCATCCTGTGGTGACCACGTAGAACCGGGCACCCTCGAAGGTCTGGACCTTCATCTCCCACGACGGGTCCGCCGCCGTCAGCGACATGGAGGGGCGCCCCACCCGCATGGCGCTGATCGCGTCGCTGAGCACATCCACAGGAGAATCCTCCCCTACTGGATCAGGCGTCCGAGAGCGGCGCCCATCTCCTGATCGAGAAAGCCCCGTTCGACTTCACGACTTCGGCGGCGCCCGCTCCGCCCAGATGTGCCGGCACCACCAGGCTGTTCGTCGCGGCTGCCTGCTCCAGGACGCGACGCCGGGACCGGGCGGCCTCGGCCTGGTCCTCGCTCAGGCAGATGTCGTGATCGGGTTCGATCATCTGAAGCGGGGTGTGGATGACGTCGCCGACGAACAGTGCCCGGTCCGTGCCGGATTCAAGCCGCAGCACAGCCGAGCCGGGCGTGTGACCGGGTGCCAGTTCCAGCACCAGGTCCTCGTCGATGCGGTGACTGTCGCCTTCCCACAGCACCGCCTGACCGGCCTGATGGACGGGCAGGACGCTGTCGTTGAACTTGGCCCCGGTGTCGGCGAACCTCGGGGCGGGGCCGTTGGCGGGGTGCCAGAAGTCGAAGTCGGCACGGCTGATCAGATATCGAGCGTTGGGGAACGTCGGAACCCACTCGCCGTCGACCAGCCGGGTGTTCCACCCCACGTGGTCGTCGTGAAGGTGGGTGTTGACGACGAGGTCCACGTCCTCCGGCCGCACCCCCACCGCCGCCAGCCGGTCGAGGAAATCGCCGTCGTGCTTGTCGGACACTTCGACGTCCGATGACTTGTCACTGCCCAGACCGGTATCGACCAGAACGGTGCGGCCAGCGCTACGCAGCACCCAGGTCTGAACGCTGGACTGCCACTCACCCGTCTCGGCGTTCAGGAAGTTGGGCGCCAGCCAGGATTCGTGCCGGCGCCACAGTTCGCCGGGAACGGACGGGAACAGGACATCGGTGGTGCCGAAGGCACCGTGGTACTCGACCACCCGCGAGACCTCGACATTACCGAGAATCATTTTCTTCACCCCTTCACCGTAGGCAGAGGTGGTGAGACGCCAAATGCTTCACCGTCTCTCCTGGTTGAGGCAGCGTCTCGCAGTAGTCCCGTATGGCACCGCTGGACGCAGCCGGGACCGGCGCTTCAACCACGATGGATCGGCGGACAATCTTTGACCAGCCGGGACGGATGGACATGAACGACAACGAGATCCCGGCCGTCGGACCGGTCGAGGACGAGCTCGTGGATGAGGTCGTCGGGCGGCTGATGGACCGCGCCGACGCCTCGGGTGCTGCTCACGGCTGGCCCCGTGTCAGAGACCATGCGCAGGAAGGCGAAGCGCGCTGTCGTACGGGCCGGGCGGGATGTGGAGGGTGGCGGTGTCGTAGTCGCCGAAGCGCAGCATGTTGTCCCTGCGGTGCGGACTGAGCGCGGCGATGTCGTCGGGGTTCACCTCCCGGCCTTGGGCGGCCATGGTGCGCAGGGTGTCGGTCATGTCGACGGTGGTGGAGAAGATGATGCTGTTGGCCATCAGGTCGAGGAACTTGACGGCCTTCTCCTGGAGTTCGGGATCGCGGGAGCGCAGGTAGCCGTCTCCGCCGAAGTGCAGCCACTTCGTGTAGCCGTTGTATGCCTCGGCTTTGTTTGTCGCCCTGGTGATCTGTTCCCGCAGCTGCGGGTCCGACAGGTAGCGGAGCAGAACGGTTGTCCGGACAGCGCGGCCTACCTCGCGGAAGGCCCTGTAGATCTGGTTCTTACGGGAGTGGTTGTTCAGGCGCCGCAGGAGGGTGACGGAGGACACGGTGCCTTCCCGTACCGACAGGCCGACCTGCATGAGGTCCTTCCAGCCGTTCTCGATGAGCTGCCAGTCGATGCAGGTGCGCGGGTCGGTGGAGAACAGCGCATCGATATGCCGGTAGCGTCCTCGACGGGGGCGTGCTCGCCGGTGTCCAGGGCGCCGGCGACGAGCTCGATGTCGCGGGGCGACTCCGTCTTCGGCACCAGGATGACGCCCGGCTGGTGGGCATAGCCGGTGATGGC
The DNA here is from genome assembly GCF_032598905.1 of Streptomyces sp. 11x1. Taxonomy (NCBI): domain Bacteria; kingdom Bacillati; phylum Actinomycetota; class Actinomycetes; order Kitasatosporales; family Streptomycetaceae; genus Streptomyces; species Streptomyces sp. 11x1. Next base: position 283,944 of record NZ_CP122458.1, on the reverse strand, counting down.
CGCGAGGTCGCGTATCGACACCCCCAATGGGCCCAGAGTTTGTTTCGAGGCCCGAATCGAGCGGAAGAACAGGACGCCACTGGTGGCCCGATTCGGTGGGATTCCCCTCCAACGGCAGCGGGCGGCGGAACTCGCCGATCGTGAGCCTGTCCGGGTGGACTACCCGCAGAAGGAACTCATTGCGAGACTCCTGGCGGATACCTGCGAGATCTGCGGAAGCAAGGGCAACGTGCAAGTGCACCACGTCCGCGCTCTCGCCGACCTCGCACATGCCGGATGGCAGCCTTCCGACTGGGCGCGCGTCATGCTCCATCGGCGCCGCAAAACAGTCGTGGCCTGCGACATCTGCCACGACCGTATCCATTCGGAACGGCCAGCCAGATCATTCACGCAGTAGTCACTGGAGAGCCGGATGACCGGGAAACCGTCATGTCCGGTTCGGCGGGAGGCCGCGCGGAACAGGACTCGCCCTCACGGCGAGCACCTCGCCGCGCGGCCGACCCAACCGCCTGGCTGCACCAGTTCAAACGACTCCGGATCCGCTATGAACGACGCGCCGACCTCCACCAGGGCCTGCTCGAGCTGGCCTGCAGTCTTATCTGCCTCCGTCGCCTGCGCACCACACGATGAAGCAACCAGTCACTAGCTGTTTTCCAACCGTCGGGTGTTCGATGGCGGTCCGTACGGTGAGCTTGATCGGGTGATCTGCTGGCGGGAGCGGGCATGAGGACGGGGCCCCGATGCCTAGCGTGTCGGTTGTCTACGCCGAACTCGCAAGGAACAGAGCCCCGTTGTGCATCACGGTACCGTCTGTGCACCTGATCGTCCGCTTCCGGATCTGCGGTTCGCCGCGGAGTGCGACTGTCTCGCCCATCTGTACGGCAACGCCGGCGACCGCCCCTTGCGGTCCCGGTTTTACGAGTCAGACATGACGGATGAGGAGTGGCAGGTCATCCGGCGGATGATGCCACTTCCGGGCTGGCTGTGCGGGCGCGGGGGCAACCCGGAGGGCTACTGCCACCGGGAAATGTTCGATGCGGTGCGCTATTTCGTGACCAACGGGATCAAGTGGCGGGCGATGCCCGCCGACTTCCCGCCCTGGTCAGCGGTCTACGCCTTCCAACATCGCTGGCAGGCCGACGAACTCCTCGACGTCCTCCATGACCGCCTGCGCGAACAGGTCCGCCTGGTCGAGGGCCGGGACGATCCCGAGCCGACGGCGGCGATCGTCGACTCCCAGTCGCTGCGCGGCGCGGCCACCCTCACCGGCGAACGCCGGGGCTATGACGGGGCCAAGCTGGTGTCGGGCTCCAAGCGGCACATCGCGGTGGACTGTCTGGGCCTACTCCTGGTGGTGATGGTGACCGCCGCCGACCTGCAGGACCGCGACGCGGGCGTGACCCTGCTCAGTGCCGTGCGCCGCCTGTTCACCCGGGTGCGTCTGGTGTGGGCCGATTCCGGCTACGCCGGCGCGCTGGCCGACTGGGCCCGCGAGAAACTCGCCCTGAAAGTCGAAGTGGTGTGCCGCACCGACGACATGAGCGGCTTCGTGGTGCTGCCGAGACGGTGGGTGGTGGAGAGGTCGTTCGCGTGGCTGGTCAACTGCCGTCGCCTGGTACGTGATTACGAACGCACCGCCGCCGCGCACGAGGCGTATGTGAAGTGGGCGATGGTCACGCTGATGACGCGCCGACTCGCCTCAGCGTGAGACGGCGGTGAAGCAGCGGCCGTCGCCGGCGGCCAGCCACTCCCGCTCCACGAGCCGCTTGAGCTGCACACGGACGCCTTCGTGCCGACTGCGGCTGGCGCCCTCGCCGAACAGGGCCCGCACCACATCGGGCACCCGCACCGGCCCGTCCGCGCCCGACACGAACTCCACGATCTTGGCGTACAGGCCGGGCAGCCGGGCCGGATCGGCCCCCTCGCTCCACTGCGGCACATACCGCGAGGCGGGCTCCGCCCCCGTCACCGCCTGCGAGGACTCCCCACCGCCCTCCGCAGCGGCCACCTCGGACGCATCGTCCGCCCCGGTGGCCCGGCCACCAGCCCTGCCCTCGCGCAGTTCCTGTTCAACCTCCTCGAAGACCTCACCGCCGATACGCCAGCGCGTGACCTGCTCTTCGACCTGGGCCGCCTCCCGTTGCAACACCGCGATCCGCTCGTGGAGTTCGACAGCCCGGGCTTCGAGATCACCCAGTCGGCGCTTGATGACAGCAGCGGGCGTGGGCACGGCGGACCTCCAGGCTCGACGACGAGAACACCGGCACCCTGCACGCCCGAACCCGAAGATCACAAGCTGCAAACAAGCAGGTCAGACACGTGATCGGTTGGAAAACAGCTAGGGAGAGGTTGAGGTCCACCGGGCGGGTGGAGAAGGACGTGACATCCGTGAACGGCGCCTTCAGGTGCATGCCGGAGGTCATCGGCGTACCCACCTTGCCGAACAGCACCGGGACGCCGACCTCGTAGGCGCTGACGACGTACACGCAGCTGGCAATCCCGAAGAACGCGCCCCCGGCCAGAGCCGCTATGGCACCCAGGCGCAACGGGGACGAAGCGCGCGCCCGGGCCACGAAGTACAACACCACAGCGGCGAGGATCAACAGAATCGACAGTACGAGCACGGTGGCTCCCCCCTGGAACGGCAGAACAGCGCCACGCCAGGCACTGCTTGTGTCAGCGGAGCGTAAGACATCCAGGAGAAGGAGTGATCAGGGGCCCAGAGGTCCGTCCCTCCCGCTGTCCGACATGGTCGCGGTCCGCGCTCCCGGCACCCTGCGGCATCACGGACGGCTGTGCGGCTCCTGATGGAGATCTCCGGTATCGCAGTGCCTGCCCACAAGGTCATCCGCACCCTTCCTGACTGGCCGGACCTCCGCCCCGAGGCCAGCACCGTCTGGCCCTCGATGCGGACCTGGTGTGCACCGGCCGTACACGTCCGCAATTCAAACAGCAGTCCCCAAGCTTCCTCCTTGCGGTGAACCTTCGTGTGGCATCCGATCGACCGCCCCCTGTCCTTGCAGGATGAGGCCCTGCCACCTGCTCGCCGGATCACCGTCCGGTGCAGGAACGGCACCTCTGCTACTCCCTTCGCGCGCAAGGATCGCCCACGTTGACCAGAACCCCGGCCCTGACCCCATCCGTCCGCCGCCTTGCCGCCCTCACGGTCTGCGGCTTCCTCGTGGCCGGCCCGGCCGTCGCCGGGGAGGCCACCGCCGCTCCGGTCGCCGACGTGTCGAAGGGCAGCGCCACCGCAGCGGCGTTCCGCGCCGCGCTGGACGTCTCCGGGGTCGGGCTGGCCGGAACGGCGCCCCTGCATGCCTCGCTCAACGAGGTGCAGGCTCCGGCGACCGCCGAGAAGAAGACCCTCGACGTTGCCCTCGACGGAGTCAACGGCGACCGCCCGTTCAATCTTCTGCAGGCTGACGTCGCCATGGCGAAAGCCGATGTCGCGAGCGGTCGGGCGGAGGGAACCACCCACCTCGTGCGGGCCCGGGTCCATGTGCCGGGGCTGCCGGTGCTGCCCGTGGTGGAGGTGGAGGAGGTGACTGCCACAGCGACCTGCGCCGCCGGACGCAAGCCGGCCGCGGAGTCCCAGGTACTTGGTTCCCTCACGGCCCTGGGCAAGCAGTTGCCGATGGCGGACGGTGGCACCGTGGAGGTTCCGAACGTGGGCAGGGTCCGGCTCGCCCTCTCCCACAAGGAGACGACCAGCACCACGGCCGCCGCCACGTCACTCCAGTTGCACGTCTCGGTGGACCCGTTGAATCTGGGCGTCAAGAAGGTGGAGGGCACCGTGACCCTGGCGCAGGCCACCTGTCGGCCCCCCCGACCCACTTCCGACTCGGCCGTGCCTGCAGCGCCCTTCCCGCACACGGCCAGCCACTCCGAGGAGACCGACCTGGCCGAGACTGGTGGCAACGCGCTCACCCCGTATCTCTTGGCGGCGGGAGCGGTCCTCGTCACCGTAGGCGCAGGAGCCACGGCACTCACTCGCAGGCGTCGCCGTAGCCACCATTGACGTCTCCGCGGGCGACGGTCAGGCCAAGCTTGCGGGAGCCCGAGACCTGCCAGGTCGCCAGTGCCCCTTGCAGTGGAGGGTGTGGGTGTCAGGTGGGGGTGTGGGTGGGGGTGGTGGGTATGGCGGTGAGGTAGGGGTGGGGGAGGTCGAAGGCGTGGGTGAGGGTGGTGATGTGGGGTTGGAGGTGTGCGGTGGTGGTGTCGTGGAGGGTGGGGAGGGTGTGGATTTGTTGGGTGTTGATGTGGTGGTGGGCGAGGAGGTCGCCGGTGTGGGGGGTGAGTTGGTTGAGGAGGAAGAGGCGGCAGAGGTGGTTGAGGAGGGTGTGGGTGTGGGGGTGTGTGGTGTGGTCGAGTGTGTGGAGGTAGGCGTCGGCGGTGTGGAGGGCGGCGTGGGTGGTGGTCATCTGGAGGGCGGGGCGGGAGGCGGTGTTCCAGCGGGCGATGGGGTCGTTGGGGGGTCCTTGGCGTAGGGCGGTGCGGGCTCGGGTCTGCCAGATGGTGGTGGTGTGGGAGAGGAGGTTGCGGAGGTGGCGGGTGTCGTTGAGCTGGTCGGGGCCGGTGGGTGGGGTGGGTGGGGTGGGGGGTTTTGGTGGTGTGTGGAAGATGAGTTCGGCGGCGGCTTTTGTCCAGATGACGAGGTTGTCTCCTTCGGCGGTGATGGTGCCTTCGATGTAGTCGGGGAAGCCGGCCATGCCGTTGGCGGTGAAGAGTGCGTGGGCGCCGCATCGTTCGCGGCTTTCGGCGACGATGGTGCGGGCCTGCCAGGTGATCCAGGCTTTGGCGATGGCTATTTCGCGTTCGGTGCCGGTGGGGTCGGGGTCGGTGGGGTGGGTGAAGCGGGTGGTCAGGGTGCGGTGCCAGAGGGTCATGCCGTAGGCGGTGGCGAGTGCGTCGAGGAGTCTGCTGTGGTGGGTGCGGTAGGTGTTGACGGGGATGCGCTGGCCGGGTTTGGGGCCGCTGACGTGGCGGTTTTGGCCGTAGCGGACGGCGAGGGCGAGGGCGGCGCGGGAGGCTCCCACGGCTGCGGCGCTCATGCAGAGTTTGCCGGTGGTGACGCGGCTGATGGAGCGCAGGAAGCGTTTGCGGTGGTTGCCCAGGGTGCTGTGGAGGGTGCCGTTGTCGTCGAGGTGTCCGTGTTCGGCTTCCAGCAGGGCCTGGCGGGGCAGGCGGACGTTGGTGAAGGAGGTCAGGCAGTGGTCGACGGGGGCGCCGGGGCGCAGGGGCAGGCGGTGGACTGTGATGCCGGGGAGCAGGCCGGTCTCGTCGCTTAAGGGGGTGAGGAAGAGGAAGACGCCGTGGTCGTGGCCGGCGGTGATGAGGCGGGCGGCGACCACGGCGGTCTTGGGGCCGCCGGTGGTGCTGGTGTTGGGCATGAATTTCTGGGCGCCGGGGTGGGGGGTGTTCAGGATGAACTCGTTGGTGGCGGGGTCGAGTTCGGCGGTGGTCTTAAGGGCGAAGCTGTCGTTGCCGTGGTCGAGTTCGGTGCACAGGAAGGTGCCGGTGCGCTGCATGGAGGTGAACGGTGACAGGTCGCGCCGGGCGCTTTTGGCGTGGTCCAGGAGGCTGCCGAGGAAGAGGTTGTAGTGGATGCTGGCGAGGGTGCACAGGCCTCCGCCGCCGTCCACGATCGCGCCCCATTCGTGCAGGCTCGCCAGCAGGGCCGGGTCGCGGGCGAGGCGTTCGGCGTCGTCCACGGTGTCGTTGACCAGGCGCAGGCGCTGGTAGGACTGCTCGACCTGTTCGGCGGGGGACAGGCCCGGGCGGTGGCGAAACGTTTCGTCCGCGATGAGCCGGCGCCAGGGGGTGTGGACGAGGTCGCGCTCGCCGTGCCGGTCGAAGAGCAGGCGGGTCAGTTCCCCGGCGGTCGTGGCGGCCGGTGGCGCGAAGCCGCCCGGCGCCGGCTCCCCGGCCGGGCGCATGCCCTGGCCGGCGGGTGTCTGCGGCGGGGCGGCGGTGCTGCTGGACGCTGTGGAGTCTTCCTCGGGCTGGGCTGTCAGAAGGACCATGGCCCTCTCCCCCGTTGTCTCGGAATCCGGAAGGCTGGCGTGCGATGAGCCAAGAAGATACTGACCTACCGGTTTTCTAACAAGTCAAAGAAATGCAAAGCGTGACCGGTCCGCTACGGATCTCCCGGCGGATCCCTGCCCGCATCCAGAACGGAATGCCCGGTTCAGGCGGGGGAGAGGTCCGCTATGTCCCACCTCACCGGGGTGAGGGGGAGATGGAGAGAAACCATCGCCGGGGTTTCTTTTGGTGGCGTGGGCTCGAAAGATTGGCCTATGGCCATATTTCGGGCAGGTCGCGGCTCCCTTGATCCTTGCTCCGGGCGGTGGGAGAATACGAACCTGCCGGTTTTTTTGAGGGTGTGTTTCCGTTAGCGGAGGTGGGGCATGGCGTTGCAGGAACGTGCGATCAGAACACGCCGGTCGATCGTGGCCGCCGCCGCCGCGGTCTTCGCGGAAGTGGGGTACGAGGCGGCGACGATCTCGGAGATCCACCAGCGTGCCAAGGTCACCAAGGGGGCGTTGTACTTCCATTTCTCCTCCAAGGAGGAGCTGGCGCAGGAGGTGCTGGCCGATCAGCTCAGCTCGGTGCCGCGGCCGCCTTCGCAGGAGCTGGTCCTGCAGGAGGGCCTGGATGCCACGTTCCTGCTCGCCCACATGCTGAGCGTGGGTGATCCGCTGGTGCGCGGCAGTATCAGGCTCACGGTCGAGCAGGGGTACCCGCAGGACGGTCTGAACCGGCAGATCCCGATGGCGGGCTGGATCGAGCACAATGTGGAGCTGCTGGGCCGGGCCAAGGCCAAGGGGGAGGTGCTGCCCCATACCGATGTCCAGGACGCCGCGCGGGTGTTCGTGGCGGCCTTCACCGGGGCCCAGATCCTGTCGAAGATCATGACGGGCCATGCCGACCTGCCGCAGCGTGTGGCCTCCGTGGAGCGGCATCTGATGGCGAGCATCGCGGTTCCGGCCGTGCTCCTGCAGCTCGACATGGCGCCGGACCGCGGCGCCCGCGTCTACGAACAGGCGATGCGCCTGCGTCAGGAGGCCGAAGCCCTGGCCCTCGACTGACAGCGCCGCTCCCGGGCCGCGGCTCGGCCGGCCGCCGGCGGCCCGCGACCCGGCCGGCGGCCCGCGGCGCGCACGGACACGCCGCACGGATACCTCGCACGGATACCTCGCACGGACAGCTTGCACGGACTCCCGCACGGATAGCTTGTGCGGACAGCTCGCACGGACACGCCGCACGGTCATCCCGCACGGATAGACGGACAGCTCGCACGGACATCCCGCACGGACGCGCCGCACGGATACCTCGCACGGACAGCTTGCACGGACTCCCGCACGGATAGCTTGTGCGGACAGCTCGCACGGACACGCCGCACGGACATCCCGCACGGACACGCCGCACGGATACCTCGCGCGGATAGACGGACAGCTCGCACGGACACGCCGCACGGTCATCCCGCACGGATAGACGGACAGCTCGCACGGATACCTCGTACGGACACGCCGCACGGACGCCTCGCACGGACACGCCGCGCGGATAGACGGACAGCTCGCACGGATACCTCGTACGGACACGCCGCACGGACGCCTCGCACGGACACGCCGCGCGGATAGACGGACAGCTCGCACGGATACCTCGCACGGACACGCCGCACGGACATCCCGCACGGATACGTCGCATGGATACGTCGCACCGCATCAGGGGACCGAGCCCATTGGGGGGAACGCCGATGAAAACGACTGCCTGTCCTCATGCCCTGGACATAACGGGGCAGGACCTCGCCGCGGAGGCGGCGGCGCTGCGCCGGCGGGGACCCGCGGTGCGGGTGGAGCTGCCGGGCGGGGTCCTGGCCTGGTCGGTGGTCGGGCAGGAGCACGTCGAGCGGCTGCTGACCGACGACCGTGTCTCGCGTGACCCGCGCAGGCACTGGCCGGCGTTCATCGAAGGGAAGATCACCCAGGAGTGGCCGCTGTATCCGTGGGTGGCCAACGAGAACATGCTCTTCTCCTACGGGCAGGACCATGCCCGGCTGCGCCGGCTGATCGCCGGGGCGTTCACCGCGCGGCGCTCGCAGGCGCAGCGTCCCAAGGTCCGCCGGATCGCCCGCGAGCTCCTGGACGGCCTGGCCCGCACACCGCCCGCGACGGAGGTCGACCTGCGCACCTGCTACGCGGACCTGCTGCCGCTGCGGGTCATCTGCGAGCTGTACGGGGTGCCCCGGGGGAGCGCGACCGACGAGCTGAGCGCGGCCCTGAGCACGGTTTTCTGCAGCACCCTGGGGGCCGGTGAGGTGAGCGCCGCGCGTCTGCGCGCCTACGAGCTGCTCGCCGGGCTGGTCAGGACCAGGCGCAGGGAGCCCGGTGACGATCTGACCACCGCGCTGATCGAGGCCCGGGACAAGGAGGACCGTCTGTCCGAGGAGGAACTGCTCGGCACGCTGTTCATGATGATCGCCGCGGGGCAGGACACCACCGCGGTCCTGATCACCAACGCGGTCGCCGCGCTGCTGACCCACCCCGAGCAGCTGGAGCACGTACGCGCCGGCCGCGCCGGCTGGAGCGACGTGATCGAGGAGACCATGCGGGTCCACACACCCCCGGCGTTCGCCCCCCTGAGGTACGCGGTCCAGGACATCGACCTGGACGGGGTGCTGATCAAGCAGGGCGATGCCATCATCGTCGCCTTCCACGGGGCAGGCCTGGAGCCCGAACGCCACGGGCCCGACGCCGCGCGCTTCGATGTGCTGCGCACCCGGCGCGGCGGGCACCTCGGCTTCGGCCACGGAACGCACCGGTGCCTGGGGGCCCCGCTCGCCGAGATCGAGGCCGGCGTCGCCTTCGCCGAACTCTTCGGGCGTTTCCCGGATCTGTCCCTGGCCTGCCCGCCGGACGAGCTGCAGCCGATGCCCACCTTCATGCTCCACGGTCACCGCTCGCTGCCGGTGCTCCTCGGCTCCTGAACGCCCCCGCCCGCCCGCCCCGCCCGCCCGCCCCGCCCGCCCCGCCCGCCCGGCCCGCCGCCCCGCACCAGGGCCGCGGACCCGGCGGGCCGATCACCCGGCGCAGCATCCCGGCACCGGCGCAGCATCCCGGCACCGGCGCCGGGTGCTGCCGGAGCTTGGCAACCGGCTCCTCACACCTCCCGTCCTTGTACCCGCCACCCGGGTGCCGGCGGGAGCGGCCGCGGACCACTCGTCACCGGCGCGATGCGGTGACCGAACGCCGGGTGGCTTTGTTCACGGCTTCCGGCAGTGGCTGTCGAACTCCTCGGGAGGCTGGCTCCGGTGAAGGAAGTCGTTGTTCATGAGAATGGGCAGCACCCGGTTTGAGGTGCGGCCGCCAGCCCCCGGGTTCGAACATCGCTGGCCTGGCCTGGCCTGGCCTGGCGTGATGCGGTGCAGCCGCCATCGTTGGCCCTCGACGGCGGCTGCGTTGTGGTTCAGTTCAGCCGGGTGGTGGCGTAGGCCACCATGGCATCGCGTTGGTACACAGCAAGCCCGGGCGTGACGGCCTCGTCTGCGGCGCGCCGTGTCTCGTTGTCGGCGATGGAGTGTGCGAGGGCCCGGTAGCCGTTGGCGGAGACAGCACGCAGTTCGGCCAGGGCCTGGTACTGGGCGTCGATCTCGGCCTGGACGGGGGCGGCGTCGGCCGGGTGGCCCGCTGCCATGAGTTCGGCCAGCCGGATCATCTGCGCGGTGCGCTCACGGTGCGCGGTGTCGGCGTCGGCCCGGCTCATGGTGGCGGCGCGCTGTCCGATCTCGTGTGCGAGTTCGGGGTAGTCGCGCATGGTGTCTTCGTAGTGGGCGGGCGTCACGCCCTCGAAGAGGTTCTCCGGACGGTTGATGGTCATGGCACGGTCGTCCTTCCTGGACTGTTCCAGTTCGGCGATCGTGCGAGAGACGGTGCCGGCCAGGACGTCGATCCGGTCCCGCTCCGCGAGGAGGCGCTGGTGGTGACTTCGCAAGGCGTCCACCTCGTCGACCTGCTCGGACAGGATCCGCCCGATCTCCGGCAGGCCGACACCCAGCGCCCGCAGCACGAGAATCTGCTGGAGCCGCAGGAGCTGGCGTTCCCCGTAGTAGCGGTGACCGTTGGTGCCGATCCGGGCCGGCGCCAACAGGCCGGTCTCGTCGTAGTGGCGCAGTGTCCGGGCGGTCACGCCCGGCATCCGGGCCACCTCCGCGATCGGCCAGTCCATCACCACTCCCGCACGTGTGTGTCGCCGGGCCGGTTTCTCCGGCCCTGGTCACGACGGTTGAAGCTGCCGCAACGGCAGCTTCAACCGTCGTGACCCAGAGCCCCCGTAACCGAACAGGCACGACGCCCAACGGCGGCACAGCTCCGCCCGCTGTCGAAACCCGTGGACATGCTGACCCCTGCCCAGGACCTGGGCGCCTCCCGAACCTCCCCCGTAGAAGCGCTGTCATCTTTCGTGAGCAAAGCCAGCCGGGCCCCTCCCGGCGCGCGGTCCCGGAGCACGGCGGGGCGGGTGTCGGCATGCGCACCCGCCGTTCGTCCGGCGTGATGGCCCCGGCCCGCCGATGGCCCACGGGGGAGGTTCTGCCCTCCGCCAGGAGACCCGGCCCTGGTTCCCCGCCCCCAGCCCCCCGGCCCCGGCTCCCCGGCAGATTCCCGGAACGGGTTGCCCGGAAGATTCCCGGCGCTCGCTTCCCTCCCGGCGGTGCAGTGGCCGGCCGGCCCCTCTCCACCGGGCCGGAAGCGGTTCTCGAGCCCGGTGGCCGACGGTTGCGGGGAGCTTGACGAGGGGGGAGCCGGCCGGATGAGCAGCACGGACGCCGTACTTCGAGTGGAGCGGGGCCGGGCCACACCAGAGGAACTGGCCGCGGTCACCGTCGTGTTGACGGTGCTGCTGTCCGCGCCGGGCCCGGAGGCCGACTCCGGGCAGGCCGAGTCCCCGCTGTGGCGCCCCGGGCAGGCGCGAGGGGGCTACCGCTCTCCGTACAGCTGGCAGTGAAGCCGGCATTCCGCATGATAAATTTCGTGTGCGCGCCACCTACAAACCGTCCTTACGGTTTGTTACTTTGTAGGGGTCGTTGGCCGCACCGCGAGGAGGGAGTTGTCCCATGACGGTCCTCAATGACATTCCCCGGGCTTTTGCGGACGCGGCGAGCGCGCGCGAGCGGGTGGCCGAGCTGCAGATGGTGCGGGCCGAGGCGCTGGCCGGCCCCGGCGGGAAGGCGACCGAGGCGCAGCATGCCAAGGGCAAGCTGACCGCCCGCGAGCGCATCGGGCTGCTGCTGGATGCGGGTTCGTTCAGCGAGGTCGAGCAGCTGCGCCGGCACCGGGCCACCGGGTTCGGTCTGGAGGCCAGGAAGCCGTACACCGACGGTGTGATCACCGGCTGGGGCACGGTGGAGGGCCGTACGGTCTTCGTCTACGCCCATGACTTCAGGATCTTCGGCGGGGCGCTGGGCGAGGCCCACGCCGCGAAGATCCACAAGATCATGGACATGGCCATCGCGGCCGGTGCGCCGCTGGTCTCGCTCAACGACGGTGCGGGCGCGCGGATCCAGGAGGGTGTCTCGGCGCTGGCGGGCTACGGCGGCATCTTCCAGCGCAACGCCCGGGCCTCGGGTGTCATCCCGCAGATCAGTGTGATGCTCGGCCCGTGCGCGGGCGGCGCGGCCTACAGTCCCGCCCTGACGGACTTCGTGTTCATGGTCCGCGGGACCTCGCAGATGTTCATCACCGGCCCGGACGTCGTCAAGGCGGTCACCGGCGAGGAGATCACCCACAACGGCCTGGGCGGCGCGGACGTGCACGCCGAGACCTCCGGGGTGGCGCACTTCGCCTACGACGACGAGGAGACCTGCATCGCCGAGGTGCGCTACCTGCTGTCGATGCTCCCGCAGAACAACCGCGAGTTCCCCCCGTGCACGCCGTGCACCGATCCGCAGACCCGGACCTCGCCCGCGCTGGTGGAGCTGGTCCCGGCCGACGGCAACCGGCCCTACGACATGAGCGAGGTCATCGCGGAGATCGTCGACGACGGCGACTTCCTGGAGGTCCACGAGCGCTGGGCCCGCAACATCATCTGCGCCCTCGCCCGCCTCGGCGGCCAGGTCGTCGGCATCGTCGCCAGCCAGCCGCAGTCCCTGGCGGGCGTCCTCGACATCGAGGCCAGCGAGAAGGCCGCACGGTTCGTGCAGATGTGCGACGCCTTCAACATCCCGGTCATCACGCTGCTGGACGTGCCCGGCTTCCTGCCCGGCGTCGACCAGGAGCACGAAGGGATCATCCGCCGCGGCGCGAAGCTGCTGTACGCCTACTGCAACGCGACCGTGCCCCGGATCTCGCTGATCCTGCGCAAGGCCTACGGCGGTGCCTATATCGTCATGGACTCCCAGTCCATCGGCGCCGACCTCAGCTACGCCTGGCCGACCAACGAGATCGCCGTCATGGGTGCCGAGGGCGCCGCCAACGTCATCTTCCGGCGCCGGATCGCCGAGGCCGAGGACCCCGAGGCGATGCGCGAGCGCATGGTCAAGGAGTACAAGGCCGAGCTGATGCACCCCTACTACGCGGCCGAGCGCGGTCTGGTCGATGACGTCATCGACCCCGCCAGGACCCGCCAGGTGCTGATCAGTTCCCTGACCGTGCTCCGCACCAAGCACGCGGACCTCCCCTCGCGCAAGCACGGCAACCCCCCTCAGTAACGGAGCACGCGATGGTCAAACAGGAAAGGGCGGCACGCACCAGGCAGAAGCTGATCAGATCCGCGGCCGAGGTCTTCGACCGGGAGGGATACGCGCTCGCCTCGCTCACCACCATCAGCGCGCGGGCCGGGGTGAGCAACGGCGCCCTGCACTTCCACTTCGCCAGCAAGACCGCGCTGGCGCAAGCAGTCGCGGACGCGGCCGCCCTGCGCCTGCGCGACATCGTGGCTCAGCCCCCTGCCGGCGGCAGCCTGCAGAACCTCGTGGACACCACCCACCAGCTCGCGCGCCAGCTGCGTGCCGACGTCGTGCTGCGCGCGGGGTTCGAACTCGGCCGGGACGCCGGCCGCGAGAGGCCCACCGACGTCTGCGGGCACTGGCAGGACTGGGTCGAGCACCTGCTCGAACGCGCCGCCGGCACCGGTGAACTGCGCACGGACGTCTCCACCCTGGCCGTGGCCACCGCCGTGGTGGCCACGACCGCGGGATTCGAGGTGCTCGCCAGGCGCGACGGCGACTGGCTCTCCCGCCAGACCATCGCCAGGTTCTGGGAGCTGCTGCTGCCCACGCTGGCCACCAGGGAACTGCTCCCCGCCCTGAAGCCCCACGGCACCCACTAATCCGACGACACAGTCTTTTTATTTGCCCTTCAATGGTCTCGGCAGTCTGATTCAAAGGGCAACCACTGCGATCTCCCGCGGCTGAAATGCCCCTGTAGGGCATGTTTTCGCGGCGGGTCCGGTGCCGGATCACCCTCCGTGGCGTGATCGTTTCCTCGGGTGTGGCTGGATGATCGTCATAAACAGTAAAGCGAGTCTGGTATTGACAAACCGACTGTGCTGTTTTTTTATGGAGTCACGGGTCGAGATGCATCGGTCCTGAAGCCTGACTCCAGGGGGAGAACGTGGACATCGAAGTGCTGGGTGCGCTGTCGGTGCGCGAGAACGGAGTGTCGGTCGTCCCTACGGCGCCCAAGCCGCGGCAGGTCCTCGCCCTCCTCGCGCTCAACGCCGACCAGGTGGTCTCCGTGGCCACGCTCATCGAGGAACTGTGGGGCGAGAACCCCCCGCGCAGCGCGCGCACCACACTGCAGACGTACGTGCTGCAGCTGCGCGAGCTGATGGCCGGGGCGCTGGCGCACGACGCGAACGAACGCTGCACCGCCAAGGACGTCCTCACCACCGTCCCCGGCGGCTACCGCCTGGAGAGCCGCGGCGGCACGGTGGACTTCCGCGAGTTCGAGCGGCGCGCGGGCGCGGGCTACCGGGCCATGGACGCCGAGGACTACACCGCGGCCGCGCGCCGTCTGGCCGACGCGCTCTCGCTGTGGAACGGCCAGGTGCTCACCGACATCCAGGCCGGCGGCCGGATCGACATGGAGATCCGGCGCCTGGAGGAGTCGCGGCTGTGCGCGCTGGACCAGCGCATCGAGGCCGACCTGCGGCTGGGCCGCCACCGGGAGCTGCTGTCCGAACTGACGGTCCTGGTCAAGCAGTACCGCATGCACGAGAGCCTGCACGGCCAGTTCATGCTGGCGCTGCACCGCTCCGGCCGGCGCGGCGAGGCACTGAGCGTCTACCAGCGGCTGCGCGCCACCCTCGTGGCCGAGCTGGGCCTGGAACCCTCCACAGCGCTCAGCCGCCTCCAGCGCTCGGTCCTCATGGCCCGCCCCGAATCGCCCGCCCCCGCCGGCGCCGCCGGAGCCCGCCTGATGACCCGCGGCCCCGAACTGGCAGGCCGCTGAGAGGTTTTCCGCGGCGCCGCACCCGGCGCCACCGACACAGCCCCCGGCCCGCACCACCGCCACCCCAGCCGCACCGCCTCACCGGCCGCAGCCATGGGTCTCGTGCGGCAGGATGCTGCGCGCAGAGGCCGGGACTTGTCGCCGGCGGAGGGAGTGCCGGCGTCCCGTGCCGAAGGGTGGTGGGCGTCATGCCCACGAGCACGAAGGCCGGGCGTTTCCCGGGCGCGGTACGAGGAGATCATGGCCGAGGACCGGAAGCTCGTCGAGGTCGATACGAAGATCCAGTTCAAAATCGGTGACCATGTTTCTGCTCTCGGTACCGGAGTGCCACGGCCGCAGTCCGAAACAGGCCAGGCGTTTGATCGCCGGTACGCATCATGGCGCCAATCAAGTCCAGGCCGCTCAATCAATTGATTTTGCGTCACCTTGGCCGGGATTTTCTGTCGATCAAGGCCGACGTGCCGCATGATGGCACCTCTGCGGTGAGGCGTATCGGTGGAGTCCACCTGCTCAGACAGCGGAAAGTTCCTCGTGAATTCCCGGGCCGGGCAGGTCCCTGCACACGGCCGACCATCGGCGGACGGAAGGAGATCGTCATTCTTGCCACACGACCCGCAACAGGCCCTGTAGCAGGGTTCAAAGACGGGTTCTAACGGCCCACCGCCCGCGCCCCCTCCACACGGGTGACCCCCTCCACGCGGTCCGCCCCGTCCACGCGGCCGGCCCGTGCCATGCGGTCCACCCGGTCCGGGCGGTCCCCGTCCATGCGGTCCCCGTCCGCCTGGTCCAGGCGCTCGGCCAGAGCCCGCTGTTCACGGCTCAGGCGCTCGACGTGGCCGCGCAGCCGGAGCAGCTCCTCGTACAACGCCCGTACGCCGAGCACGTCGCCCCCCGGATGCCCGGCCGCCGGATGCCCGCCCCCCGCAGGCGCGGCCGCCGCCGGTGGTGGTGCCGGCGCCGGAGCGGTGCCGGGCGCTCCCGCCCCGGGAGCGGGCGCCGCCGCGGGGATGTGGGCCGCAGACGGGGCCGGGGCCGGGGGAGGGGACCAGGGGTCCTGGCGCAGGATCGTCTGCAGACAGCCGCGCAGCGCCGGGCCCGGTTCGATGCCCAGGTCGTGCACGAGAGCGCGGCGGGCCCGGTCGTAGGTGCCCAGTGCTTCCGCCTGCCGGCCGCAGCGGTGCAGCGCGCTCATCAGCAGCTCGTAGAAGCGTTCCCGCAGCGGGTGAGCGGCCGTCAGCTCCTCCAGCTCGCCGGTGATCTCCTGGCCGCGCCCCGTGCGCACCTCCGCCTCGTACAGCCGCTCCAGAGCGGTCAGCCGCATCTCCTCCAGCAGCGCCGCCTCGGCCGAGCAGACCGCGCCGCGCCCGCTGCCCTGCAGGGCCGGGCCGCGCCACAGTGCCAGGCCCCGGCGCAGCACCTCGGCCGCGCCGGCGGGATCGGTGCCGGCCAGCGCCCGCCCCTGCTGCGCCAGACGGCGAAAGCGCCGCACGTCCGTCTCGGCGCGGCCCAGACTGAGCACATAGCCCAGCGGACGGGTCACCAGGAACGGGTGATGCCGCTCGCCCGAGCCCGGCACCGCCCCCGGCAGCAGCCGCCGCAGCCGGCCCACATGGGCCTGCAGGGCATTGGCCGCATTCGCCGGCGGGTGCTCGCCCCACAGCTCGTCGACGAGGAGCCCGGTGGGCACCAGATGGCCGGCCCGCACCACCAGGGTGCCCAGCAGCGCACGCTGCTTCGCGCCCGTGGGCACGACGAGGACACCGGAGCGCTCGTCGTGGACCTGGACCGAACCAAGAACCTGAAATTCCATCTAGTCCTGCCCCGAGAAAACCAGCGAAACGTCGGCCGGACCCGGATAGGGGCGGCCGAATCACCCACCGGGAACGATCTCCGGGAAAATTTCTCGGAGACAATACGCCGGGGGCTTTCTTCCTCGGGTGAAGATAGTTGCCCGGCCGCCGCCGCGCCGGATTCACCAGCTGTTTTCAGGGGCCCGTGAAGGATTCCTCGAGAGGGGCTTCAGGCCGCATCCGCCCCCAGACCGGAAAAGCCCGCCCGAAGGCTGCGGCGACGGCAGGCGCCCGGCAGGGCCGGCAGCGTCCTGCCGGGCACCTCTGGCAGAAACTCACACCCCCGCAGCGCGTCGCCGAAACCGGCGGAGTCCGGGGGCGCGGACCCCGCTGGCTTCGCGAGACGGCTCAGCATCTCCCGGGCGGCCGGGGCCGCACCACGACCGGGGCAGGTGCCGTGAGCTTCCTTCGCCATGGCCGGAAAACTAACAGCCCCCGCCCCCTGCGGGACAGAGGCCCGCCACCGCCAAGGCGCCCCGAAAACACGATGTCAGCGGTATATCAGCCGGACGTCAGCACAGGTGAACGGTCCGGCTGCAAAAAGACTCAAGAAATTCTCGAGCCTGCCTGGCGCGCGGCTCAAAAGAAGATCAGATTCCTCTAGCCTGTGCCTGTCGGCAATGACAAACGCTGCTGCGGCAGGCCACTATTCACAGAGTCGAAAACCGAACGCGCAACCGAAGGACGACTCGGCTCGGAGGAATCATGGAGATAAAAGTTCTGGGCACGTTGAACGCCGACGTCAATGGAATGTCGATCGTTCCCACCGCGGGCAAGCCCCGCCAGATCCTGGCCCTGCTGGCGCTCTACCCGGGCCGGGTCGTGCCCGTGCCCACCCTCATGGAGGAGATCTGGGGCACCAACCTGCCGCAGAGCTCGCTCACCACGCTCCAGACGTACATCCTCCAGCTGCGCCGCATGCTCGGCACCGCCATGGGCCCCGGCGCCCCGGGCACCGCCAAGGACGTCCTGGCCACCCGCTACGGCGGCTACCTGCTGCAGATACCGGCCGAGTCCGTCGACGTCTACCGCTACGAGCGGCTTCTCGCCGAAGGCCGGCAGGCCTTCGAGGACGGCCAGGACGAACGCTCCGCCACCCTCCTGCGCCAGGCACTGCAGCTGTGGGACGGCCCCGCCCTCGTCGACGTCCGCGTCGGACCCATCCTCGAGATCGAGGTCATGCGCCTGGACCAGAGCCGCCTGGTCGCCCAGGAACGCCGCATCGACGCCGACCTCCGACTCGGCCGGCACGTCGAACTCATCGCCGAACTCACCCACCTCATCGCCCGTCACCCCCAGCACGAAGGGCTGCACTCACAGGCCATGCTGGCGCTCTACCGCTCCGGCCGGCAGGCCGCCGCGCTGGACCTCTACCGCCGGCTGCGCCAGCGCCTCATCGACGAACTCGGCGTGGAGCCCTCCCCCCAACTGCAGCGCATGCACCAGGCGATGCTCGCCGTGGACCCGCACCTGGACATCCTCTCCGGCCCCCGGCGCACCTCCACCTTCGACCTGTACGCCGCCTGAACGCGGCGCAACCGCCGGCGAACCGGCACCCGCCCGGGCCGCGAACACGCACCGGCGAACCCGCACACGGAAACGGCCCGGACCAGCACAACGGCACGCACACGCCGAGGCGGCCGGAGCAGCACAACGGCAGGCATACCGAGGGGGCGGGGGCCCGCGGAGAGGCCGGTGCCGGTCGAGCGCCGCCCGAGTCGCACACGTCACGCTCTTTCAGGTGCGGTCCGCACCGGCGCGGGCAGGCACCGGGCCAGGCGCGAGACAGGCCGCAGCAGAGCCCTGCGCGGCACAGGACCACATTCTCAGGAGGGCGAGCGATGGCTTCCCGGACGCGAGACGACGGGGCGGGCGAGGGGCGGGTCAGGCTCTACTGCCTCGCCCACGCCGGCGCGGGAGTGGCCAGCTACCGGCGCTGGCCCACAGCGGCCGGCACCACCCTCGACGTCACGCCCCTGCCGCTGCCCGGCCGCGAGAACCGCCGGCGAGAGCCGCGCATCACCGACCGCGCCGCCCTCCTGGCCGACCTGCTGCCCCCCCTGCTGACCGCGGCCCGCCTGGGCCCCTACGCACTGTACGGGCACAGCCTGGGCGCCCTCGTCGCCTACACCCTCACCCGGGCCCTGGCCGACGCCGGGGCCCCGCCGCCGCTGCTCCTCGCCGTCGGCGCCTGCCCGCCCCCGCACACCAGCACCGCCCTGGTCGGCGCCGCCGACCTGCCCGATGCCGACCTGCTGCCCCTGCTGGAGAACCTCGGCTCCCTGCCCAGCGGAACCTCCGCCTCCCCGGGCGGGCTGTGGCGGCGCAGCGTCCTGCCCGTGCTGCGCGACGACCTGCGCCTGGCCGCCTCCCTGCGCGCCGCCGCCCTCCACCCCGCCACCGGCGGCCCCGTCACCTGCCCCGTGCTGGTCTTCGCCGGCAGCGACGACCCGCTGACCGAACCCGCAACACTCACCCACTGGCAGCGCTGGACCACCGGCCCCATCGTCAGCCACACCGTCACCGGCGACCACTTCTTCGCCGATTCCCCCGACCTGCCGCACCTGGTCGCACGCGCCTGCCGCGACCGCCTGGCCGCACCGGCGACGAGGGGACAGCGATGAAACGCGTCGTCATCACAGGCATCGGGGTCATCGCCCCCAGCGCGGTGGGCGCCGCCGGCTTCTGGTCCCTGCTCACCTCCGGGCGCACCGCCACCCGCGGCATCACCCTCTTCGACGCCTCCGGCTACCGCTCCCAGGTCGCCGCCGAGGTCGACTTCGACCCCGCCGCCCACGGCTTCACCCTCGCCGACACCGAACGCCTCGACCGCGTCGCCCAGTTCGCGCTGGTCAGCGCACGCGAGGCGATCGCCGACAGCGGCCTCGACGACGCCACCGACACCCGCGCGGAGACCCGGGCGCTGCGCACCGGGGTGAGCCTGGGCAGCGCGATCGGCTGCACCACCGCCATGGCCACCCAGTACGCCATCCTCAGCGACTTCGGCAGCACCTGGACGGTGGACCACACCAGGGCCGGCGCCTTCCTCTACGACTACGTCGTCCCCAGCTCGCTGGCGGCCGTCGTCGCCCGCGACATCGGCGCCCAGGGCCCGGTGGGCCTCATCTCCAGCGGCTGCACCTCCGGCCTGGACGCCATCGGGCACGGCGCCGACCTGATCCGCGAGGGCAGCGCCGACATCGTCGTCGCCGGCGGCGCGGAAGCACCCATCTCCCCGATCACCATGGCCTGCTTCGACCGTATGCGGCTCACCAGCCCCCGCAACGACGACCCGACCACCGCGTGCCGCCCCTTCGACCGCACCCGCGACGGATTCGTCCTCGGCGAGGGCGCCGCCGTCCTCGTCCTGGAAGAACTCGAACACGCCCGCCGCCGCGGCGCCCGCGCCTACGCCGAACTGTCCGGGTACGCGGCCCTGAGCAGCGCCCACCACATGACCGGACTGCGCCCGGGCGGACAGGAGATGGCCGCCGCCATCCGGGCCGCCCTGGACGAGGCCCGCCTCAACCCGGTCGACGTCGAGTACGTCAACGCCCACGGCGCCGGCACCCGGCCCAACGACCGCCACGAGACCCACGCCATCAAAGCCGGCCTGGGCGACCACGCCCGCTCCATCCCCATCAGCTCCATCAAGTCGATGATCGGACACGCCCTCGGCGCCGCCGGCGCCCTGGACGTGGCGGCCAGCGCGCTGGCCATCCAGCACGACACCGTGCCGCCCACGGCCAACCTGCGCCAACCGGACCCGACCTGCGACCTCGACTACACCCCGCTGATCGCACGCCAGATGCGCACCAGCACGGTCCTCAGCGTCGCCAGCGGCTTCGGCGGCTTCCACAGCGCCACCGTCCTGACCCAGCCGCAGCTGAAGCAGGCGGTGTGACGATGCGCCAGCCCCCCCCGGCCGGCCCGGCCGCAGCCCCCACCCGGCCCGGCCCGGACCCCGCCGCCGGCGTCCTGGTCACCGGCATCGGCGTCACCGCCCCCAACGGACTGGGCACCAACGCCTGGTGGCAGGCCCTGCTGGCCGGCCGCAGCGGCATCAAAGCGCTGACCCGCTTCGACGCCACCCGCTACCCGGTACGCCTGGCCGGCGAGATCCGCGACTTCGCCGACACCGACCACGTCCCCAGCAGACTGCTGCCCGAGACCGACCGCGCCACCCGCCTGATGCTCTGCGCGGCCCAAGAAGCCCTCCAGGACTGCGGCGCCGACCCCGAGAGCCTGCCCGGCCACACGGCCGGCGTGATCACCGCCAGCTCCGCGGGCGGCACCGAGTTCGGCCAGCGCGGGCTGGCCGCCCTGTGGGACACAGGCGCCCGCAGCGTCAGCGTCTACCAGGCCTCCGGCTTCTTCCACGGCGCCGGCCCCGGACAGATCGCCATCCGCCACCAGCTGCGCGGCACCGGCTCCACCATCATCAGCGAACAGGCCGGCGGCATCGACGCCCTCGCCCGCGCCCGGCGCCGCATCCGCGACGGCGCCCAGCTGATGGTCACCGGCGGCGTCGACTCCACCCTGTGCCCGTGGGGCTGGGCAGCCCACCTGGCCGACGGCCGCATGAGCCGCACCGCCGACCCGCTGCGCGCCTACCGGCCCTTCAACGCCGCCGCCGACGGCCACCTGGTGGGGGAGGGCGGAGCCCTGCTCGTCCTGGAGGACGCCGAAGCCGCCGCCGCCCGCGGCGCCACCGGCTACGGCATCGTCGCCGGCTGCGCCGCCACCTTCGACGGCCCCGACACACCCCGGCTGCGCGAAGCCGCCCAACTCGCCCTCACCGACGCAAGGCTCACGCCGGCGGACATCGACGTGGTCTTCGCCGACGGCGCGGGCGAACGGGCCGGCGACCTCGCCGAGAGCGCCGTGCTGTGCGCACTGTTCGGGCCCCACGGGGTACCCGTCACCGTGCCCAAGACGATGACCGGCCGCCTGGCCGCCGGAGGCTCCTCCCTGGACCTGGCAGCCGCCCTGCTCGCCCTGCGCGACCAGGTCATCCCGCCCACCACCGGCACCGGCCCCCTCGCCCCCGACTGCCCCCTCGACCTCGTCGTCGACCACCCCCGCCCCCGGCCCGGCCTGCGCACCGCCCTGGTCCTCGCCCGCGGCCGCGGCGGCTTCAACGCCGCAGCCGTCCTCAAAGCGCCCCACGCCTGACCTGCCGATGAGCCGGGCACGCTTCGCTCACGTCGCCGGTCGCAGATGCGCGGCCAGGAACGCAAGAACGGCGGCGGCCATCTCCTGCGGCACGTCCTCCGCCAGGTCGTGGCCGGCGTCGAAGACATGCCCGGTGACATCCTGCGCCGTCAGCCGCCCCGGGACTCGTTGCGGTCGCGCGCGGCCCGCCGGTTGTGTCCGGCGTCGACGAGCATGGCCCGGTAGATCGGGAGCAGCGGTGTCCGCCCGCCGAGCAGCTTCTCCAGGACCGAGGCGGCCAGGCGAGCTCCCGGCCGATCGTCTGGGCCCGCGCGCCCGGTTCACGTGCCGCCGAGGGCCCCGGCCGGCGCGGGTGCTCCCACACCCCGCACCACGGCACCCCGCACCACGGCACCGCGCACCACGGCACCGCGCACCACGGCACCGCGCACCACGGCACCGCGCACCACGGCACCGCGCACCGCACGGCAGGGCCCGCGGCAGCCCTAGGTCCTGGCGTCACATTCCCGCCTGCCCCGCGACGCCCTGCACGTGCTCTCGACGCACCGGGCACTGACCCGAGTACGTCCGGTACGCGGGTCAGTGCCCGGCACGTCGAGAGCACGCTCCCCCGGTCTCGGCTGCGCTCGACCGGGAGGTACCCCCACGACGCCGCCAGGCCGCCCTTCGGGCGACGACGGGAATGTGACGCCAGGGCCTGGCTAGGCGGGCCCCCGGTGACCGGGCCCGGCATCGGACAGCTCGCGGGCCAGGCGGCGCTCCAGGGCAGACAGGGGCACATCGGCGCGCAGGCGCTCGGGATGGCCGGGAGGCAGGCCCCGCAGCGGCGCCCGGCGGGCCGCGGCCTCGTACGCCGACGTCTGACCGCACACCGACAGCAGTCCGTAGACCACCAGAGCGTCCCACAGGCTCCGCACAAGACGCAGGCAGGGGCGCAGCAGCTTCACCGCGGGGCCTCCTCGGTCGTCGTTCTCCGGGTGGCCACCGTCCGCCGCGGCCCTCGAGCGGGCGCCGCCTCCCGCTGGAGCGGCGCCCGCACGCGGCGCCCCGGCGCGCCGCCCCCCGGGCGCGGCAGGCCGGCACGCGCCGGCGCCACCTGCCTGGTGGCGCGCCGGGGTGCTGCGGCCCACACGCCGGTACGGCGCAGCCCGCGGCCTGCGCCCTACCGGCCGGGCTCCAGCACGGATCGAGCCGGGCACGTGCGCATCACGAGCGGTTCCGGACAGGGTCGGAGCAACGGCCGCCGACAACGCCGAAACCAAGGGGCCACCCTCCGGATGCCGCCCGTGCCGCGCGGGACCGCCGCACGGGCGAGAGGCGCAGCCGGGGGCCTCCTGCCGGCGCGGCGGCGACGCCGCCTCGAACAACGAAGGGTGTGGACGATGCCCGAACCGCGAGTGCACCGTGCCGTCAGCGACGTGACCGCCTCGGCCCCCGCCGGCGTGCTGTACGGGCTGATCGCCGACGCCACGCAATGGCCGCTGTTCTTCCCTCCGTGCGTCCACGTGGAGCAACTGGACTTCGACGGCAGCCGGGAGCGGCTGCGCCTGTGGGCCGTCGCGGGGGAGAAGGTCAGCTCCTGGGTCTCCAGCCGGCACCTGGACGTCTCCGCCCTGCGCGTTCAGTTCACCCAGGACCTGCCCGAGGCCCCCCTCACCTCCATGAGCGGCGTGTGGACCGTCCGACCGCTCGGCGACGGCTGCCGGGTGACCCTGGAGCACAGCTTCACCGTCGCCGACGACGCGCCCGCCGACGTGTCCTGGGTGCGCGAGGTCACCGCCGCCAACAGCCGCGCCCAGCTCGACCGGCTGGCCTTCATGGCCGAGCGCTGGCGGCACCTGGACGGCCTCACCCTGTCCTTCGAGGACACCGTGCACGTCAGGGCGCCCGCCGAGCTGATCTTCGACTTCCTCTACCGGGCCCAGTCCTGGCCCGCCGGACTGCCGCACGTACGCACCCTGGAGGTGTCCGAGAAGGCCCCCGGCGTGCAGGTGATGTCGATGGGCAGCCTCACCGTCGACGGCACCGCGCACGAGACGGAGTCGGTGCGGATCTGCTTTCCCGGCGCCGGCCGGATCGTCTACAAGCAGACCCGCACCTCACCCCTGCTGACCGCGCACACCGGCGAATGGCTCCTCGAACCCGACGAGAGCGGCGTCCACCTCACCGCCCGGCACAACATCCTCCTCGACGAGCGCAGCGTCCCGTCCGTCCTGGGCCCCGGCACCGACACGGCACGGGCCGCCCGGCACGTGCGCGAGCGGATCGGACAGGCGGGGATGCTGGTGCTGCAGTACGCCACGCAGTACGCCCTCAGCGCGGTGCGTGTCCTGTGACCACCCCCCGACACCCGGCCCCCCGACACCCGGTCGCCGGACACCCGGTCGCCGGACACCCGGTCGCCGGACACCCGGTCGCCGGACACCCGGTCGCCGGACACCCGGTCGCCGGACACCCGGCCGGGTTCCGCGGCGGGGAACCCGAGCGGGCCGCCCGCCTGGAGGCCGCGCTCGCGGACCCCTTCGACCCCGCCAACCCCCACGGCCACCTGGCGCTGCTGCGCGCCGACGACGCCCGCGAGGTGCCCGAGGCCACCGAGACACTGCTCGCCGAGGCGGGCCTGGCCGCCGAGTTCGTCCCCGCCGACCTCGGCGGGCACCTTCGGGACCTGGAACGGCTGGCACGCATCCTGCGCCCGGTGTTCCGCCGTGACCTGGCGCTCGGCTACGGCTTCGGCATCACCTCGCTGTTCGCGGCCTCGGCCGTGTGGACCGCCGGCGACGACGCCCAGCGCCGCACCCTGGCCGGGGTGCTCAGCGGCGGCGGACGAATCTCGATCGTGCACCGCGAGGTGGCGCACGCCAACGCCATCCTCCGGCACGAACTGCGCGCCGTGGACGCCCCCGGCGGCGGGTTCCTCCTCAACGGCCGCAAGGACGCCGTCATCAACGCCGACCGCACCGACACCTTCGTCGCCTACGCCCGCACCCGCGCCCAGGACGGCCCCGACAGCCACTCGGTACTGCTGCTGGGACCCCAACCGCCCGCCGGCGGACAGATACGGCGGCTGGAGCGCATCCACACGCCCGGCATGCGCGGAGCGCGTTTTTGCGGACTGCAGCTCCTCGACGTACCCGTGCCCGCCACGGCCGTGGTCGGCGAGGTCGGCGACGGGGTGTCGCTGGCGCTGCGCAGCTTCCAGATCAGCCACTGCCTCATCCCCGGCACCGTCCTGGCCGGCGTGGACAGCGTCCTGCGCCAGGCCGTGCGCGCGGCCACCGCCGACCGCCCCGAGGGCCGGCCCTCGCGCCGCCGGCAACGCGCGCTCGCCGGGGTCTTCGCCGACCTGCTGGCCTGCGACGCGATGGCCGTCACCGGACTGCGCGCGCTCAGCCTGCTGCCCGAGGACGCCTATCTGCTCGCCGCAGCCGTCAAGTACACGATGCCGGACCTGCTGCGCGAGAACCTGGAGGAGCTCGCCGCCGTGCTCGGCGCCCGCGGCTACGACCGCGGCCCGCTCTACGGCGGCTTCCAGAAACTCGCGCGCGACCTGCCGGTGGCCGGACTCGGGCACGCGGGAACAGCCGTGTGCCAGGCGGTGCTCGTGCCCCAGCTGCCCACGCTGGCCCGTACGACGTGGTTCCGCTCCGCCGAGCCGCCTGCCGCCCTGTTCACCCCCGGCGCGCCGCTGCCCGTCCTCGACCACCGCCGGCTCGCGCACTCCGGCACCGACGACCTGCTCACCGCGTCCCTGATCGGCGCCGCCGAACGGCTCTCCGCCCGGGCCGGCGGCGGCCCGCTGGAGCGGGTCCTGTCCGCCCTGGCGCGGGCCTTCGTCCAGGAGCTGAAGGTGCTGCGCGCACGGTGCGCGGCCCTGCCGGCCGCCGGCGGCACCGCCTTCGACCCGCAGGCCTGCGCCCTGGCCGACCGCTACGCCCTCGTCCTGGCCGCGGCGGCCTGCCTCGGTGTCTTCGAGCACCAGGACGCAGGCGACGCCTTCCTGGCCGACCCCGCCTGGGCGGTGCTCGCCCTGGGACGCATCGGCCGCAGACTCGGCGCCGACGTCCCCGACGTACCGGCCCAGGCCGAACACACCGTCCTGGCCGAACTGCTGCAGCGCTGCCGCGACGGACACAGCCTGGACCTGTACGCGACCCAGCTGGCCGGCTGAGCCGCCCGGACGGCACCGCCCCTGCCCAGCGCCTCCCGGCCCACCCATGACGCCGGCGCCGGGACACGGCGAACCGCCCCCTCCGCCCACCCGCTGCGCCGGCCCGCCCGGGGCGGACGCCGCCCACCACCGCCCCCTGGCCGCCTCCCTGTTCCGCGCGGGCGGGCCGGGAGAATCACGACACGCAGGGAGACGACGATGAACCGGGTGAGATGTGCGGTGCCCCTCCATGTGCCGCGGCCGGCGGGACCCTGGCGCGGGGTGCAGGAGAACCTCGCGCGGCTGGGCAACGCACTGGTGTACACCACATGGAGCGAGTGGCTGCCCAGTGTCCTGACCACCCCCCGGCTGCGGGAACTGCTCGGCCGTGACTGGCACCGCTACCGGCGTACGCCCGACGCCGCCGTGCGCTACCGGTTCGCCGCCGCACGGCTGCTGATCAAGTACACGGCCGCCGCGGCGCTGGCCACCCCGCCGCAGTACCTGGAGATCGCCTACCGTCTCGGCGGGCGGCCCTACCTGCGCGGCTTCGACCAGATCGAACTGAGCCTCAGTCACACCGGGGACCTGATGGCGGTCGGCCTCAGCCGCACCGGCCGGATCGGCGTGGACGTCGAGCCCGCCGACCGCCCGGTGCGGCTGGACCTGCTCCACAGCCAGATCCTCACCCCCGCCGAGGCACGCGAGGTGGCCGCGATGCCCGAGGACGGGCGCACCGCCCACATCCTGCGGCTGTGGACCCTCAAGGAGGCCTACAGCAAGGCGCTCGGCCAGGGACTGCGCCTGGGCTTCAACGAGTTCGGCTTCAGCCCGGGCGGCAGGCTGCGCGCTCCCGACGGAAGCGCGGCCAGCCGCGGCGAGTGGGACTTCGCCACCCATCCGGTGATGGACCGCTATCTGCTGAGCGTGGCCTGTCACGACGCGGGCCTGAACACCGCCGACGACACCTCCGTGCACACCATGCTCGACCGCGGCTTCCTCTCCGCCATGCAGCCCCCGACCCCCGAGGAGCGCTGACACCCCCTCCACCACCCCCCCCAGGCGGCGCCGGCCCCCCCGGGCGCGACACCTGGGCGCCGCGGGGCCGGGCACACGGCACGGCACTTCCGGCGCTGCGGCCTGCCGCTCGTGCCGGACGCGGGGGGCGCTCCGGCGGGCCTTGAGCGGTGTCAGCGCGGTGTCAGCGGTGCGGCAGTGCGCTCCGGCACGCTGGCCGGCGGAGCGATACGCCCACAGGGCGGCTCCCGGGCCCCCGACGGGGCGGGGCCCGCACCGGATTCGGCCGGGCGCGGCCGGGGAGGGGGAAGCATGGCCAGGCCCAGGCGCCCGCGCTCTGGACGCGACCGGGTCCGCGGCGCCACCGCCCCCTCCACCCGGCCCGCGCGCACCGCGCTGGAGGTGCCCCGGCAGCAGTACGACGTGGTGCTCGACTCCCTGGCCCACCGCCGCAGCGGCAGACACGTCGAGCAGCTGACATGGCGCTGGCAGGGGCCGCTGGACACCGGCCGGTTCGCCGCCGCCTGGCAGTCCGTCACCGCCCGCGAGAGCGTCCTGCGTTCGGCCCTCACCCGGGGCCCGGCCCCCCTCCTGGTGGTCCACGACCGGGCCCGTATCGAGGTCGTCCGCCATGCGGCGGGCGGCGCCGCCGCCGCCCGCGTGCTGGCCGAGGACCGGGCGCGCGGCTTCGACCTGCGCCGCCCCGGCCCGCTGCGCGTCACCCTCCTCGACGCACCCGGCCGCGGCGCACCCGGCCGCGGACCGTCCGGGGCGCGGATGCTGCTGACGTTCCATCACGCGCTGCTGGACACCGCCGGCGTCTTCGTGCTGCTGGAGGAGTTCTGCCGGGCCTACCTCGCCGGCGGGGTGCTGCCCGGCGGCGAACGCAGGCCCGACCTGCGGGACTGGGCACGCTGGCTCGACGAACAGGACCCCGCCCCGGCCCGCGAGCTGTGGAGCCGGGCCCTGCCGGCCGGCGAGCCCGCGCTCCTGCCGCTGCTGCCCGGCCCCGACACCCGCCAGAGCGGCTGCGGCCGCGCCGAGGTACGGCTGAGCGCCGCCGAGGCCGGGCGGCTGCACCGCTGGGCCGCCGCCCGGGCCCTGCCCGACTCCAGCGCCCTGCAGGCCGTCTGGGCGCTGCTGATCCACCGCGCCCAGCGGGTGCCGGGCGGCCTGCCGGTGGGCTTCGGCGTCACCGTCTCCGGGCGGGGCATCCCCCTGGACGGCGTCGAGCGGCTGGTGGGTCCGCTGCGCACCACCCTGCCGATGATCGTGACCGTCGACCCCGAACAGCCGCTGGGCCTGCTGCTGGCCGCCCTGCGGGACAGGGCCCTGGACATGGCGGCCTACGAATGGGTCGCCCTCGGGCAGATCCAGGAGTGGACCGGGCGCGCCGCGGCGGGCGAGGAGGCCGGCGGACAGCTGGTGCAGAGCCTGGTGGCCGTGGCCGGCGGCCCCCGCCCGCCGGCCGGGCTGCGGGCCGCGCTGGCCGCGGCCGGGGTGCGCCTGGAACTGGAGCACGCCGACGGCGCGCACCCCGCCGTGCCCGTCGCCCTCCTCGCCCACCACGGCGCGGACGGCTCCCTGCACCTGACCGTGGCCCACGACCGGGCCCGGGTCTGCGACCGCGACGCCCGCCTGCTGGCCGCGCACTGCGCCCGGCTGCTGCGCCTGCTGCCCGCCACCACGGGCGGCGCGAGGGTCGGCGAGGTGCTGTCCGCGCTCGGCTCCGACCCACCGCCCCTCATCGCGCCGCCGCACCCCGGCCGGCGCACCGTGCGGCCCCGGCCGCGCCCCACGGATTCCCAAGGCGCCGTCGACCGGGCCCCGAGCCAGTCTTGACACCCTCAAAGGCGACCGACACGAAGGGAGGCGCCCATGAGCGAGCGCGTCGAGGAGTTCAGGGAGATCGACATGGCGGTGTTCGGGATGGTGCCGGTGGGCGTGGCGCCGCTGCTCAGACTGGCCGGCGCCGACGACGAGGACGAGGAGTTCCTCACCATCGTCCGCAGCATCGACTGAGACACGGGCATCCACTGAACCCGGTCCAGGGCCCGTTCGAAGGGGAGACGAGAGGGAACATGTCGCTGTCGAAGCAGCGCCCGGCCGCCGTGCGGGTGCCCGCCGAGGTCGAGGCGTTCCTGAACGACCCGGCCGAGGTCGCGGCGTTCACCACGATCCGCCCCGACGGATCGCCGCACGTGGCGCCGGTGCGCTTCACCTTCGACCCGGCCGCCGCTGTGGCCCGGGTCATGACGGTCGCCACCTCGCGCAAGGCGAGGAATCTGCTGGCCGCGCCGGGCAGCCGGGTGGCACTGTGCCAGGTCCACGGCTTCACCTGGGTGACCCTGGAGGGCACCGGCACGGTCGTCGACGATCCCGCGCGGGTGACGCTGGGCGCGGGCCTCTACGCCAAGCGGTACTGGTCCGCCCCTCCCAACCCGCCCGGCCGGGTGGTCATCGAGATCGCGGTGGACCGCGTCCTGCACCTCAACACCTGACACACCACCCGGGGGCGGCGAATCGGCGCACGCGGGCAGGGGGCGGCACCGGGACAGGACCCGGTGCCGCCCCCTTGAACGCGGCCCGCAGCGCGCCTCAAGCCGCCGTCGCCGGCGGTGGCGGCGGGGTGCCGTCGGCCCACAGCAGCCGGAACGACAGCAGGCTCAGCCGCCACCCCGCGGGCGTGCGGCGGGCCTCGCCGTCGACGAACGTGCCGGTGGCGAACAGCGGCTCCAGCTCCCCCTGCGGGCGGGCATGACGCGCATGGTGCACATGGGTGGAGATCAGGTTGGCGCGCAGCACGGCCCGCTCGCCCTCCACCCTCACCACGGGCGCGGAGCCCAGGTGCTGGGTGGCCGCGAACGCCTCGAGCGCCGCACGGTGGTAGGCGGCCATGCCCTGAACGCCCTGGTGCCGGCTGATCGGGAACGCCACGACGGCGTCCTCGGTGAACAGGCCGGCCGCCCAGGCGTCGTCGAGTTTTTCGTCGTCGAGGGAAACGAAATAGCGGGCGAGGAGATCGGCGACGTCGGCGCGGGAGTGTTCTCCGGTCCGATGGGAATCATCGATGGTCCGAGTGGATTTCATGCCTGAGAATGCCGCCGATACACCCAGGACCGGCAAGTGTATTTGACAAAGATCTGACGTTCCCGACGTTCTTCTGGCATTCCTTGCAGAAGACCTGTACCTATGGCTATTTACCGCCGTCGAAAACCCTCGCGATACTGGCCGTACACCAGTGAGGAAGAGGACAGATGAATTTCTTCGACGCGGACGTCATTGTTGTGGGGGCGGGTCCCACCGGACTCATGCTCGCGGGTGAACTGAGACTCAACGGAGTCTCGGTTACCGTGCTGGAAAAGCTGGCCGAGCCGATTCGTGAATCACGGGCCCTGGGATTTTCGGCGCGGACCATCGAGGAGTTCGCGCAGCGCGGACTCATGGCCCGGTTCGGTGAGGTCGGCGTCATTCCGGCCGGTCATTTCGGCGGCGTGCCGCTGGACTACCAGGTGATCGAGGGCGGCTCCTACGGTGCCCGCGGCGTCCCGCAGGCCCGCACCGAGGGCGTCCTGGGCGGCTGGGCGGTGCAGCTGGGCGCCGTGGTGCGCCGCGGCGTCGAGGTCACCGGCGTGGACCTCGACGACGACGGCGTGAGCGTCACCGTCGCCGGCGCGGGCGGCGCCGACCGCCTGCGCGCCCGCTACGTGGTGGGCTGCGACGGAGCCCGCTCCCTGGTGCGCCGGGCCGCCGGCATCGACTTCCCCGGCACCGAGCCCACGCTGGAGCTGCGGTTCGCCGACATCACCGGCGTGAGCCTGCGCCCCCGCTTCAGCGGCGAACGCGTGCCCGGCGGCATGGTCATGGTGATGCCGCTCGGCCCGGACCGCTGCCGCGTCATCTACTACGACGCCACCCAGCCCGTGCGCACCGCCGACGGCCCGATCACCTTCGAGGAGGTCGCCGAGGCGTTTCGGCGGCTGTCGGGCGAGGACATCAGCGGCGCCACCCCGCTGTGGGTCAGCTCCACCACCGACGTCAGCCGGCAGGCCGCCCAGTACCGCAAGGGCCGCGCCTTCCTGGCCGGCGACGCCGCCCACATCCACCTGCCGATCGGCGCGCAGGGCATGAGCGCGGGCATCCAGGACGCCGTCAACCTCGGCTGGAAACTGGCCCTGGAGATCAAGGGCCAGGCCCCCGACGGGCTGCTGGACACCTACCACAGCGAACGCCACCCCGTCGGCGCCCGCATCCTGACCAACACCCTCGCCCAGCGCAGCCTCTACCTCGGCGGCGACGACATGGAACCGATGCGCGAGGTCTTCTCCGAACTGGTGCGGGCCCACCCTGGCGTCCAGCGCCACCTGGTCGGCATGGTCACCGGCCTGGACATCCGCCACGACGTCGGCGGCGCCGACCACCCGCTGCTGGGCCGCCGGCTGCCCGAGCGCGACCTGGTCGTCGCCGGCGAGAAGGTCTCCAGCACCACCCTGCTGCACGCCGGCCGGCCCGTCCTGCTCGAACTCGGCGGGGACCACGGCCTCGCCCGCGCGGCCGCCGGCTGGCAGGACCGCCTCGAGACCGTCGCCGTCGACTTCGACTGCGACGTGCCCGTGGACGGCATCCTCGTCCGCCCCGACGGCTACGTCGCCTGGGTCGGCCCGGCCGGCACCGGCCCCGACGGCCTCACCGACGCCCTCACCCGCTGGTTCGGCCCCACCGCCTGACCGCCGCCGACCCGCCCGCCTCACCTCACCCGAAGGAAGCGAAGGACCCATGCCCAAGATCTCCGCCGAGGACAAGCACCTGACGGTCCTCAACCTGTTCACCACCGACGCTCCCGAGAAGCAGGACAAGCTGATCGAGGAGATGACGAAAATCGTCGACGCGGCGACGTACGAGGGCTGGATGTCCTCCACCGTGCACGCCGGCGTGCAGAGCCCGGGCACCGCCAACTTCATCCAGTGGCGCAGCGGCGAGGACCTGGAGAAGCGGTACTCGGGCGAGGAGTTCAAGCACCGCACCCTGCCGGTCTTCGGCGAGATCACCACCTCCATCCGCCTGCTGCAGAACGAGGTCGCCTTCGTGCTGACCCAGCCCGGCCAGGGCGGCGTCGCCGACATCGGCCCGCACCGCGACGACTACACCGTCATCGGCGTCTTCGGCGTCGAGGCAGGCGACCAGGACGAACTCCTCGACGCGCTCGGCGAGGGCCAGCGCTGGTTCCTGGACGTGCCCGGCTTCGTCTCGCACGTCGTCCTCAAGGGGCTGCGCGCCCGCGGCCTGGACGGCCTGTTCGTCGTCTCCTACTCGCAGTGGGAGAGCAAGGAGGCCTTCGAGGCCTACCGCGACCAGGCCGCCGAGCAGTGGCCCGAGGGCCGCGCCAAGGCCGTGGGCCGGGTGCGCGCGGTCGCCACCTCCGCGGACGTGAACACCTACCAGGTGGTCCACACCCGTTCCGCCGGCGAGTGAACCCGGCGCGTCCTCCAAGCGACGCGCCGGCCCTGCCGCACGCCTCCGGACACCCGCCGGCCGCCCACGGTGTGCCGCCCGCTCCGGAGGCGTACGCATGCCCGCGCCCGCACCACCACGCCCGGGCCGGCGGATGGCGGCTCCGGCCGGACTCCGGCGCTGCGCGGGCCGGGCGCTACCGCCGGGCCGCACTGTCGAGGCGTCGTGAGAACCCGGCGCCCGAGCCGGCCGAACGAAGCGAACCCCTCCACGCACACGCCGAGGAGCCAAACCTATGCACAGCACGCTCATTGTCGCCCGGATGACAGCCACCTCGAGCACCGACGTGGCCCGGCTGTTCGCCGAGTTCGACCGGACCGAGATGCCCCACCGCATGGGAACGCGGCGCCGCCAGCTGTTCTCCTACCGGGGCCTGTACTTCCACCTGCAGGACTTCGACGAGGACAACGGCGGCGAGCTGATCGAGGCCGCCAAGCAGGATGCGCGCTTCGTGCGGATCAGCGCCGACCTCAAGCCCTTCATCGAGGCCTACGACCCCGCCACCTGGCGCTCCCCGGCCGATGCGATGGCCACCCGCTTCTACCACTGGGAGGCGTCCGCGTGAGCCGGCGTCGCGTTGTCATCACCGGCATCGAGGTGATCGCCCCCGGCGGTGTGGGCAGGGAGAACTTCTGGCAGCTGCTCAGCAGCGGCCGTACCGCCACCCGCGGCATCACCTTCTTCGACCCCTCCCCCTTCCGTTCCCGGGTGGCCGCCGAGGCCGACTTCGCCCCCTACGAGCACGGCCTGAGCCCGCAGGAGGTCCGCCGCCTGGATAGGGCCGCGCAGTTCGCCGTCGTCGCCTCGCGCGGCGCGGTCGCCGACAGCGGCATCGACCTGGCCGCGCTGGAGCCCCACCGCGTCGGCGTCACCGTCGGCAGCGCCGTCGGCGCCACCATGGGCCTGGACCAGGAGTACCGGGTCGTCAGCGACGGCGGCCGCCTCGACGTGCTGGACCACACCTACGCGGTGCCGCAGCTCTACGACTACATGGTGCCCAGCTCCTTCGCCTGCGAGGTCGCCTGGGCCGTCGGCGCCGAGGGCCCCTCCACGGTGGTCTCCACCGGCTGCACCTCCGGCATCGACTCCGTCGGCTACGCCGTCGAGCTGGTCCGCGAGGGCTCCGCCGACGTCGTGATCGCCGGCTCCTCCGACGCGCCGATCTCACCGATCACCATGGCCTGCTTCGACGCGATCAAGGCCACCACACCCCGGCACGACGAACCGGAGTGCGCCTCCCGGCCCTTCGACAGGACCCGCAACGGGTTCGTCCTCGGCGAGGGCGCCGCGTTCTTCGTCCTGGAGGAGCTGGAGAGCGCCAAGGAACGCGGGGCGCACATCTACGCCGAGATCGCCGGCTACGCCACCCGCTCCAACGCCTACCACATGACGGGCCTGCGCCCGGACGGCAAGGAGATGGCCGAGGCCATCGACCTCGCCCTCGCCGAGGCACGGCTCAACCCGGAGGCGATCGACTACGTCAACGCCCACGGCTCGGGCACCAAGCAGAACGACCGGCACGAGACCGCCGCGTTCAAGCGCAGCCTGGGCGAGCACGCCTACCGCACCCCGGTCAGCTCCATCAAGTCGATGGTGGGCCACTCCCTCGGCGCGATCGGCTCCATCGAGATCGCCGCCTCCGCGCTGGCCATGGAGTACGACGTGGTCCCGCCGACCGCGAACCTCCACCACGCCGACCCCGAGTGCGACCTCGACTACGTGCCCGTCGTCGCCCGCGACCAGCTCGTCGACGCCGTCCTGACGGTCGGCAGCGGCTTCGGCGGCTTCCAGAGCGCCATGGTGCTCGCCAGCCCGGAAAGGAGCCTTCTATGACCACCTCCGTGGTGGTGACCGGCCTGGGCGTCGCCGCGCCCAACGGCCTGGGAGTGCAGGACTACTGGGCGGCCACGCTGTCCGGCAAGCACGGACTGGGCCGGGTGACCCGCTTCGACCCCTCGAACTACCCCAGCCGGCTGGCGGGCGAGATCCCCGCCTTCGTGGCCGAGAACCATCTGCCCAGCCGGCTGCTGCCGCAGACCGACCGGGTCACCCGGCTGGCCCTGGTGGCCACCGACTGGGCGCTGAAGGACGCCGGGGCCGACCCCGAGGCGTTCGCCGAGTTCGACATGGGCGTCATCACGGCCTCCGCCGCCGGCGGCTTCGAGTTCGGCCAGGGCGAACTGCAGAACCTGTGGAGCCGGGGCAGCCAGTACGTCTCCGCCTACCAGTCCTTCGCCTGGTTCTACGCCGTCAACAGCGGCCAGATCTCCATACGCAACGGCATGAAGGGCCCCGCCGGGGTCGTCGTCAGCGAGGGCGCCGGCGGCCTGGACGCCGTCGCGCAGGCCCGCCGGCAGATCCGCAAGGGCACCCCCCTGATCGTCACCGGAGCCCTCGACGCCTCCCTGTGCCCCTGGGGCTGGGTGGCACAGCTGACCACCGGCAAACTCTCCACCAGCGACGAACCCGCCCGCGCCTACCTGCCCTTCGACCGCGACGCCCGCGGCTACGTGCCCGGTGAGGGCGGCGCCATCCTCATCACCGAGGACGCCCACAGCGCCCGCGCGCGGGGCGCGAAAATCTACGGCGAGATCGCCGGCTACGGCGCCACGATCGACCCCCGGCCCGGCAGCGGACGCCCGCCCGCCCTGCGCAAGGCCGTCGAGATCGCCCTCGCCGACGCCGGCGCCGACCCGGGCGACGTCGACGTGGTCTTCGCCGACGGCGCCGGCGACGCGGCCGGCGACCTGACCGAGGCCCGCGCCCTCAACGACGTGTTCGGACAGCGCGGCGTGCCCGTGACCGTGCCCAAGACGATGACCGGCCGCCTGTACTCGGGCGGCGCGCCGCTGGACCTCGCAGCCGCCCTGCTGTCGATGCAGGACGGACTCATCCCGCCCACGGTGCACAGCGACCCGTGCACGGACTACGGGCTCGACCTCGTGCTCGGCCGGCCCCGCCCGGCCGAGGTGAGGGCCGCCCTGGTCCTGGCCCGCGGCAACGGCGGCTTCAACTCCGCCATGGTCCTGCGCCGCCCCGCCTGACCCACCGGACACCCACCCACGCCCCCCTTTCGACGAAAGGACGCAAACCCATGACCGCCAAGCTCTTCACCCTCGCCGACCTCAAGCGCACCCTGCGGGAGGCCGCCGGGGTCGCCGAGGGCGTCGACCTGGACGCCGACATCCTCGACACCGAGTTCGAGGTGATCGGCTACGAGTCCCTGGCCCTGCTGGAGACCGGCAGCCTCATCGAACGCGAGTACGGCATCTGCCTGGACGAGGAGGCCGTCGGCGAGGCCAACACCCCGCGCGCCTTCATCGACGTCGTCAACGCCCAGCTCGCGCCCGCCCAGGCCGCCTGAAAGGAGCCCCCGCGACATGAGCGACAACAGCACCGCGAAGGTCGCCGTCGTCACCGGCGCCACCAGCGGCATCGGCCTGGCCTCGGCACGCCTGCTCGCCTTGACCGGCCACCGCGTCTTCATCGGCGCCCGCAACGCCGACAACGTCGCCGCCACCGTCAAGGACCTCCAGGCCGAGGGCCTTCAGGTGGACGGCACGGTCGTCGACGTCCGCGACAGCGCCTCCGTCGACGCCTTCGTCCAGGCCGCCGTCGACCGCTTCGACACCGTCGACGTGCTCGTCAACAACGCCGGCCGCTCCGGCGGCGGAGTGACCGCCGACCTCACCGACGACCTGTGGCAGGACGTGCTGGAGACCAACCTCACCAGCGTCTTCAGGATGACCCGCGCGGCACTGACCACCGGCGGCATGCGCCACAAGAACCGCGGCCGCATCATCAACATCGCCTCCACCGCCGGCAAGCAGGGCGTCGTCCTCGGCGCCCCCTACTCCGCCTCCAAGCACGGCGTCGTCGGCTTCACCAAGGCCCTCGGCAACGAGCTCGCCCCCACCGGCATCACCGTCAACGCCGTCTGCCCCGGCTATGTGGAGACCCCCATGGCCCAGCGGGTCCGCCAGGGCTACGCCGCCGCCTACGACACCTCCGAGGACGCCATCCTCGAGAAGTTCCAGGCCAAGATCCCGCTCGGCCGCTACTCCACGCCCCAGGAGGTCGCCGGCCTGGTCGGCTACCTGGCCTCCGACGGCGCCGCCTCCATCACCTCCCAGGCCCTCAACGTCTGCGGCGGCCTGGGCAACTTCTGACCGACCCGACCTTCTTCGAGGAGAACCTCATGACCACACGTGAGGTCGAGCACGAGATCGGCATCGACGCCCCCGCCGCCGCCGTCTACCACCTGCTCGCGGACGTGACCAACTGGCCGCGGATCTTCCCGCCCACCATCCACGTCGACCGGCTTGAGACACAGGCCGGCCAGGAGCGCATCCGGATCTGGGCCACCGCCAACAACACGCCCAAGGACTGGACCTCGCGCCGGACCCTGGACCCCGACCGCCTGACCATCACCTTCCGCCAGGAGATCCCCGCACCGCCCGTCAAGCACATGGGCGGCACCTGGATCATCGAACCGCTCGGCGAGGCGCGCTCCCGGGTGCGCCTGCTGCACGACTACAGCGCCCTGGGCGACGACCCGCACGACCTGCTGTGGATCGAGCGGGCGGTCGACAAGAACAGCACCTTGGAACTCGCCGCGCTCAAGGAGAACGTCGAGCGTGCGCACGCCGCCGACACCGAGGAGCTGACCTTCTCCTTCACCGACACGGTGCACATCGCCGCAAGCGCCAAGGACGTCTACGACTTCGTCAACGAGGCCGACCGGTGGGCCGAGCGACTGCCGCACGTGGCCGTCGTACGCCTCACCGAGGACACCCCCGGCCTGCAGGAACTTCAGATGGACACCCGGGCCAAGGACGGCTCGGTGCACACCACCAAGTCCTACCGGGTCCTCTTCCCGCACCACAAGATCGCCTACAAGCAGGTCACGCTGCCCGCACTGATGACCCTGCACACCGGCGAGTGGACGTTCACCGAGACCGAGGAGGGCACCACCGCCTCCTCGC
Organism: Streptomyces sp. 11x1; assembly: GCF_032598905.1. Lineage (NCBI taxonomy): Bacteria > Bacillati > Actinomycetota > Actinomycetes > Kitasatosporales > Streptomycetaceae > Streptomyces > Streptomyces sp. 11x1. The sequence goes on along the minus strand of NZ_CP122458.1, from coordinate 246,806 downwards.
AGCACACCGTCACCCTCAACACCGACAACATCGCGCGCATCCTCGGCCCCGACGCCGGCGTCGCCGACGCCCGCGCGTACGTGCACACGGCGCTGTCCACCAACAGCCGCGCCACGCTGTCGCACGCCAAGGCCCACGCCGAGCAGAAGCGGGCCTGACCGTGACAGCGACACGCCTGACGGCCGATGTGGTCATCGTCGGGGCCGGTCCCGTCGGGCTGATGCTCGCCGGTGAACTGGCCCGCGACGTCAACGTGGTGCTGGTGGAGAAACGGCGCGCCCCCGACACCACGTCGCGGGCCTCCACCCTGCACGCCCGCACCATGGAGATCTTCCACAGCCGGGGCCTGATACCCGATCTCGGCGAGCCGCCGAACGAGGTGCACGGGCACTTCGGCGGCATCCCCCTGGACCTCACCCTGCCCAGCACCCACCCCGGCCAGTGGAAGGTGCAGCAGACCAAGACCGAGGCGGTCCTGGAGGAGTGGGCGCTGGCCTCGGGCGCGGAGCTGAAGTGCAAGCACGAACTGGTCGCCGTCGGCGAGGTGGGGGACTGGGTCGAACTCGAAGCCCTCGGCGACCAGGGCGTCCTGCGCCTGCGCTGCCGCTACCTGGTGGCCTGCGACGGCGAGGACAGCACCGTGCGCCGGCTGATCGGCGCCGGCTTCCCCGGCCAGGACGCCCGCCGGGAACTGCTGCGCGCCGACATCGCCGGCATCGACATCCCCGACCGGCGCTTCGAACGCCTGGAACACGGGCTCGCCATCGCCGCGCGCCGCCCCGACGGCGTGACCCGGGTGATGGTGCACGAATTCGGCTCCGGCGCCGGGCGGCGCTCCGCAGACGCCCAGTTCGAGGAGATCATCACCGTCTGGAAGCGGGTCACCGGCGAGGACATCAGCGGCGGCACCCCGCTGTGGGTCAACGCCTTCACCGACGCCTCCCGGCAGCTGACCCACTACCGGCACGGCCGGATCCTGTTCGCCGGCGACGCCGCCCACCAGAAGATGCCGATCGGCGGCCAGGCCCTCAACCTCGGCCTGCAGGACGCCTTCAACCTCGGCTGGAAACTGGCGCTGCACCTGCGCGGCAAGACCGGCGACGACCTGCTGGACACCTACCACACCGAACGGCACGCGGTGGGCCGGCGGGTCCTGGCCAACATCAGGGCCCAGGCCCACCTGCTGCTCGGCGGATACGAGGTTCAGCCGCTGCGCACCCTGCTGGCCGAACTCATCACCCAGGAGGACGTCCGCACCCACCTCGCCTCGATGATCAGCGCCCTGGACGTGCGCTACGACATCGAGGGCGAGCCCCACCCGCTGCTCGGCGCCCGCATGCCGCACACCGCCCTGCACACCGCGCACGGCCGCGTCCACCCCACCCGCCTGCTGCGCACCGGCGGCGGCGTCCTGGTCGACCTGCGCCCCGGGGCCGCCACCGAAGCGCCGGCCGGCTGGGCCGACCGGGTCAGCACGGTGGCGGTCCGCGCCGAGGACCCCGGCCTCCTCGACGGCGCCGACCGCCTGCTGCTGCGCCCCGACGGCCACATCGCCTGGGTGGGCCGGGGCGCCGCCGGCACCGGCCTGCAGCAGGCCCTGACACGCTGGTTCGGCCCGCCCAAACCGGTGCCCCGGCTGGAGTACTGAACCACCACCGTTCCTGGGGGGCTGAGCAGGAGTGAGCCCGCTCAGCCGCACGCCCCGAACGGTCTTGGGCGTACTGGTCCCCGGCGTACTCGACCCCGGGGCGGCGACACGCATCCTGTGCGTGGTCCGGGCCCGGGAGGCCAGTTCCCTCACGACCTGGCCAGATGGGTACGGCCAGAGGCGACGGGGAGGCCCCGAACCATCACTCCGGTGGAGCGGGGGCCCCGCACGCCGGCACCGTACCCGGCGTCCCAGATCGCCCGGTCACCGTAGCCCGAACAGCCCACACTGTTGCAAGCCCGGAAGCCGGCCATCACACGATCGAGCCAATTCGCCCTCGTGCGCACTTCCCGACAAGCAGTTGGCAACCCCCACACCCCCTGCAGCCTTGCCGTTTTCCTCTTTCCTCTCCCCGCCCCGCCGGTGACCGCCACCCCCCTTGCCGGGCCCGACATGATCCAGCAGCCAGGAAGGAACAACCCCTATGGAACCCGTGGAAGGCACCGCGACCGACACCGACGTCATCGTCGTCGGGGCCGGCCCGACCGGACTGATGCTCGCCGGTGAACTGCGCCTGGGCGGGGCCCGTGTGGTCGTGATCGAGAAGCTCGCCGCCCCCACCGGGCAGTCCCGCGGCCTGGGCTTCACCGCCCGCGCCATGGAGACCTTCGACCAGCGCGGCCTGCTGCCCCGCTTCGGGCAGGGCGAGAGCCTGGAGACCAGCCCCATGGGCCACTTCGGCGGCACCGTCTTCGACTTCACCGTGCTGCCCGACGCCCACTTCGGCGCCCGGGGCATCCCCCAGGGCGACACCGAGGCGGTGCTGGAGGCCTGGGCGGCCGAGAGGGGCGCCGACATCCGGCGCGGCTGGGAATTCGTCTCCCTGGCCGGCGGCCACCTCGACGGCGACACCGTCGAGATCACCGTCCGCACCCCCCAAGGCGAGCAGCGCACGCTGCGCGCCGCCTACCTGGTGGGCTGCGACGGCGGCGCCAGCCGGGTGCGCCGGGCCGCCGGTTTCGACTTCCCCGGCAGCGACGCCCGGCGCGGCATGTACCTCGCCGACATCACCGGCGTCCACCTGCGCGCCCGTCACCTGGGGGAGCGCTACCCGGGCGGCATGGTGATGTCCGCCCCGCTCACCGAGGACGTCTGGCGCATCATCGTCTGCCCCGACGGCCAGCCCGCCCACGACCGCGAGCGCACCGTCACCTACGCGGAGGTCGCCCAGGCCTGGCGGCACATCACCGGCGAGGACATCGGCGCCGGCAGCGCCTCCTGGGTGAGCTCCTTCACCGACGCCACCCGCCAGGCCTCCGAATACCGGCGCGGCCGTGTCCTCCTGGCCGGCGACGCCGCCCACATCCACCTGCCCGCCGGCGGCCAGGGCCTGAGCACCGGCGTGCAGGACGCGGCGAACCTCGGCTGGAAACTGGCCGCCGTGCTCCGCGGCGACGCCGGCGAGGCACTGCTGGACACCTACCACGACGAACGCCACGCGGCCGGCCGCCGCCTGCTGATGAACACCCGCGCCCAGGGCACCGTCTACCTCGGCGGCGCCGAGTCCGAGCCGCTGCGCGAACTGTTCACCGAACTCATCGCCCACGACGACGTCAAACGCCACCTGGCCGGCCTGGTCAGCCACCTCGACATCCACTACGACCTGTCCGTGCCCGGCGAACCCGAAGCACCGGCCCACCCCCTGACGGGCCGCCGGATGCCTCCGCGCCTGCTGATCGGCACTGCCGGCGAGATGCGTGTCGCGCAACTGCTGCACACCGCCCGCGGCGTCCTGCTGGACCTGGCCGACGACGCGGAGACCCGCCGCGCGGCGGCCGGCCGGGAAGACCGGGTCGACGTCGTCACCGCGACACTGAAGCCCGCCGACGGGCCCGATGCGCTGGCCACTACCACGGCCGTCCTGATCCGCCCCGACGGGTACGTGGCCTGGGCGGGCGACGGTGCCACGACGGCCGGCCTGGAGCCGGCGCTGCGGCACTGGTTCGGCCCGGCCCGCTGACCGGCGGGCAGCAGGGCCGGGCGGCCGCGGCGGGGCACCTGGTGACGGGGTGCCCCGCCGCGCCGCGCCCACGGCCCGCCGCGCGGGGGACGCCCCCGCCGACGGCAACGGCCCCGCCGTATACGGCAACGGCCCCCGCGGTGCCCTCGATCAGGGCGCCGCGGGGGCCGTACGACGTGCCGGTGTGCCGGGCCGGTCAGATGGGGATCGCCTCGACGATCGAGACCGTCGAGGCCGTCTCCACCACACGCTCCAGGCGGAAGCCGGCGCGCAGGAGCAGGTCGGCGTACTGGGCGGCGGTGCGTTCCCTGCCGCCGACCAGCAGCATCAGCCACAGGTCGACGAGCTTGCCCGAGTGCGGCTCGTCGCCGTCCTGCGGGATCACCATCTCCACCAGCAGCAGACGGCCGTCGGGCCGGATCGCGGACCGGACGTTGCGCAGGATCTGCAGCGCCTGCTCCTCGGGCCAGTCGTGGACGATGTGCTTGAGCACATAGGCGTCCCCGCCCTCCACCACCGGGTCGAACAGCCCGCCGGCATGGGTGGTGCAGCGGTCGGCGACGCCCTGCCCGGCGAGGAACCCGGCCGCGCCGTTGCCCTCCACCCGCGGGTCGGACAGGATGCCCCGGACCCCGGGTGCCTGCCGCAGGATGCCCGAGAGCAGCCCGCCGCGTCCGCCGCAGAAGTCGACGACCGTGTGGAAGCGCGAGAAGTCGTAGGCGGCGACGACCGGTCCGGTCTCGGTGTCGGACATGTTGCCCATGCCCCGGATGAACACCTCGCCGTACTGCGGGTTCTGCTCCAGGTACTCGAAGGCACCCATCCCGCGGTGCTTGGGCAGGCTCGGCTCGCCGGTGACGACCGAGTCCAGCAGACGGCTCCAGTCCTCCCAGTGCGTGGGGTGGCCCATCAGGACGGCGATGTCACGCATCGTCATGGGGTGGTCGGCACGCAACGCGTCGGCCATCGGTGTCAGTTCCCAGGTCCCGTCCGGGCGTGAGGCGAAGACACCGTGCGAGGCGAGCAGCCGCAGCACCCGGCCCAGGGCGTCGGCGTCGGCGCCGGTCCGCTCGGCGAGGTGCTCGACACCGAGCGGACCGTCCGCGAGCTCCTCGGCGACCCGCAGCCGTGCCACGACATACAGCGCCTGCGTGACCATGGACCCCATGGCCAGTTCCAGCAGGGCGAACGGCGCAGGCGCCAGCTGACGGCTCTGCCGCTGCAGATCCGCACGGGCCTTCTCCGCTTCCCGGACGACGTGCGGGGGCGGCAGTTCGGGCATCAGATTCCTCCAGGACAGGGGCGGGAAAAGAAAGGCCCCGACCGCCGGAAGGGACCAGGCCACCACGGTAGGGACGGGCCTTGGCGCAGCCCTGGAGAGCGACTCGGACACCGCTGGAGTTTCGGCGCACCGGTTTGACAACGCCCCCAGGAGCCCGCCCGCACGACCACACCGGCCCCTTTCCCGCCGGCCATGAACGGGATCCTCCGCTCCCGCCCCGGCCGCAGCACACCCCCACCCCCCGCCCCCGACGCGGAGGCGTCCCGTGCCCACCGGCCGCGGCCCCACGCCCGCACGCCCGCCGCGACGCCGCCGGGGTCCGCGGGGCAGGCCCCGGGGGGCGCGCATCACATCCGGCGCAGAGCGGCTCGCGGCCCGCTCGACGCGCGCCGGAGAACGACGCCCGCCCGCCGGGCCGCTCGGCATTCTGACCGGGCATCCGCTTGCCGCCCCGCCCCGACCGACACTCATGGAGGCTGCCTGTGTCCCCTCACCCGAAGACTCCCGCCGCCCCCGCGCCGACCGGCGTGTGGCTGATCGGGGCGCGCGGATCGCTCGCCACGACGGCGATCGCCGGCTGCGCCGCGCTGACGGCCGGCCTGATACCGCCCACGGGCCTGGTCACCGAGACCGAGGCATTCGCCGACAGCGGCCTGCCCCCGCTGCCCTCGCTGGTCTTCGGCGGCCACGACACGGCCGCGACCCCGCTGGCCAAACGGGCGGAGGACCTCGCCGCCCAAGGGGTGCTGCCGCACTGGATGCCGGCCGCGGTCCGGGAGGAACTGGCCGCCGCCGAGAGGCGGATCCGCCCCGGGGTGCCCCTGCCCGGCGACGGACGCGGCCACGAGGAGCTGACCGGCGTCCTCGCCGGGCACCTGCGGGAGTTCGCGCACACCACCGGCGCGGCCCGCACCGTCGTGGTGAACGTCGCCACCACCGAACCGGCCCCCCAGCCCGGCGGCTGGCCCGCCAGCTCCCTGTACGCGGCAGCCGCCCTGCGCGTGGGCTGTTCCTACGTCAACTTCACGCCCTCGACCGGGCTGCGCCACCCCCAGCTCGCCGTGACCGCGCCGGTGACGGGCCTGCCGTACGCCGGCCGGGACGGCAAGACCGGGCAGACGCTGCTCCGCTCGGTCCTGGGGCCGATGTTCGCCCAGCGGGCGCTCGCCGTGCGGGCCTGGTCCGGCACCAACCTGCTGGGCGGCGGTGACGGGGCCTCGCTCGCCGACCCGGCCGCGGCGGCGGCGAAGAACGCCGGCAAGGAGCGGGTCCTCACCGACACCCTCGGCACGACGCCCGAGGGCGAGGTGCACATCGACGACGTACCGGCGCTCGGTGACTGGAAGACCGCCTGGGACCACGTCGCCTTCGACGGCTTCCTCGAAACCCGCATGGTCCTGCAGACGATCTGGCAGGGCTGCGACTCGGCCCTGGCCGCCCCGCTGGTGCTGGACCTGGCCCGGCTGCTGGCCCGCGCCCATGAACGCGGCCTGTCCGGCCCGCGCCCCGAACTCGCCTTCTACTTCAAGGACGCCGACCCCGGCGCCCCGGCCTCCCTGGCCGAGCAGTACACCCACCTGCTCGCCTTCGCCGAACGCCTGAAGGACCCCCGATAAGCACACCGAAAGAACCGACGGAGCCGACGGAGCCGACAGAACCGGCGGGACCGGCGGGACCGGCGGGACCGGCGGGAGTGGTGGGACCGGCGTGCGGGCCGGTGCCGGCACGCTCGCCTCGCGGCCGCCCGCCCGCCCCGCGGCCGGGGACACCGTGCGGGCCCGGGCCGACCCGTTCAGGCTCCCGGCGCTCCTGACCGTGGACCTCGTGCTGTGGCGCAACCCGGTCGCCTTCTACTCCCTCTCCGGCCGTCTCGACCTCTGCCTCACCGCCACCGGGCCCACCCACCAGGGCAACTCCGTGCTGCGCGGCACACCCGCCCGCCCGATCCCCGCCGGGCGGTGAACGGTGTGTTTCCTCCGCCACGACGGCAGCGCCGTCCACCTCGCCCACCGCACCGGCGCGCACCCCGCCGAGGACCTCGACGGCGTCCTGGCCCCCCTCGGCGACCACTGCGCACCGCCTCCGCCACGGGCTGCTGCTCCAGCCGGCGGGCCTGACCGGAATCAGCCCCTCCCCGGGGCTCGACCCGGTCTTTAACTCAGCTCAGGGACCGGTCTAGATACGTCCCGGAACATCAAGGGCGTCCGACTCCGGCTGTGGTCAAGACGACTCACGAAAAAGGTCTCCGCCGTGAAAAAGATCGCCTCGTCGGCCGCGCTGTCCGGGCGGGCCGAACGGATCACCGAACGCGCCCGCCCCGACAACTGGAAGAAGCCGCCCCGCCGCATCGAGAAGTCCGAGTGCATCACCTGCGACACCTGCCTGCGCAGCTGCCCCGCGGAGTTCGGGGCCATCTTCGACCGCGGCCTGGACGTGGTGATCATCCCCGAGCTGTGCTCGGGATGCCCCGCGTGCGTGCTGGAGTGCCCCGTCGACTGCATCTACGTCGACGAGGACTGGACGCCGACCGACGAGGCGATGTGGAACCACATCGGGCTGACCGCCGAGGAAACCCCATGAGAGGCCAGGAACGGGCCGAGACCCGCCGCGCCGCCAACGCCCGCAAACGGATCAGCCGCCGCCCCAGCCGGCTCGGCATCCCGGCCGGCACCCAGACACCCGACCACGCCTTCGACCCGGACGCCGGCTTCCCCGGGCTGCTGAAGGACACCTGGCACCGCGCCGAACAGGCCGCCGACCTGCGCTCGTTCGTCGAGGTGCTGCTGAGTCTCGACGGGCACGTCCCCGCCGACGTGCAGCTGCGCGCGCTCGGCGGCGCCGAGGAGGCCGCGCTGCAGGCACTGTGCGGGGTGTCCTGGCGGGAGGAGAACACCCCCGCGCCGGCGCCGGCCCCGCGGGAGGAGCGGGAGGCCGCCTTCCTCGGCGAGATCGGGCTGTCCACCGGCGGCCGCATCAGGGTGCGCGTGCCCGGGAGCGACCCCCTCGGCCGGCCCGAACTGGTCGGCCGGCCACGGCAGGTGGCGTGGCCGGCCCGCACCCTGCGGACCTACCAGGAACTGCTGCGGCACGCCGCCGCACGCGAGGACCGCTCGGCCGCCGACTGCCGCACCTGGCTGCACCAGCAGGGCGAACAGGGCCGTCAGGAACTGCTGGAGCAGGCCAAGGAAGCGGCCCTGCGCACCGCCCCGTTCGTGCTGTACCAGCAGGACAAGCTGTACACGAACTTCCGCGGCCCCAACAATCTCACCGGCAAGACCCTGTGGCCCGGCCACCCCGACTGCACCCTGAGCGACCTTCAGCAAAGGCCGCTGGACCTGTGGTCCGACAGCGAGGTGCAGCTGCTGGTCTGCCTCACCCTGCTCATCCGCTCGGCCGGCCCCGGCCGGGTGGAGGAGGCCAACGGCACCCAGCTGACCGTCGGCCACGTCGCCCACATGCTGGAGCGGATCCGCCGCGGCTACAACAGCGTGCTGGGCGGCGAGACCATCCCCCCGGCCGCCTCACAGGACATCCGCGCGCTGGACGCCCTCGCCGTCGCCCTGCGCGCACACCGCCCCGCCACCCAGCGCGGCGCCCAGCTCTACCGCGAGATCCACGGCGCGCTCATGCACAAGATCGAGCGGGTGGCCGCCGCCCCCGGGCAGCGGGCCCGCGCCCGCGAGGACGCCGTTTGCGCCCGGCTGGCCGAGAGGCTTCCGCTGGCCGGTACCACCCTGGCCGAACTCGGCGACCGGCTCGCCGCATCCCCCGACTGGCTCGCCGACCCGCACGGCGACTTCGAAACCGGCCTGGAATCCCTCGTCTACGAGACGGTCGCGGCGACCACCGAGGCGTTCGAGGCCGACTTCACCATGAGCCGCGGCATGCGGTCGCTGCCCGAACTGATCTCGGCCCTGCGCGAGGAACGCTGGGCGGAGATCTGCGACTGGGACATCACCCGCTTCTTCTGCTGCGTGGTCCCCAGCCCCGAGGCACGCCGCCACTTCGGCGGCTCCCCGGCCGCCCTCGCCGACGCGGCCTGGGCCATGTCCTCGCGCATGCAGTACAACTCCTGGCACTTCATCGCCGGCAACCTGCCCCGCGAACCCGAGGTGAGGGCCCGCGACCACTTCGTGCCCCCCACCATCCCCGACATCTCCTTCCACTCCGACCAGCACCACCACGGGCACGTCAACAACAACGTGCGGTTCGCGCTGCGCACCCCGCAGACGGTCGAGGTCGACGGACACCGCTTCCACGGCTTCATGGACCTCAGGCTGCTGCGCTGCGCCGGCGAACCCTTCGACGAGCAGGACCTGCTCGCCGCGCACCGCGTGTCGGCGTTCGTCGCCCGCGCCACGAGCCTCGCCGCCGCCATGGCCGCAGCCGGCCGGCCCGTCGAGGTCACCGCGTTCGACTCCCCGTGGCACTGGTCGGCCATCGCGGGCGGCACCGACGCCACCGCCGCCGGGCAGGTCCGCCGTGCGTCCTGACCCCCGCGGCGGACCCCGCCCGCTCCCCGGACCCCGGCGCTCTTCGAGGACAGCCCGATGACCGCCCGCAGCATCAGCCACCTCAAGGACCTCCTCTCCCGAGGAGAGCTCACCGTCGTCGACCACGTCCGCTCCGTCCTGGCCGACATCCGCGAACGCGACACCCTGGGCGCCTACGTCGCCGCCGGCGGCGAGGAGGCCCTCAAAGCCGCCGAGCAGGCCGACGCCCGTATCCGCGAACGCGGCCGCGAGGCCTGGTGGGAACAGCCGCTGCTGGGCGTCACCGTCTCCGTCAAGGACCTGCTGCAGACCCGGGACCTGCCCACCACCCGCGGCTCGCTGCTGCCCAACGACCGGCCCCGCGAGGACGCCCCGGCCGTCGCCCGGCTGCGCGCGGCCGGCGCCGTCGTGGTCGGCAAGACCACCACCTCCGAGTTCGGCTGGAGCGCCTCCACCGTCGGCCGCGTCGCCCCGCCCACCCGCAACCCCTACGACCCGCGGCTGACCGCCGGCGGCTCCAGCGGAGGCGCCGGCGCCGCGGTCGCCGCCGGACTGTGCGAGGGGGCGCTGGGCACCGACGGGTCCGGCTCCATCCGCATCCCGGCCGCGTTCTGCGGCGTCGTGGGCTACAAGCCCTCCTACGGCCGGGTGCCCTACTGGCCCAACGGCGCCGACCGCCTCGCCCACCAGGGCCCCCTCGCCGCCGGCGTCGCCGACGTGGGCCTGCTCGGCCAGGTCATCGCCGGCCCCCACCCCACCGATCCCGACTCCGGACTCGGCTCCCTGGACTCCCCGCGCGACCTGCGGGCCCTCAGGATCGGCTGGATCGAGTACGAGGGCACCGACGAGGAGATCCGCCGCGTCACCGAACAGGGCAGACAGGCACTGCTGGCCGAGGGGCACCGCGTCGAGGACGTCGAGGTGCGCTGCCAGAACCTCTACCCGGCCGTCGTCGACATCCTCGCCGCCACCGAGGCCGCCGGCACCCCGCCGGAGATCGAGTCCTTCTGCGACCCCGGCCGCCTGGAGATCGTCCGCCACGGCCGCACCCTCAGCGGTGTACGCGTCATCCGGGCCGAGGAGGTGCGCCAGAACCTGCGCGCCACCCTGCGCTCGGTCATGGACCGCTACGACCTGCTCGCCATGGCCACCGTGCCCGTCGAACCGTTCGCCGCCGACGCCGTCGGACCGCCCTGGGCGGCCGACCCGCGCGACCTGATGTGGCTGGCCTGGGCACCCGCCTCCTACCCGTACAACATGACCGGCCAGCCGGCCGTGTCCCTGCCCGCCGGACCGACCCGCTCCGGACTCCCGGCCGGACTCCAGCTCGTCGGCCCGGTCGGCGCCGACGACCTCGTCCTGACCGTGGCCCGCCGCCTGGAGGCGATGCTGCCGCCGCTGCCGCGCCCGCCCGTGCCCGACCTCACCCCCGCCGTCACCGGCGAAAGGACGCTCTGAAGCCATGTATGCCAGGTCATGGTCCGTCCCCGTCGCCGAAGGCGGCGCCGGACGCCCGTCGTTCGTCACCGACCACGGGCTGTGGGACGCCGCCCAGCAGGACGCCGCCGAACGCCTCGAAGCAGCCCTGGACGACGTCGACCTCGTGCGCGTCGCCTTCGCCGACCCGCACGGACTCGCCCGCTCCAAGACCCTCACCGCACAGGCCTTCCGCGGCGTGCTGCAGGGCGGCATGAACTTCAGCCCCGGCCCGTTCCTGTTCGACACCGGGCACGCCGTCGCCGTCGACTTCCGCGGCGAGCACGGCATCGGCGTCGACGAGATCACCGGCGCCGGCAACTTCGTCCTGGTGCCCGACCCGCTGACCTTCCAGGTGCTGCCCGGCCCCGGCCCGCGCACCGCCTGGGTGATCGGCGACGAGTACCTGCGCGACGGCACCGAGCACCCGCTGTCCGCACGGGCCGTCCTGCGCCGCGTCCTGGCCGCCTACACCGACCGCCGGCTCACCCCCGTGCTCGGCCTGGAGGTCGAGTGGTACCTCACCCGCCGCCTCGACGACGAGGCCGGCAACGAGGGCAACGGCTTCGGCCTGCAGGGCCGAGCCCCGCGCGTGTGCGCCGTCAACGCCGGCTACCAGTTCAACCTGGACGCCGCCTACGACACCGTCGCCCCCGTCACCGACCCGCTCGCCCTGGACCTGCTCGCCCTGGGCCTGCCCCTTCGCTCGATGGAGCACGAGTCGGGCCCCGGCCAGGTGGAGACCACCTTCAGCCCCATGACGGCCATGGACACCGCCGACGCGATGCTGCTGTTCCGCACCCACACCAAGCGGTTCTGCGCCCGCCGCGGCCACCACGCCTCCTTCATGTCCCAGCCGCTGCTGGCCGCCGCCGACCCCAGCGGCTGGCACCTGAACCAGTCCATCGTGGAGAGCGCCACCGGCCGCAACGTCTTCTCCGCCGAGGGCTTCTCCGGCGGACTGTCCCCGCAGGGCAAGGCATACGCCGAGGGCCTCATGTCCTGGGCCCGCGAGCTGTGCCTGCTGTCGGTGCCCACCGTCAACGGCTACCGCCGCCTGGCCGCCGAGCACGCCCTGGCCCCCACCCGCGTCGGCTACAGCGTGGAGGACCGCACCGCCATGCTCCGCCTGGTCGGCAGCGGCGCCGGCGCCCACATCGAGAACCGCATGGGCGAGCCGTGCGCCAACCCCTATCTCAACATCGCCGCCCAGCTGTTCGCCGGCCTCACCGGCCTGACCGCCACCCCGGCCACAACCGGGGCCGGGGCCGGGGCCGGGCCGGACGACGGACCCGGCCAAGTGGTGCCCCAGCACCTGCGCCAGGCCCTGGAAGCCTTCACCGGCGGCCGCGCCGACCGCCTCCTGGGCGCCCCGCTGACCGCCTGCCTGACCAGGCTCAAGGAGAGCGAACTGCGCCGCTACGAGGCCTGGACCACACACGCCGCACCCACCCCGGGCCAGGTCACCGAGTGGGAGCAGCGCGAGTACTTCGGAGCGTACTGAGGGAGCGCTGCCGAAGCCGGGCCCGGTGCGGGGGCGCGGACACACCCCCGCACCGGGCCCCAGCCCCACACCCCTTCCCCGCCCCCTATTACGGCGTAACGGCGCGCGGCGGACTGCTGCCCTGGCCCCTTCTCCCCACCACCCCCGGACGAAGGCCGACGATGATTCCTCGCTACACCCTGCCCGAGATGGCCGACCTGTTCACCGACCAGTCGCGCTACGCCACCTGGGTCGAGGTCGAGATCCTCGCCACCGAGGCCCAGGTGGAACTCGGCCGCGTACCCCGGCAGGCCCTGGAGGACATGCGCCGCGCGCCCGTCCCGCTCGCCGCCCGCGTCGCCGAGATCGAGAAGGAACGCGACCACGAGGTGCTGTCCTTCCTCGCCGCCTACTGCGAGCCGATCCCGCAGGACTCCGCCCGCTTCGTCCACCTCGGCATGACCAGCTACGACCTGGTCGACACCGCCCTCGGCCACACCCTGGCCCGCGCCACCGACCTGCTCATCACCGCCGCCCGGCGGCTGCGGCGCGTCCTGGCCGAGCGGGCCCTGGAACACTGGGACACCGTCATGGTGGCCCGCACCCACGGCATCCACGCCGAGCCCACCACGTTCGGGCACAAACTCGGCGGCTACGCCTTCGCCGCCGACCGCTCCCTGGCCCGGCTGACCGCCGCCCGCCAGGCCGTGGCCGTCGGCACGGTCTCCGGCTCGGTCGGCACCTACTCCCTGATCGACCCGGCCGTCGAGGCCCATGTGTGCCGGGCGCTCGGCCTGGGCGTGGAGCCCGTGCCCAGCCAGGTCGTCGCCCGCGACCGGCACGCCCAGCTCCTGCAGGCGGTCGCCGCGCTCGGCGCCTGCGTCGAACAGGTCGCCCTGGAACTGCGGCTGCTGCAGCGCACCGAGGTCCGTGAGGTCGAGGAGCCCCGGGCCGGCGCCTACCAGGGCTCCAGCGCCATGCCGCACAAGCGCAACCCCACCACCAGCGAGCGGCTGTGCGGGCTGGCCCGCCTGCTGCGCGGCTACGCCTCCGCCGCGCTGGAGAACGTGGCGCTGTGGCACGAGCGGGACCTCGCCCACCAGTCGGTGGAACGGGTCGTCCTGCCCGACAGCCTGTGCGTGGGCCACTTCCAGGCGACGAAGGCGGCCGAACTGGTGCAGGCGCTGACCGTGCACCCCGAACGCATGCGCGCGCACCTCGACGCCACCGACGGCCTGATCTACTCCTCGCCGGTCCTCGCCGACCTGCTGGGCGAGGGCGTCGAACGCGAGCGGGCCTACCGTTCGGTGCAGGCCGCGGCGAACCGGACGATCGCCACCGGCGAGCACTTCTCCGCCACGCTCGCCCACGAGGGCATCGACCTGCCCGCGCTCGGACCCGAGCGCTTCCTCACCCACCACGACGTGGTGCGCAGCCGATTGGAGATCCTTCGTGACCTGGACGATTGAGCGGGTGGAGGGCGCCGCCCTGGACCTGGACGAGGTGCTGGAGGTGTACCGCTGCTCCGGCCTGGGCGAGCGGCGCCCGGCCGACGACCGCGAGCGGATGGCGGCGATGGTGCGCAACGCCAACCTCGTCCTGGTCGCCCGTGAAGCCGACGGCACGCTCGTCGGCATCGCCCGCAGCGTGTCCGACTTCTCCTACGTCACCTACCTGTCCGACATCGCGGTGGCGGACACCCACCAGCGCTCCGGCATCGGCCGCGCCCTGATCGACGCCACCCGCAAGCAGGCCCCGACGGCGAAGATCGTGCTGCTGTCGGCGCCGGCCGCCACGCAGTACTACCCGCACATCGGTTTCACCGCCCACCACTCGGCGTGGGTGCTGAACCCGTAGGACCACGGACGACCGGACCACCGGTCACCGCCTGGACACGGCCACGTATCCGGGCTTCAGCCGGACTCGACCGCCGGTGCCTACGGTCGGGAGCGGACCGCCGCGCAGGACCCTTGGGGGAGGCATGAGCCAGATGACGACGGCACAGACGCTGCCGGAGATTCACACACCCGCCCCGCAGCCGGTTCGCCCGGCCGACGGCGTACCCGGGGCCCCCATGGCCTCCATGGCCGCCCCGGCCTTTGCCGCGGCCCCGGTCTCCACGGCGGTGCGCGTCCTGGTGGTGGACCCCGACCTCGGCGACCCCCTGATCGCCCAGCTGCGCCGGCACGGCCACCAACCCGTCGGCGTCACCCGCGGCGGCGCGGCGCTGCAGGCCTACGGTGACGCCGACCTGGTGCTGCTCGCGCTGGAACTGCCCGACCTGGACGGGCTGGAGGTGTGCCGCGCCATCCGCTCGGCCAGCCGCGTCCCCGTCATCATCGTCACCGCCCGCCACTCGGAACTGGACTGTGTCCTGGGCCTGCAGGCCGGCGCCGACGACTACGTCACCAAGCCCTACGGGATGCGCGAGCTGATGGCCCGCATCGAGGCCGTGATGCGCCGCACCCGGTGGCAGCCCAGCACCCTCGAGGAGATCCGGCACGGCTCGCTGCGCATCGACGTCAACTCCCGCGAGGTCACCGTGGACGGCGTCGGCGTGACCCTCACCCGCAAGGAGTTCGACCTGCTGTGCCTGCTCGCCTCGCACCCCGAGACGGTCATCCCGCGCAAGCAGCTGCTCCACCGGGTCTGGGGTGACACATGGTCACGCCGCACGGTGGACACCCACGTCAGCAGCCTGCGCGGCAAACTCGGCGCCAGCGGCTGGATCGTGACCGTGCGCGGGGTCGGCTTCAGACTCGGGCACGGCTGAACCCCGCCCCGCCCCTGCACCCGGCCTCGACGCGCCCTTGAGCGGCCCTTGCTGTACTGCCTGCCGCGCGCGGTGGCGCCGACGACGAGCCGGGGGAGAGGGGGTGGGTCCGGTTGCCTCAGCGACCGGCACGTGACCCGCTGCGCCCGCACGACACCACAGCCACGCCGCGCACACCCCTCGTGGCCGCCGTACGGCGCACTGCGCCGACGGCAGCCGTACGGCGCGCCGGGCCCATGGTGCGCCGCCACGCCGTGAGTCTGCTGCTGCCCCCGCTCGTCCTGGCGATCCTGTTCTGCCAGCTGGACGTGTCCGCGGCGCGCGGCGGTCCGTCGTGGGCGGCCACCGGGGCGCCGCTGGTGACGGCCGCCGCCCTGCCCGCCCTCGGGGCCCTCGCCGACCGGCACGGCCGCCGCCGCGCCGTGATCGGCTCCCTCGCCCTCCTCGTGGCGGGCACGCTGCTCGGTGCCGCCGCCCGGGACGCGGGCCCGCTGCTCGCCGCACGTGTCGTCCAGGGCCTGGGGACGGGCGGGGCGACGGCCGGTGTGGTGGCGCTGTTCGCCGAACGCCTCCCCGCCCGCGAACGGGGCCCGTACCTGGCCACCCTCGTCGGTGCGACCGTACTGGCCCTGTCCACCGGCCGCCTGGCCGACGTCACGCTCGCCACCCACCTGTGGGTGCCCTGGGCCACCGTCTGCCTCGGCGCGCTGGCCCTCGCCCCGGCCGCGGCCCTGCCCCCGCCGCTTCACGACAGGGCCTGCGGCGACTACCGCCGCGCGGCCCTGCTGCTGCTCGCCGTCACCGCCCTGGTCCACCTCACGACCCGCGCCCGTACCACCCCCGCCCCGGCCGTGGACGGCGCGGTGCAGCTGCTCCTCGGCGCCCTCGGCCGGCTGACCTCCCTGCTGCCCGGCCTCCCCGCCGTCTGACGTTTTCTCGGCATCGCTGCCTCCACCACCGTCCCACCCTCGTTTGAGCGCCTCGGCCGACCGTGGCGGCGGAGCAGGCAGACGTCGCCGACGGCACGCGCGCGCCCCGCTCCGCCCGGAACCCTCAGGAAGAGGTCTGTCCTTGTGAGCAGCGGACGTGTGACTCCACCCATGCGTAAACGCGCGGGCTTCCTGTGTCGGTGGCTAGGCCGCCGGGCAGAGGGCCAGCCCGGCCCTGTTGAGGACGTTCGTCGCGCCGACGTGGTCCGCGTTCGCCGCGAACCCGCACGCCGTGCACTGGAACATTTCCTGGGTGACGCGGTTCTCCCTCGCGACATGCCCGCAGTCGGGGCACGTGCGGGAGGTGTTGCGCGCGTCCACCGGGACCACCAGGCGACCGGCGCTCTCAGCCTTGTTCGCCAGGATTCCGAGGAACTGCGCCCAACCCGCGTCGAGGATGCTGCGGTTGAGCCCGGCCTTCGCGGCGGCACCGTTCGGCAGGAACGCGCCGTCGCCTGCCGGGTCGGGCTTGGCCATGGGGGTGCGGGTCATGCCCGCTGTGTTGAGCCGTTCGTGCGCGATCACGTCGTGGTCGGTGATGAGCGCGCGGGCGGTCTTGTGGTGGAAGTCGGCGCGCTGACGCCTGATCCTGGCGTGCAGCCTGGCGACCTTCCGGGCGGCGGCCCGGTGTGCCTTGGTACGCCGCTTGGTGCGCTTGGGGAACGTCGCCAGGTGCCGCTGCGCTTCGGCGAGTTCTTCGGCCGCCGCTTGAAAAAAACGGGGATTGGCGACGTGTTCGCCGTCCGAGGTGGTCAAGAAGTGGGCGACGCCCATGTCGATACCGGCGACCGCCCCGGTGGGCGGCAGTTCCTCGGCGGGCACCTCGTCGCCGGCCAGGACGACGTACCAGCGGTTGCCCTCGCGCTTCACCGAGATCGTCTTGACCCGGCCGTGCACGGGGCGGTGCTGGTGCACGCGGATGTGCCCGACGCCTTGCAGGCGTACGCGGGTGACGGGGTCGTGGGGGGTGGAGTCCCAGCGGCAGCCGTCACCGTTCTTCGGGAACACCACGGTGTCGAAGTGTCCGACGCCCTTGAAGCGCGGGTAACCCGGAGTCTGCCCGGCTTTGACACGGCGGAAGAACGCGGCGAATGCCCTGTCGAGGCGGCGCAGGGTGGCCTGCTGGGAAGGGAACGACCAGCGGCCCTGACGCTCGGGGTCGAACGCCCGGATCTCCTTGAGCTGTGCGGACTGGTCCCCGTACTTGACACTCGTCTTCGAGGCGTGCCGGTAGGCGTCGCGCCGCTCTTGAAGGGCGCCGTTGTACAGCGAGCGGTGATCCCGCAGCATCTCGCCCAGCGCGGCCGTCTGACGGACCGTGGGGCGCAGGAGGAACTTGTACGCGCGGATCACGAGCCGTCCCCCCTCTTCCCCGGGCGTTCCCACTGGGTGTTGGTGTACTTCTCGACCGTCGCCGCCGAGACCGCGCCGGCCGATGCCGCGAAGTACGACGACGACCACAAGGTGGGCATCCGCGACTTCAGGTGCGGGAACTCCTCGCGCAGCACGCGGGAGGTGAAGCCCTTGAACTGGTTGGCCACGTACGAGGCCGACGACTTCGGGTCGTGCTTCACGAACAGGTGGACGTGGTCGGGCATCACCTCAAGGGCGACGATCTCCCAGCCGCGCTCCTCCGCCTTCTGCCGGATCAGCTCGTCCAGTCGTTCCGCGACCCGGCCGCCGAGGACCGGACGGCGGTACTTCGGGCACCACACCACATGGAGCCCGAGGTCGTACACGCCGCCGGAGAACCGGCGAACCTTCCTGGTCACAGCCACGCGATCACTATACACACGCCACAGGTCTAATACGGCAGAGAGGTGGGCTCAGGTGAACAGTGCAGATCCGTGCGCACAGTTGAGGTCAGAGCAGGGCTCAGAAGCCATTCCCCACCCCGCTAAAGCGGGGCGTCCCCTGGCTGGGTACTGATGGAAGTGTGCCTCGTCGGCGCCGGACCGCGGGGGCTGTCCGTCCTGGAACGGCTGTGCGCCCAGGAACGCAGCTCCCCGCGCTGGGCCGAACTCACCGTGCACGTGGTCGACCCCGGCCCGGCCGGACCGGGCCGGGTGTGGCGGCCCTCGCAGTCCCGGCACCTGCTGATGAACACCGTCGCCTCGCAGGTCACCCTCTACACCGACGCCAGCGTCCGCATCGACGGACCGCTGGAGGAGGGCCCGAGCCTGTACGAGTGGGCGGCGGCCCTTGGCCCGGGCGCCCTCATCCCGGGCACCGGCCTGCCGCTGGACGAGGAGATCCTCGCCGAGGCACGCGGCCTCGGCCCGGACACCTACCCCACCCGCGCCCTGTACGGCCACTACCTGACCTGGGTGTTCGACCAGGTCACCGCGGGCGCACCGGACCACGTCACCGTGACGGTGCACCCCCAGCGGGCCGTGGCCCTGGAGGAGGACCCCCGCGCCGAGCCGGCCGCGGCCCCCCAGACCGTGGTGCTGGAGGACGGCACCCGGCTGACCGGGCTGTCCGCGGTGGTGCTGGCCCAGGGCCATGTGCCGGTCGCACCGACGGACACCGAAGCCGGCCTGGCGGCCTTCGCCGAGGGCCACGGCCTGACCTACGTCCAGCCCGCCAACCCCGCCGATGTGGACCTGTCGGGCGTCGCGCCGGGCGAGAACGTCCTGCTGCGCGGTCTGGGCCTGAACTTCTTCGACTACATGGCGCTGTTCACGCACGCCCGCGGCGGTGTCTTCGAACGCGCCGCCGACGGCCGCCTGGTCTACCGCCCCTCGGGCCGCGAACCGCGCCTGTACGCGGGCTCGCGGCGCGGCGTGCCGTACCAGGCGCGCGGCGACAACGAGAAGGGCGCGCACGGCCGTTACCTCCCGCGCCTGCTCACCGAGGAGTACCTCGCCTCGCTGCGCGCGCCCGGCCGGCGGCCGCTGCGTTTCGGCACCGACCTGTGGCCGCTGATCGCGAAGGAGGTGGCGTGCGTCTACAGCGAGACGCTGCTGGCGGGCCGTCAGGACGCGGACCGTATCGCCGAGTTCGCCCGCCGCTTCCTCACCTGCGCGCCGGGCCGCCAGGAGGAGCTGCTGCTCCAGGAGGCGGGCATCGCACCCGAGGAGCGCTGGGACTGGCGGCTGGTCACCCGCCCCTGGGGCGAGCGCCGCTTCGAGGACGCGCAGTCCTTCGGCGTGTGGCTGCGCGGACACCTGGAGCAGGACGTGCGCCTGGCCCGCCAGGGCAACGTCAGCGGCCCCGTCAAGGCGGCCCTGGACGTGCTGCGGGACCTGCGCAACGAGGTGCGGCTCGCGGTCGACCACGCCGGGCTCGACGCCGACTCCCACCGCGCGGAGCTGGACGGCTGGTACACGCCGCTCAACGCCTACCTGTCGATCGGCCCGCCCGCCTCCCGCATCGAGGAGATGGCCGCGCTGATGGACGCCGGGATCCTCCAGGTCACCGGCCCCGGCCTCCGGATCGAGACCGACGCGGAGGGCTCCTGCTTCGTGGCGACCTCCACGCAGATCGAGGACGTACGGGTGCGTGCGGGGGTGCTGATCGAGGCGCGGCTGCCCGAGATCGACCTGCGGCGCACCGCGGACCCGCTGATGCGGCAGCTGCTGCGCACCGGTGGGTGCCGGCCCCATCGCGTCCCCGGCGCCGGCGGCGGCTACGAGACCGGCGGCCTGGCGGTGACCGAGCGGCCCTACCGCCTGCTGGACGCCCGGGACGTGCCGCATCCGCGGCGCTTCGCCTACGGGGTGCCCACCGAGTCCGTGCACTGGGTGACCGCGGCCGGCATCAGGCCGGGGGTCGGCTCGGTCACGCTGGAGGACTCCGACGCCATCGCGGGCGCGGTGCTCGCCCTGCCCGCGGCCCTGACCCGGGCCCCCGCCAAGCTCCGCTCGGCCCCCGCGACCCGCGACACCGCCCCGGCGACGACCGGGACGACGACCACGACCCCCGCCGCGGCGGCGGTGCCGGCGACGCAGAGGAGCGCGGCATGACCACAACGCATGAACAGCCGCTCAGAGAACGGGAGCCGACGGCCCATCCGGACGCCGGGCTGCTCTCCCCGGTGCGCGCCGGCACCCCCGTCGAGGCCGCGGTCGGCGACGCGGCCTGGCTGCAGGCCATGCTGGACGCGGAGGCGGCCCTGGCCCGCGCCCAGGCGCGCTGCGGCACCGTTCCGGCGTCGGCCGCCGCGGCGATCACCGCCGCGGCGCGCGCCGAGCGGCTCGACGTACGGCAGGTGGCGCTGGCGGCCCGGGAGACGGCGAACCCCGTCGTCCCCCTGATCGCGGCGCTGACGGCGGCGGTGGCACGGGACGCGCCGCACGCCGTGGAGTACGTGCACTGGGGCTCCACCAGTCAGGACATCTTCGACACCGGCGCGATGCTGGTGGCCGCCCGGGCGCTGCGGCTGATCACCGCCGACCTGCGCACGGTGGCCGGCACCCTCGCGCCGCTCGCCGCCGAGCACCGGGACACGGTGATGGCGGGACGCACCCTCGCCCTGCACGCCGTGCCCACCACGTTCGGGCTGAAGGCGGCCGGCTGGCGGCAGTTGGTGCTCGACGCCGTCGAGCGCCTGGAGCGGGTGCTGGGGGAGGGGCTGCCGGTGTCCCTGGGCGGCGCGGCCGGCACTCTCGCGGGCTATGCGCAGTACACGGGCGCGGACACCGCCCCCGCCGGCCTGCTGGACACGCTGCTGCCCGCCTTCGCCGCGGAGACGCAGCTGGCCGTGCCCGCCCTGCCCTGGCACGCGCTGCGCACCCCGGTCGCCGACCTGGGAGCCGCTCTGGCCTGCACCACGGGCGCCCTCGGCAAGATCGCCGCGGATGTGCTGGTGCTGGCCCGCACCGAGATCGGCGAGGTGGCCGAGCCGGCCGTCGAGGGCCGCGGCGTGTCGTCGGCGATGCCGCACAAGCGCAACCCGGTCCTGGCCACCCTGATCCGCTCCGCCGCTCTTCAGGTGCCCGCCCTGGCCACCGTCCTGGCGCAGTGTCTGCCGGCCGAGGACGAACGCTCGGCGGGTGGGTGGCACGCGGAGTGGCAGCCCCTGCGCGAATGCCTGCGGCTGACCGGCGGCGCCGCCCACACCGCGGTGGAACTGGTGCGGGGCCTGACGGTGCGTCCGCAGCGGATGCGCGCCAACCTGGCGGCGACGGGCGGGCAGCTCGTCTCCGAACGGCTCGCGGCGGCCCTCGCCCCGCATCTGGGCAGGGTGGCGGCCAGGCAACTGCTGGCCGCCGCCTCGCTGCGGGCGGCCGAGATGTCCCGGCCGCTCGCCGAGATCCTCGCCGAACACCCCGACGTCCAGCGCCACTTCACGCCCCGCGCTCTGGCCCGGCTGCTCGATCCGGCCGACTACACGGGAGCCGCCGCCGCACTGGTGGACCGGGCACTGAGAACACCGAAATAAATGCCCCTGGAGCATCACTCGAATTTTAATTCAATACGCCCTGGGATTGTTTTTCCTCGGTTATGCGAAAACCATTTCTCCCCTATTCTGGCGCAGATTGCACAGCTGCTCGGAAGAAGCGGGAGCCAAGAGCGAGTCAGGGAGAATCATGTCGATATCACGTAGGTCCTGGAGAACGGGCCTGATGACGGCGGCCGCCGCCACCGTCGTCGCGGCCCCCGTGCTGACCGCTCCGGCGGCGCACGCCGGCACCGCGGCCACGATCGAGGTCGTCGCCGACCATCTGAAGAACCCCCGCGGCATCACCGTCCTGTCCGACGGCACGATCCTGGTCGCCGAGGCCGGTGAGGGCCTTCCCGGCTGCGCCGAGGGGCAGAGCTGCGTCGGAGCCACCGGTGGCGTCTACAAGGTCAAGGGCAGCTTCAAGGGCCGTGTGGTGAGCGGACTGGCCTCCCACGCACAAGGCGTGGCGGCCGGCGCCCCGGTCAGCGCGAGCGGACCGACCGACGCCGTGCCCGACCCGCGGGGCGGCTACGACGTCGTCAGCAACCTCGGCGGCACCACCGACTACCGGGCATCGCTGGGCCCCGACGCGGCCACCCTGGGCACGGTCTTCCGCACCCGCGACGGCAAGGTCCTCGGCGATCTCGCCGCCCACGAGACCCGGCTCAACCCCGACGGCGGCGAGGTGCACGCCAACCCGTGGGGCCTGATCCGCAGCGGCTCGGGCTTCCTGGTCACCGACGCCGGCTCCAACGACCTCGTCCGCGTCCACGGCGACGGCACCACCTCCACCGACTTCCTGGTGCCCGTCAACGTCACCCCCGTGCGCACCGCCGAGGCCGTACCCACCGGCATCGTCCGCGCCAAGGACGGCACGGTGTACTTCGCCGACATGAGCGGCATGGTCGCCGGCTCCGCCCGGATCTGGAAGGCCGTGCCCGGCAAGCAGCCCGAGGTGCTCGTCACCGGCCTGACGAACCTGATCGACCTGGCGGTGGACTGCCGGGGCGACCTGCTGGCCCTGTCCTTCACCGAGGGCTTCCAGGCCGGACCGCCGCTGCCGGCGAAGCTGTCGAAGATCGACACCGGGAGCAGGACCGTCACCGAGATCCCGACCGGCGGGCAGCTGAACCAGCCCACCGGCCTCGCCGTCGGCCCCCGCGACCAGGTGTACGTCACCAACAACGCCCACAGCGCGGACGGCCAGCTCGTCCGGGTCCGCTACTGACCCTCCCC
Organism: Streptomyces sp. 11x1; assembly: GCF_032598905.1. Taxonomy (NCBI): domain Bacteria; kingdom Bacillati; phylum Actinomycetota; class Actinomycetes; order Kitasatosporales; family Streptomycetaceae; genus Streptomyces; species Streptomyces sp. 11x1. Next base: position 224,017 of record NZ_CP122458.1, on the reverse strand, counting down.
CCAGCGCGGCCCCGTCGGCATTCCCCCGCCCGACGGGGCCGCCCCCCGTCCCGGCCCCGCGCCGGCCGCGGTGCCCCGACTCCTGCTGCCACCGCACCACTTGAGCCGGACTGCACCACCCGTCGAGACCAGCGGGCTTTCCTGATCTGCATCCACCTGTACCGAGGAGTCGACATGCCACACGGCGTGATCATCGTGGGAGCCGGCCCGGCCGGTCTGATGCTCGCGGGCGAACTCGCCCTCGGTGGCGCGGACGTCGTCGTCTACGACAAGCTGCCCGCCCCGAGCGGCGAGTCCCGGGGGCTGGGATTCACCAGCCGCACCGCCGAAGTCTTCGACCAGCGCGGCCTGCTGGAACGCCTCGGTGACATCCGCTGGGGCAGCAAGGGCCACTACGGCGGAGTCCGCATCGACTTCTCCCTGCTGGAGGAGAGCCACTTCGGCGTCATGGGCCTGGCCCAGTCGGTCACCGAGGACATGCTCGGCACCTGGGTCGCCGAACTCGGCGTCGAGGTCCGCCGCGGACACGAGCTGACCTCCTTCACCGAGACCGACGGCGAAATCGTCGCCCACTTCACCGGCCCCGCCGGCCCCGTACAGGACACGGCCTCCTACCTCGTCGGCTGCGACGGCGGCAACAGCACCGTGCGCCGCCTGGCCGGCATCGCCTTCCCCGGCAGCAAGGCCACCCGAGGCCTGTACCTGGCGGACGTGGTCGGCGCCGACCTGCGGATGCGGCCCATCGGCGAACGCATCCCCGGCGGCGGCATGGTCCTGTCCGTCACCCTCGAACCCGGCGTCGACCGCATCGTCATCCACGAACCCGGTATCCGCCCCCACCACGGCGAGGGCGAACTGACCTTCACCGAGATCGCCGACGCCTGGCAGCGGCTGACCGGCGAGGACATCCACCACGCCGACGCCACCTGGATGTGCGCCCTGACCAACGCCACCGGCCTGGCCGAGCGGTACCGCAAGGGCCGTGTCCTCCTGGCCGGCGACGCCGCCCACGACCACGCCCCGCTCGGCGCCCAGGGCGTCAGCGTCGGCCTCCAGGACGCCGTCAACCTCGGCTTCAAACTCGCCGCCGTCCTGCGCGGCGACGCCGGCGACGACCTCCTGGACACCTACCACAGCGAACGGCACCCGATCGGCGAGAAACTCATGGCCGACGTGCACGCCATGTCGCTGCTCTACCTCAGCGGCGAGGAGATGGAGCCGCTGCGCGCCGTCATGCGCGAACTGGTGCAGCTGGAGCCGGCCGCCCGCCACCTGGCCGGACGCGTCAGCGGCCTGCACATCCGCTACGACGTCGGCCCCGGCGCCCACCCGCAGCTCGGCCTGCGCCTGGCCCCCCACCACGTCCTCCAACGCCCCGACGGCAGCCGCACGACGGTCGCCGAACTCCTCCACGGCGCCCGCGGCCTGCTCATCGCCACCGGCGACGACGAGACCGCGGCGAAGACGGCCGCCGACTGGGCCGACCGCGTCGACACCGTCACCGGCACCTGGGCCCCGCAGGACTCCGCCCCCGCGCAGCAGCCACCGGCCTGCGTCCTGGTGCGGCCCGACGGCCACATCGTGTGGACGGACGAGACCGACGGCGGAGACCTGCGCGAGGCACTGCACCGCTGGTTCGGCCGCCCCGCCGCCTGACACCCCCGCCGCCTGACGGCTCCGCCGCCTGACGGCCCCGCCGCCCGACGCCCCCCGCGACCCCCTTCCAGGAGAGGCAGACCCTGTCATGACCGTCCTCGTCACCGGCAGCCGCGGCAAGGTCGGATCGCTGCTCGTACGGCTCCTCGCCGACCACGGCGTGCCCGTCACCGCCGCCTCCGCGAGCCCCGAGAAGCTGACCCCGCCCGACGGCGTCCCCACCGTGCACCTCGCCCTGGACGACCCCACCACCTTCGCGGCCGCCCTCGACGGCGTCACCTCGGTGTTCCTGTACTGCGACCCCACCCACATCGGGCGGTTCACCGCCGACGCCGTCGCCGCGGGCGTCGAGCACGTGGTGGTGATGTCCGCCGACGCCGTGCTGCGCGCGGACGCCGGCACCAACCCGATCGCCGCCCCGCACCTGGCGGTCGAACGCGCGCTGGCCGCCTCCCCGCTGACCGTCACCACCCTCAACTGCGGGGCACTGGCCTCCAACGCCGCCTCCTGGGCCCATGTGCTGCGGGCCCGCGGCGCCGTCACCCTGCCCTTCCCCGACAGCTACGCCGACCCCATCGACGAGCGGGACATCGCCGAGTGCGCCTACGCCGCCCTCACCCGCCCCGAGACACGCGGCCGTTCCTACCACCTCACCGGCCCCGCCTCGCTGAGCTTCCGCGAGGAGGTCGCCGTCATCGCCGAGGCCGCCGGCCGGGACATCCCCGTGCAGCCGATCCCGCCCGCGGTGTGGCGCGCCCACAAGCCCGACTCGATGCCGGACGACATCGCCGACGCCCTGATCGAGCTGTGGTCGCTCTCCACCGGGCCCGTCCCCCTCAGCGGGGACGTCCAGCTGCTCACCGGGCATCCCGCCCGCCCCTTCCGCGCATGGGCGGAGCAGAACGCGGCCGCCTTCGCCGCCTGACGAACCGTCCGCAGCCCGCAGCAGCACGGAGAAGAGGGGCTTGACTTCCTCCCCCGCCTAATGGCGGGGAATTCCAGCGGTCGCCCGCTGGGGTTCCTGCTTCACCGACGACCGCCCCGTCCGGGAGGACTCCCGTTGAGGTCTTACACCGTCTCCACAGGCAGACGCCGCCAGCCCGGCGGCGAGAATGTTGCGTGCGGCGTTCACGTCGCGGTCGTGCACGGCGCCGCAGTCGCACGTCCACTCGCGGACGTTCAGCGGCATCTTCGCCGCGACCCTGCCGCAGGCCCCGCACAGCTTGGAGCTGGGGAACCAACGGTCGATCACGACAAGTTCGCGCCTGTACCAGGCGCACTTGTACTCCAGCATGGAGCGCAGCTCCGTCCACGACGCGTCGGACACGGCGCGCGCGAGCCTGCCGTTCTTCAGCATGTTGCGGACGGTGAGATCCTCGATCACGACCGTTTGGTTCTCACGGACGAGACGAGTCGACAGCTTGTGCAGGAAGTCCCGGCGCCGGTCGGCGATCCGGGCATGGACGCGGGCGACCTTCACGCGGGCCTTGGCCCGGTTGTCGGAGCCCTTGGCCTTGCGGGACAGCTCCCGCTGAGCGCGGGCGAGACGGGTGCGGTCCCGGCGCTCATGCTTCGGGTGGGCGATCTTCTCCCCGGTGGACAGGGTCACCAGGGAGGAGATCCCGGCGTCCAGGCCGACCGCCGCATTCGTGGCAGGGGCCAAGGCGACGGTGTCCTCGACGAGCATCGAGACGAACCAGCGCCCGGCGCCGTCACGGGACACGGTCACCGTCGTCGGCTCCGCCCCCTGGGGGAGCGGACGCGACCAGCGGATGTCCAGCGGCTCCGCCGTTTTGGCCAGAGTCAGCTGCCCGTCGCGCCACTTGAAGGCGCTGCGGGTGTACTCGGCCGACGCCCGGGACTTCTTCCGCGACTTGTAGCGCGGGTATCTGGCCCGCTTGGCGAAGAAATTCCCGAACGCCGTCTGGAGATGGCGCAGCGCCTGCTGGAGCGGGACCGAGGACACCTCCGTCAGGAAGGCCAGCTCCTCGGTCTTCTTCCACTCCGTCAGCGCGGCCGACGACTGCACATAGGAGACGCGGCGCTGCTCGCCGTACCAGGCCCGGGTGCGCTCCTCCAGCGCCTTGTTGTATACGAGGCGGACGCAGCCGAACGTGCGGGACAGCTCGCCTGCCTGCTCGTCGGTGGGGTAGAAGCGGTACTTGAACGCCCGCTTGACCTGCAGCGTCACGCCTCACATCGTATCAACTCCCCTGTGAGTGAAGGGTGTTGTCCGGTGGTCGGTGGACGCCGGTTCGCCCTGGCGGCGAACCGGCCACCCGTGCCTTGCTCCGCAGGAGCTTCGTTTCCTCCTCCGGCTGAGGCCGGGGGCATCCACGAAGGAAGGCCCTGATGACAGCGCAAGCCGGCCGCACCCCGACCGACGAGGAACTCGCGCGCGAACTGCCCGGCGACTTCACCAGCCACCACGCCGACGTCAACGGCACCCGGCTGCACTACGTCACCGGCGGCCGCGGCGATGCGCTGGTGCTGCTGCCCGGCTACCCGCAGACCTGGTGGGCCTGGCACAAGGTGCTGCCCGACCTGGCGCGGCACTTCACCGTCATCGCGGCCGACCTGCGCGGCATGGGCGGGTCCGCCCGGCCCGCCGACGGCTACGACAAGAAGACGATGGCCGCCGACATCCACGCGCTGATCCGCCACCTCGGTCACCACGACGTCCACATCGCCGGCCACGACATGGGCGCCATGGTCGCCTTCGCCTTCGCCGCCAACCACCCCGAAGCCACCCGCAAGGTCGCGCTCCTGGACACCGCACACCCCGACGACAGCTACTACGACCTGCGGCTGATCGCCCGCCCGGGCACCGGCATCACCCGCTGGTGGTGGGCGTTCAACCAGGTCCCCCACCTGCCCCAGGTGCTGTACGCCGGCCGTATGCGCCAGGTCATCGACTGGCTGTTCACCCACGCCCTGGACGACCAGTCGCTGATCGGCGACCGCGACCGCGCCGTCTACGCCGCCGCCTACGACAGCCCTGACGGCATCCGCGCCGCCTGCGCCTGGTACCAGGCCTACCACCAGGACATCGCGGACCTGAAGACCTACCCCAAGGTCACCGCGCCCCTGCTGGGCATCGGCTCCCGCTTCTCCCACGACCACTTCCGCACGACGCTGCCCACGCTGGCCGACGACGTGAGCGTGGAACGGGTCAAGCAGTCGGTGCACTACTTCCCCGAGGAGGAACCCGAGCTCATCACCCACTACCTCCTGGACTTCTTCCGCCCACCACCGACCGCCGACCACTGACCCGGTTCTGACCCGACCGACCACAGCCGACCTGGCAACCGCCCGCCCGCGGCGGCCAGTTGCGTGAAGGAGTACGACATGCCAAAGGGCGCGATCATCGTCGGCGCCGGGCCGGTCGGGCTGATGCTCGCCGGTGAACTGCGCCTGGGCGGCGCGGATGTCACCGTGCTGGAGAAACTGCCCGCCCCCAGCGGCGAATCCCGCGGCGTGGGCTTCACCCGCCGCGCCGCCGAAGTCTTCGACCAGCGCGGCCTGCTCGCCCGCTTCGGCGACGTCGAATGGGCCCAGGGCCACTTCGGCGGCGTACGCATCGACTTCTCCCAACTGGAGGACAACCACTTCAGCGTGCGCGGCATCCCGCAGTACCGCACCGAACAGATCCTGTGCGAGTGGCTCGACGAACTCGGTGTCGACATCCGCCGCTCGCACGAGGTCCTCGGCTACCACGAGAGCGACGACGGCGTCGTCGTCGACTACCAGGGCCCCGACGGCCCCGGCCGGCTCGCCGCCCAGTACCTCGTGGGCTGCGACGGCGCCCGCAGCCTGGTGCGCCGGATGGCCGGCATCGACTTCCCCGGCTGGGAGGCCACCCGCGGGATGTACATGGCCGACCTGGTGAACACCGACATCCCCCACCGGCCCATCGGCGAACGCGTCCCCGGCGGCATGGTGATGTCCTTCAACCTCCAGAACGGCGTCACCCGCATCGTCATCCACAACGAGTCCCTGCGCCCGCCCGAGGACAAGAGCCACCTGACCTTCGGTGTGATCGCCGACGCCTGGCAGGAGATGACCGGCGAGAGCATCCACGACGCCGAAGTGCGCTGGATCAGCTCCTTCACCGACACCACCCGCCAGGCCGCCCGGTACCGCAAGGGCCGCGTCCTCCTCGCCGGCGACGCCACCCACATCCACATGCCCGCCGGAGCCCAGGGCATGAGCGTGGGAGTACAGGACGCCGCCAACCTCGGCTTCAAACTCGCCGCCGTCATCAACGGCCACGCCCCCGAAGAACTCCTGGACACCTACCACACCGAACGCCACCCCGTCGGCGAGCTCCTGATGCGCAACACCCGCGCCCAGACCAAGCTCTACCTCAGCGGCGAGGACATGCAGCCGCTGCGCGCCGTCATGCAGGAACTCGTCGCCGACCCCGACGTCGCCCGCCACCTCGCCGGACAGGTCAGCGGCCTCGACATCCGCTACGACATGGGCGCCGGCTCCCACCCGCGGCTCGGCCTGAGACTGCGCCCCGACCTGCCGCTCAAGCTCGCCGACGGCAACCCCGGCCGCGTCGCCGACCTGCTGCACACCGCCCGCGGCGTCCTGCTCATCACCTCCGCCGCCCACGACGCCGAAGCCCTGCGCACCACCGCCGCACCCTGGGCCGACCGGGTCGACGTCGTCACGGCCGACTTCGACGGCGACGGCCATCCGGACACCCCGGACGCCCTGCTGGTGCGCCCCGACGGGCACATCGCCTGGGCCGCACCCGACGAGGCGGACCTCGCGCAGGCGCTCAGGCGCTGGTTCGGGACCGCTTGAGGACCGATCCACCCGGCCCGCCCCGGGCAGCCGGGCGACCCTAGGGTCGAAGACGCCCCAGGGCGCCACCCGTCAGGCGGCGGCAGGCACCCGGACGCGGCGCACCCGCGCCCCGCCGCCACCTCCCGCCCGCCGCACCCGACCGGCGAAGACCCGGACACCAGGCCGGTGCGCACACCGCGCGGGGCCCCAGGACGCGCGAGCCGAAAGGGCACCACATGAGCCACCCACCCCTGCACGTCGCCGTCATCGGAGCAGGCATCGGCGGACTGACCACCGCGACAGCCCTGCGCCGCCTGGGCATCGACGTCGACGTCTACGAACAGGCGCCCGCACTGGGCGAGATCGGCGCCGGCATCCACCTCGCCCCCAACGGCAGCCGGCTGCTGGCCCGCCTCGGCCTCGGCACCCCACTGCACGCCGCAGCCGTACAGCCCGCGGCGATGGAGGTACGGGCCCTCGACACCGGCGCCGTCCTCGTGCGCCAGCCGATGGGCAAGCTGTGGGCGGACCGCTTCGACGGCCCCCACTACACCCTGCACCGGGCCGACCTGCACGCCCTGCTCGCCGCCCAGGTGCCCGCCGCACACATCCACCTCGGCAGGCGCGCGGTCGCCGTCACCGAGGACACCGGCGGCGTGACGATCGACTTCGCCGACGGCACCGCCTGCCGCTCGGACGTGGCCGTCGGCGCGGACGGCGTGCACTCCGTGCTGCGCCGCGCGCTCGCCGGCCCCGAGCGGCCGGTGTTCTCCGGCAGCGCCGCGATCCGGGCCGTCGTCCCCGCCGACGACGTCACCGGCCTGCCCGCGAACACCCTGCTCACCTGGACCGGTCCGGCCGGACGGCTGCTGGCCCACCCCGTGCGCTCCCACCGGGCCTGGGCGTTCGTCGCCGTCGTCCCCGACCCGCGGGCGGCCGGCGACTCCTGGAGCCGCACGGCCGACCTGAGCGCGCTGCGGGCCGCGTTCACCGACGCCGAACCGGCCGCCCGCACCCTCGTCGAGGCCGCCACCGAAGCCGGGCACTGGAGCCTGTACGACCGCCAGCCCCTGCCGCGCTGGAGCACCGCCCGCACCACCCTGCTGGGCGACGCCGCCCACCCGATGCTGCCCCACCACGGCCAGGGCGCCAGCCAGGCCGTCGAGGACGCCGTGGCCCTGGCCACCTGCCTCGCCCGGCGCGGCGACGGCCCGAACGCGCCCGCCGCCGCCCTGGCCCGCTACGAGAACCTGCGCCTGGCACACACCAGCCGCGTACGCGAGAACTCCCTCGGCGGCGGCTCCGAACGCCTGTCCACCCCGCCGGGCGCACCCGACGCACCGCGCGCGGGCATCGGGCAGCTGGTCCGCGACGTCGCCCTGGCGCAGTCCTACGACGTGGAGGCGGACCTGGCCGCGCGGGTGTGACCCCGCGCGCACCCCCGCGTCGGCGCAACTCCCGCGTCAGCGGGCTGCGTCGACGAACGCCTTGAACAACCCCGCCGTGTCCTGGCCCAGTTCGGCGTGCGCCTGCAGGCCCACCACGAACCGGGCGGAGGGATCCTCGACGACCTCGACGAGCCCGTCCTCGGCCCAGCCGGTGGCCACCAGTCCCGCGCCCAGCACGTCGACGGACTGGTGGTGATGGCAGTACACGGCAGCCGACGCTCCCATCACCTGCCCGGCGAGCGAACCGGGCGCGAGACGCACGGTGCGCCGGTCGTAGCGGCCGGGCATCTTCGGCGAGTGCTGCGGATGGTGCTCGTGCAGGGTCCCGCCGCGGGAGACCGAGATCAGCTGCAGACCCCGGCAGACCCCCAGCACCGGGATGCCCCGCCGTTCGGCCACGGCCAGCGCCCGCAGCTCCGCCTCGTCACGCACCGGGTCCGGCGCCAGGGCATACGGCCCGGGCACCGCGCCGTAACGGGCGGGCTCGATGTCCTGCCCCCCGCTCATCAGCAGCGCGTCGACCCGCTCCATCACCTCCTCGACGGCGCCGGGCAACGGCGGCACCAGCACCGGCGAACCGCCCGCACCGGTCACCTTCTCCAGATACGCCAAAGGCAGGACGGCCGCGGGCACGTCCTTCCAGATGGTCCAGCTGAGCATGCTCGTATCGGCCGTGACGGCCACCACCGGTGCGCTCATGGGCGATGCACATCCTTCACTGAGTCGACGTCCGTCCTGTCCGCTGCCGCAAGGCAGCCACCGCAGCCCACCGCACGCCCCTGGACCCTCACTCGCGCGGGCCGCCGCAACCCCCTGAAGACCCCCCTCGCCACGTCACCCCGCCCCGGCCCCCGCCCGCCCCGGTGCCCCGCCCGGCGCGGCGCCCCCAGGAGCAGCGCCGCCGCGGCACCCGCCACCAGCAGCGCCACCACCGCCCACAGCGCGACGGTGAACCCGTGCACGGCGGCCTCGGCCCGCGCCCCCGGCGACGGCGTCGGCGTCCCGGCCAGCCGGTCGGCGGCCACGGACGCCGCCACCGTGTTCAGCACCGCCGTACCCACCGACCCGCCGACCTGCTGCGCGGCGGTGAACACCGCGGACGCCGCCCCCGAGTCCGCGGGCGCCACCCCCGCCGTCGCCACCGTCATCGCCGTCATCGCCGCACCGCCCAGCCCCAACCCGCACAGCACCAGCGCCGGCAGCACCACCGCCGCGTACGAGGAGCCGGTGCCCACCCGCGTCAGCAGCAGCGCCCCGGCCGCCGCCACCAACAGCGCCGGCGTGACCAGGGACCGCGCCGGCGACCGCGGAGCCAGCCGCGCCGCGAGCGTCACCCCGCCCGTCATCCCCACCGTCAGCGGCAGGAACGCCACCCCCGCGAGCACCGCCGAATACCCGAGGACCACCTGCAGGTAGTACGTCACGAACAGCAGCACCGCGAACGTGCCGATCTGCCCCAGCGCCGCGATCCCCAGCGCACCCGCCCGCATCCGCTCCCGCACCACGCGCAGCGGCAGCAGCGGATCACGCACCCGGCCCTGATGCACCGCGAACACCACGAGCAGCACCGCCGCCGCGGCCAGCGCCCCCAGCACCGTCGCGTCGGCCCAGCCCCGCGCCTCGGCCGCGCTGCAGCCGTACACGGCCGCCGTCACCCCGCCGCAGCCCCACAACGCGCCCGCCACGTCCAGCCGCGTCCCACCCGGGCCCCGCCCGTCCCCGCGCAGCACCCGCAGCCCGCCGGCGATCGCGGCCAGGGCGATCGGCACGTTGACGTACATGCACCACCGCCACCCCAGGTACTCGGTGAGCAGTCCACCGAGGATCAGCCCGGCGGCCGAGCCGACACCGGAGACCGTCCCGAACACCGCGAACGCCCGGCCCCTCTCCCTGGGGTCGGTGAACATCGTCACCAGCAGCGACAGGGCGGTCGGCATCAGCAGCGCGGCGAACGCCCCCTGCCCGGCCCGCGCCGCGAACAGCATCACCGGTGTCGTCGCGGCGCCCCCCACGGCGGAGGCGACGCTGAAGCCCAGCAGTCCGACGACGAACGCCCGCCTGCGTCCCATCAGGTCCACCACACGCCCGCCGAGCAGCAACAGCCCGCCCAGCGCCAGGGAGTAGGCGGTGATCACCCACTGCCTGCTGCCGTCCCCCATGCCCAGCTCGGCCTGCGCCGAGGGCAGCGCGATGTTCACGATCGTGCCGTCCAGCAGCACGGTCAGCTGGGCCAGCGCGATGACCGCCAGCGCCCACCAGCGCAGCGGATCGGGCCCGGCCGCCCGCGGAGGGGGCGGCCGGAACACGAAGACGGCGTCCGGCCGGGCGGGAGGCGTGCTCGTCATGAGGGGTGTCCTTCGCGGGGGCGGTCGGGCATGACACGGCTGCCGCCAACCGATCACGCCGCACCGGACGCCTTCTTGAGCCGGACTCAAGCCCCGCACACCCGGCCCGCATCCGCCCACCCGCCCCCCCCGGGGGGGCGCTCAAGTCAGTCTCGAGCCGTTCTGTGCCGGGGGCCTGTGTACTTTCCAAGACCCGTCCTCGGGCCGCAGGGGCGCCACGCCGCGTGCGTGACCCTGCCCCCGGCAGCGGGAGTTACGGCACACCCGGCGGCTCCTTCGTCCAGGACCGCTTTCGACGACCCGATCCTGCACAGTTGAGGAGTTCACAATGGCTGCCCCCGACTCAACCACGAGCCGACCAGGCCTCGGGGCGGGATTCAACCCCGGGGCGATCCTGGCCTTCGTGTGCATGGGCCAGTTCATGGTCTTCACCGACGTGTCGATCGTGAACCTCGCTCTGCCGTCGATCCAGAGCGGGCTCGACATGTCCGATGTCAGTCTGAACTACATCGTCACCGCCTACGCGACGGTTCTCGGCGGTTTCCTCCTGCTCGGCGGACGCCTCGCCGACACCTTCGGCCGCCGCCGGATGATCCAGATCGGCTTCACGATCTTCGCGCTGGCGTCGCTGACCTCCGGTCTCGCCGAGAGCGGCGACGTACTGATCATCTCCCGCGCGGTCCAGGGCCTGGGAGCCGCCATGATCACCCCGGCGGCGCTGGCGATCCTGACCAACACCTTCACCGAGGGCCCCGAGCGCAACAAGGCCCTGGGCCTGTGGGGATCCCTCTCCGGCATCGCCTCCATCCTCGGCGTCATCCTCGGCGGCGTGCTGGCCGACGCGGCCAGCTGGCGGTGGATCTTCTGGATCAACGTGCCGATCGGCCTGGGCGCCGCCCTGCTCGCCCCGCGCCTCATCCCCGAGAGCAAGGCCGAGACCCGCGGCCAGTTCGACACCTTCGGCGCCGCCACCCTCACCGGCGGCCTGCTGCTGCTGATCTTCACGCTCGGCGAGGCCACCACCGTCGGCTGGGACAGCCTGCGCACCATCGGATCGCTCGTCGCCGTGGCCGCCCTGCTCGCCGCCTTCCTCGTCATCGAGTCCAAGGTCAAGTCCCCGATGATGCCGCTGAAGTTCTTCCGCCTGAAGACCATGCGCACCGCCAACCTCTCCGCGGTGCTGGTCTTCGGCACCTTCAGCGCCCTGTTCTTCTTCGCCAGCCTCTTCATGCAGGACGTCTTCGGCTACTCCCCGCTCAAGGCGGGCTTCGCCTACGTGCCGCTGGCCGTCTCCGTGGCCGTCGGCGCCGGCATCGCCTCCGGCCTGGTCAACAAGGTCGCCGCACGCGCCGTGGTGATGCTGGGCCTGGCCCTGACGGTCACCGGCCTGCTGCTGCTGGTGCGCGCCCCGGCCGACGGCCACTACGCGGTGGACCTGCTGGCCCCGTTCATCCTGCTGGGCCTGGGCTGCGGCATGGTCTTCGTGACCCTGCAGATCGCCGCGTTCGTCGGCGTCTCCGGCGAGGAGGCGGGCGTCGGCGCCGGCATGATCAACACCAGCCAGGAGGCCGGCGGCGCACTCGGTCTCGCCGTCATCGCCACCATCGCCTACAACGGCATGGGCGCAAGGCTCGCCTCCGCCAACGGCGACCCCGGCCTGGTCACCAAGGCCTACGAGACCGCCAACCACCATGCCTTCCTGTCGGCCGCGGTCCTCGGTTTCGTCGCCCTGCTCGTCGTCACCTTCCTGATGCCGCGCGGCCAGAAGCCGGCGAACTCCACCACCCCCGAGTCCGCCGAGGCCGCCGCGGAGGCGGCACCGGCCGCCGCCGTCCTCGCCACCGACAGCCGCCACTGACACCCCGCCCCCCTCCGGCCCCGCCGCCCCCCTCCAGGAGCGGCGGGGCCCCTTCATGCCTGGACCACGCCGCCCGGAAAAGAAGTCCGGCGGCCGGAAAAGAAGTCCGGCCGGACACGGAAGCCGCGAGCGAAGCGGTTCCGTGCCCGGCCGGACACGAACGGACGGACGAGGACGGTCAGCCGGCCAGCGACTGCGCGGGCTGACGGGTGGTCGGCATCAGCCGGTGCCACAGGTTGTTGAAGCCGATCGCCAGCAACAGACCGGCGAGCTCCTGCTCGTTGTAGTGCTTGGCGGCCTCGGCCCACACGTCGTCCGACACCGGGTCGGGGCCGGCCAGACGGGTCGCCTCCTCGGCCAGGGCCAGCGCCGCACGCTCGGCGTCCGTGAAGAACGGCGCGTCGCGCCAGGCCGCCACGGTGTTCACACGCTCGTCGCTCTCACCGGCAGCCTTCAGGTCGAAGGCGTGCTTGTTCACGTTCCAGCTGGAGCCGTTGATCTGGCTGGCCCGCAGGTAGACGAGGTGGAGCGTCGTCTCCGGCAGCCCGGTCTTGTTCACGGCCCCCGCCACCCCCATCAGCGCCGGAAGGACGTCCGGGCCGGCGGTGATGGCGGGATTCGGGATACGGGCGGTCATGGTTCCTCCAAAATTCACAGAGTGCCTGCTGCTCCGCACCGACGAGCCGGACCACGACGAGTGACGGCGGCGCCCGCGGAGCACATGCCGCCCAACCCCTGCGGCACTTGCCCCGGCGTCGCCCCCTTCCGGCCTGCGTCCGCAGGAGACCGAGAACCACCATGCCCTACCTCCCGCACCCCGACGGCCCACCCGGACCGCCCCTCCACCAGCTGCGAAGCGGTCCTCGAGCCACCCTTGAGCGAGCCGTCAGGCAACCAGCCCCAACGCCTCCAGCCGCTCCGGGTCGGTCAGGACGTCCATCGCCGCGATACGCCCGCCCCGGACCGTGAACGACAGCACCGAGATCGCCCGCCCGCCGGCGAACGACACCACCCCGGGCGATCCGTTGACCAGCACGACACGGGCGTCCTGGGCGAACCTGGCGAACTCCACCGCCTGCGAGGCGACATCGGCCGCCCCGCGCCGCAGCAGACTCGCCACCTGCCCGCCCCCGTCCGAACAGGCCACCACATCCGGGTCGAGGATCGCCATCAGCGCCTCGAAGTCACCCCCGCGCGACGCGTTCAAGAACGCGTCCACCACCTCACGCTTGCGCGCCGTGTCCGTGTCGGCGGCCGGGGCGGCCCCCTGTACCCGCCGCCGCGCCCGGCTGGCGAGCTGCCGGGTCGCGGCCGGCGTGCGCCCCAGCACGGACGCGATGTCCTCGAAGGGCACGTCGAACATGTCGTGCAGCACGAACGCCAGCCGCTCCGCCGGCGACAGCGTCTCCAGCACGACCATCAGCGCGATCCCGACCGAATCCGCGACCATGATCTCCTGCTCCGGATCGACCGCCCCGAGCCCGCTGATCACCGGATCGGGCAGCCGCACCCGGCCGTCCTGCTCGGGCAGCGGATCCTCCCGCCGCGCCGCACGGGAGCGCAGGATGTCCAGGCAGACCCGCCCCACCACGGTCGTCAGCCACGCGGCGAGATTCCTCACCTCGCCGACGTCGCTGCGGCTGAGCTTGAGCCACGTCTCCTGAACGGCGTCCTCCGCCTCGGCGATCGTCCCCAGCATCCGGTAGGCCACCGACCGCAGCCGGACCCGCTCGGCCTCGAACCGCTCGGCCAGAACTTTCTCTTCCCGCACTGTCACACCCTCGTGTCGGCGTCCGTCGTACTGGTGAGGGACGCTAACCGATGCAAAGGACAGCCGAGATGAACGCTCGTATGAAGAACCCCGCCGTGGTACTGCCGGACGCCATGAAGGGCATCCAGAACATCTACAAGGCCATGTACCAGGGCGGAGTCTCCCCGCGGCTGCTGGAACTGGTCCACCTGCGCGCCAGCCAGATCAACGCCTGCAGCGCCTGCCTGTACGCGGGCGTGGAGGGCGCGAAGAAGCACGGAGAGACCGACGAGCGCCTGCACGCGGTCGCGGCCTGGCGCGAGGCCCCCTTCTTCACCGAGGAGGAGCGCGCGGCACTGGAACTCACCGAGGCCGCCACCCGCATCGCCGACCGCTCCGGAAAGGCGGTCCCCGACACCATCTGGGACCAGGCGGCCGATCACTTCAACGAGGAACAGCTCTCCGCGATCATCCTCATGATCGGCCTGACCAACTTCTTCAACCGCATCAACACCACCATCGAGGAGCCCGCGGGCGCCTCCTGGGGCTGACACCTCCCTCCTGACTGCCGCCGGGGATGGCGGAACGGCACTCGCGTACGGCATCACCTTGGCTCGGAGCGCTGCGTCGGCGGGCCGCGGAGCGCTCCGAGCGATCCGGTCAGTACGGGCAGGTGTCCATCCAGCGCGTGACCAGGGCTGTGTTGTTCTTGTCGGCGTCACGTACGGGACCGCACAGGAACGGGCTGAAACGGGTGTCGGCACGCAGCCAGAGGCTCAGGAACGACACGATCCACTTGCCCTGCTTGGCCTTGTTGCCGTAGCCCGTCATCGGGCACAGATGGTCGCCCGGGACCTCGATGTAGAACTTCTCGGCCCCGGACATGGAGTTGTACCAGGGCACCGCGTAGTCGTTGCCGTGGGCGACAGGGTCGCTTTGACAGGTCAGGAAGAACGTGGGCTCGGTGACTGCGGAGAAGTTCGCGTTCGGGTAGTACGGGGCCGTGGGCACGCCCGCCCTGAAGCGCGCGTCGTCCCGGAGGGCCGCCATGACGCCACCGCCGCCCATCGAGTGACCGACCGCGCCGAGCGTGCCGTTGACCTTCCCGGATACCGGGTTGCCGGCGACGTTGCCGAGCGCGAGCAACTGGGTACCGGCGGCCGTGATCTGGCGGCCGCGCGACTCGGGATTGTCGGTCAGTGTGTTGGTGCCGACGTTGATGACGACGAAGCCCCAGGAGGCGAGGCGGGGTGCGAGCCACTGCAGGTTCTGCTGGGTGCCCTGATAGCCCGGCATCAGTACGACGCCCGGGTAGGAGCCACTGTTCGTGGGGTACGTGACCGTGCCGGAGCCGTAGCCGCTCGGGCTGGGAACGGTGTAGGTGGCGGTGGTCAGCGGCCCGCCCGCGGCCTCCAGCAGAGCGGTCGTCGGGTCCGGGATCTCGTTGCCCGGAGGGGTGCCCTCGCTGGAGCCGTACACCTGGAACTCCCACAGCGAGTAGCCGTAGGCGGTGCCGCGCTGGGTGCCGTGGAAGCGGACGTAGCGGCCGTTGCCGTTCACGTCGAGGCTCTGCACGCCGCCGGTGCCGGTCGTGGTCGAGTAGACGGTGTTCCAGGCGGTGCCGTTGTCGGAGGTCTGGATCTGGAACGCGCGGGCGTACGCGGCCTCCCAGCGCAGCACCACTCGGCTGATGGTGGCGGTGGCGCCCAGATCGACTTCCAGCCACTGCGGATCGCCGAACGTGCTCGACCAGCGCGTTGCGGTGTTGCCGTCCACCGCCGCCGACGCGGAAGTGGACGCGTTCTCGGTGGAGGAGGAGGTCGCGGGTCTGCCCTGGGACAGCAGGTCGGCGGCGGCGGCCGGCGGGGCGGCCGCTGTCAGCACGGTCAGCGCCAGAGCGATGACGGTCGCCAGGGAGATCAGTGCCGTCATGGCACGGGGTCGGGTCCGTAACTGCACGGTCGTGTGAGGGGAACGGCTTGATGGACGCATTGCTTTACCTCCGGATAGCGGTGGGAGCGCGGTAACCGGACAGCGGGGTGCGCCCGCGCTGTGGGGGCTGTTCGGATTCGCCGGGAGTTGATGTCTCACAGTGCGGCAGGAAAAGGAAGGGGGCGCCGCGTGCGGCGGCTACCGGGACTGTGCGAAGAGCCAGTCGATGACCACGTCGTTCTCGTACGTCTGGGCCCATGACAGGTGTGGGTTCACCGGTGTCGTTCCGGCGGTGTAGCTCGTGAACAGTACGTGACTGCGCGTGGCCCGGGCCTGGCGTAGGAGCGCCCGGGACCGGGCCTCGAACTGTGCCTTCGGCAGATCGTTGGCCCACTCCCCACGGGTGACCCGTGCACCGGCGCTCTCCAGGGCGTTCATCAGGGTCCAGGTGCCGGGCTTGCCGAACCGGCCCTCCCGGTAGGGGACGACCGGGTCGTCGACGGAGTGGTCGGCCCATATCGGGATGTGCGTGATCCGGTCCATGGCGGCCCTCTCGCCCCAGCCGGCGGTGGGCAGGGCGGCCGCGAACACGTCGGGTCGCTTCGCCAGCAGGCTGTAGATACCGCGCCCGCCCGAGGACAGGCCGACGAGATAGAGCCGGGCTGTGTCCACGTTTCGGGCGTGCTCGCTCACGAAGGTGTCGATGAGTTCGATCAGAGCGGCCTGGACCTTGGTGTCGGTCCAGTCCGTGCCGTCGGGTCCGTCCATGGGACGGGGCAGGGGGATCTGCGGAGAGAGGACGAACGCGGGGTCGCGGCGCTGTCGTTCCGGTTTGGCGAACGTGACCGCGATCCGGTTGGAGGTGAGCTGGGTCATGTTGTTGTCCGCGACTTCGCCGCCGCCGTGCAGTGTGACGACGAGCGGGTACCGCTTGCGCGTCCGCGGGTTCCGCAGGAATCCCTCGGGCCGGTACAGCCGGAAGTCCAGTTCGAAACCTGCCAAGTCGGTGAAGGAACCGGCGGCGAAGTCGTCGACGACGGCAGTGATGACGTCGTCGTTCCGGCTCGCGAACGGGCCGGCCCTGAGCACGGGTTCGCCTTCGGGGGTGTGCACGTCCGCCACTTGTCTGACGCAGTAGGCGCGGTCGAGCGGAAGGGGGTCGGTGCCGGCGGCCCGTGCGTTGGGGTCGTTCGGATCGAGTTCGATGATCAGGCGGTCCCCTCGTCGTCCGGGGTGGGAGCGGTCGTCGACTTCGGCGGAGGTGTTGGAGTAGATGCGGGTCACCGTGCGGGCCGCCGTTTGTCCGCCCACGGTGGCCCGCACCTGGAAGGCGGTGGGCGGGACCGTCCCGCCGCGTAGGTCGATGCGATGCGCGTACTGGATGGCGACGGCCGTCACCAGCCAGTTGTTCCTCGGCGTCACGTGCGTCAGGAGGTCCGTCCGCAGGACCGGATTCGGTCCGGAGGCCGCTTGCCGTCCTTCGGAGGGGGCTGTCGTGGCGTCGGCGGCCGCAGCGGTCGCCGTGCTCACCGCCGGCGCCGCGACCGCACCTGCGGTGACGGCGAGCACCGTACGTCTGGGGATCGATCTCATAGGTCCTCGTCTCGGTCGGTGGGGCACCCGGACCGGGTGCCGTGTGGGGTGGATCCGGTCGACCGGCTCCCAACGTGCGGGAGCCGGGCGGCACTTCGGGGGCCATGACGCGGCATGTGCGGTGGCTGCCGGGCGTCCACCGGGGGGACTCCGCTCGGGCCCGGGCCACCGGTCGCACCCGGGCCCGGGACACGGTCACAGCGGGAAGGCTCCGGTCAGCAGGGCGCCGGCGGTCATGACGAGGGTGGTTGCGAAGGCCCAGCGGAAGATGAAGCGTTGGTGCTCTCCGAGCGACACACCGCTCATGCCGACCAGGATGAACGTGGACGCGGTGAGCGGACTGAGCGGGAAGCCCGTGGTCATCTGGCCGAGTATGGCGGCGCGGGCGACCTGGGCCGGCTCCGTGCCGAACCCGCTCGCGGTCTCGGCCAGTACGGGCAGAACCCCGAAGTAGTAGGCGTCCGGGGTGAAGACAAGACTCAACGGCATGCCGGTGAGGGCCACCGCGACGGGCAGATGCGACCCGAAGGAGTCGGGGACGACCGAGACGAGCGCCTCGGCCATCTCGTCGATCATCCTGGTGCCGGTGAGGATCCCGGTGAGGACGCCGGCCGCGAAGATCATCGTGGTGACCAGGACCACGCTCCTGGCGTGCTTGTCGAGCAGCGCCTGTTGCTGTTCCCAGGTGGGGTGGTTGACCAGCAGCGCGATGGCGAACCCGAGGACGAACAGCACCGGAAGCGGCATCACTTCCAGGATCAGGCAGACCACGAGGGCGACGGTGAGCAGGAGATTGAAGACGGTCAGCCAGGTCCGCGGCGGCGGGGGGACCCGGACGGTGCCGGGCCCGTCGCCCGGGGACCGTAGGGCCGGGCGCTCCTGCCCGTCGGCCGTCGGGGGAGTGGCCCGCAGGCTCGACGCGGCAGACGCGGCAGACGCCGAAGAGGCAGGTTCGCGGTCGCACCCCTCGCCCTCGCCCTCGCTCGTGCGCACGTCCGGGGCCGGACCTCCCGGGGACAGCGCACCGAGACGGTTGCGCTCCCGGCGGCCGAGCAGATACGAGGCCACCAGCACCCAGGCCACGCCGAAACCCATGGCAGGCAGCACGGGGTTGAAGACCTCGGAACTGTCCAGCTTCAGCGCGGCCATGGCGCGTACCGTCGGGCCGCCCCAGGGGACCATGTTCATCACGCCCGCGCCCAGGCAGACCACTCCGGACAGCACCAGGGGGTTCATACCGAGCCTCTGGTAGACCGGCAGCAGTGCGGAGACGGTGATGAGGAAGGTGGAGGCACCGTCTCCGTCCAGGGCCACGCACAGCGTGAGAACGGCCGTGGCGACGGTGATCCGCAACGGGTCGCCACGCGCCACGCGCAACAGAGCGCGGATCAGGGGGTCGAAGAGCCCGGCGTCCACCATCAGGCTGAAGTACAGGACCGCGAAGGCGATCATGATGCCGGTGGGAGCCACCCTGGACAGCCCGCCGAGAATCAACTCGCCCAGATCGCCCGCGAATCCGCCGATGAGCGCCGCCAGCACCGGAAGCAGGATCAGAGCGACCAGCACCGAGGCGCGCCTGGTCATGGTGAGCAGCAGGAGGACGGCGATCGTGGCGAAGCCCAGGGCTGCCGGCATGGCGGCGCTCGCTTTCTCGGGGACGGCCCTCGGCGGCGGCGGGCTGGAGCTGGGCGGAGGGAGCAGGCCGAGGCGTTACGCGAGAGTTTCGGAGCAGCGGCGGATCGGTGTCCAGCATCAAACCGAGATCTGTCCATGCGTTGAGCGCATCAATCCGAGCCGGGGCGCCTATGCTCGTCGGCCATGGAGGCCACCACCTTGCGTCAACTGGCGGCGTACACGGCCGTCGCCCGGGCCGCGAGCTTCACCGCGGCCGCCGCGCAGATGCACGTGTCCCAGTCCTCGCTCAGCCGCGCGGTCGCGGACCTGGAGCGGCAGCTCGGCGTCCGACTCCTGGAACGGGACACCCGTAACGTGCAGTTGACCGCGGCGGGTGTCGAGGCCCTGCGTGTGGCCGAGCAGATCGTCACCGCTCACCGGGCGGGCATGCAGGAGCTCAGGCGCTACCTGCTCGGCGAGTCGGGAACGGTCGCCGTGGCCACCCTTGCCTCCGTCGCGGCGGTGCTCCTGCCGCAGGTGATCTCCGACTTCCGCGAGCGGCGGCCCCAGGTGGCGGTACGCCTCCTCGACGGCCTGGAGCGGCCGGTACTCGAGCGGGTCCTGTCCGGTGACGCCGACTTCGCGATCACCACCGTCGCCAGCCCGCCGGAGCAGTTGGAGCACCGCCCCCTGGTCAGGGACCGCTTCGTCGCGGTGCTGCCGGAAGGCCACCCGCTCGCCGACCGCCAGGAGATCGCCTGGGAGGACCTGGCTCGTCAGCCGTTCCTGGCCGTCGGGCGCGACTCGAGCGTGCGGCGGCTCACGGACGCGGCGTTCGCCCAGATCGACGCGCGTGCGCAACCGGCGGCCGAGGCGGGCGGTATCGCGACCGTGGGGGGACTGGTGACCGCCGGTCTCGGAGTGTCGGCGATGCCCGCCCTGGTGCTCCCGCTGATGGGGGCCGGGTCCGTCGTCTGCCGTCCTCTGGTGGACCCCGTGGTGGACCGGCGCCTGGACATCGCGCTGCGCGCTCGGCGAACGCTCCCGGCCGTGACGCAGCGGTTCCTTCAGACGCTCGAAGAGTTCCGCCTCCAGGGGCGTCCGCTCCCGCCCGGGGTTTCGTGGGCGTGATACCACTGACCGCCCACCCCTCGATTCATGCGCTTTCCGCATTGATTCATGGCCTTCTGTTGCTCGACAGGCATTTCTGCGCTCCGGCAGTCTGAAGACAACGGCGACGGCCGTGCCGCACCCACGCGGACGACGCTGTCGAAGACCCACGCGCAGCGGCAGGGCAAGGGAGCTGAAGCGGTGTCGGACGACGAGCGCAACACCACCGGAAGCGGGCAGTTGCACGGCCTGAAAGTGGTCGAGTTCGCCCATGTGGTGGCCGGTCCGCTGGCGGGCTCGATGCTCGCCGACCAAGGGGCCGACGTCGTACACGTCGAGCCCCCCGGCGCCGGAGACGCGGCCCGCGCCATGGGGCCCCAACGCGACGGTGTCCCCCTGTGGTTCAAGGTCGCCGGCCGCAACAAACGCTCGGTCACCCTCGATCTGCACCACGAGGCCGGCCGGCTCCTCGCCCACCGGCTCGTCGCCTGGGCGGACGTCGTCATCGTCACCCTGCGCGCCGGACGCCTGCGCAGCTGGGGACTCGACTGGGACTCCGTGCACCGCATCAATCCCCGGGCCGTGCTGCTGCAGATCTCCGGCTTCGGCGCCACCTCCTCACAGGCGGACGCCCCCGGCTTCGGCAAGGTGGGCGAGGCGCGCAGCGGAGTCGTGCACCTGACCGGCTTTCCCGACGGCCCGCCCGTGCACACCGGCTTCTCGCACGGCGACGCCGTGACCGGCCTGATGGGCGCCTACGCCGTCCTCGCCGCCCTCCACCGCCGCGACCACGACCCCGCCTTCGACGGCGAGTGGATCGACCTCGCCCTCTTCGAGTCCCTGTTCCGTCTGGTCGAGTGGCAGGTCATCGTCCACGACCAGTTGGGACGCGTACCCGAACGCTCCGGCAACCAGCTGGCGGTCGCCCCGGGGGCTGTGATCAACACCTACCGCTCCCGCGACGGCGAGTGGATCACGGTGACCTCCGCGACGCTGAGATCGGTCCGCAACATCGCCCGCCTGCTGGGACTGCCCGAGGAGGAGTTCACCACGGCTCAGCAACAGTACGACCGACGCGAACAGTTGGACGAGAACCTGCGGAACTGGGTGGCGCAGCGCGTCACCGGCGAGTGTCTGGAGGAGTTCGCCCGTGCCGAAGTCGTGGCCTCGCGGGTGTTCGACGCCGCGGACATCGCCGCCGACCCCGTGTACGCCGAACGCGAAGACATCGTCACCGTCGACGACCCCGATCTCGGTCCGGTGCGTATGCAGGCGGTGATCCCGCACTTCCGGCAGCGCCCCGGGCGGGTCTGGCGGACGGGGCCCGCCCTCGGGCAGGACAACCACCTGGTCTACGGGCAGTGGCTCGGACTCGGCGCGGACGAGCTGGCCGACCTGGAGAAGAGCCATGTCATCTGAGGAGTCCTCCACGAGCCCTGCCGAGGTGGACGCGGGAGCGGCCGGCCGGCCCCCGCTGCGCTCCCTGCTCTTCGTCCCCGGCACCAGAACCCACTGGCTGCCCAAGGCCCGGGCGGCGGGCGCCGACGCGGCCATCCTCGACCTGGAGGACGCGGTGCCCGCCGCGGACAAGCACGCCGCCCGCGCGCAGGTGGCCGACGCCGTCGCACGGGCCGCCGCCACGTCGGCCGGACAGGCGGGACGGATGGCGCTGTTCGTCCGTGTCAACCCGCTGGACGGCTGGGCGGGGGCCGAGGAACTGCGCGCGGTCGTCACGCCCGGGCTCGCCGGCATCGTGCTGCCCAAGGTCCGCTGCGCCCAGGACGTGAGGCTTGCCGACCGGCTGCTGGGCTGGTGCGAACAGGAACAGGGCCTGCCACCGGGACGGCTCGCCCTGGTGCCCCTGCTGGAGACGGCGCGCGGCCTGCGCGAGGCCTACGACATCGCCCGAGCCGCCACGCGCATCGCCTACCTGGGCGCTCTCACCGCCCCCGGCGGCGATGCGGAACGTGCCGTCGGCTACCGCTGGAGCCCTGAGGGAACCGAAACAGCTGCACTGCGCTCCCGGGTTCTGCTGGACGCCAGGGCAGCCGGAGTGCCGTGCCCGGTCAGCGGACTGTGGACGCGCATCGGCGACCTGCCGGGACTACGCGCCTTCGCCGAACAGAACCGCTCCCTCGGCTACGAGGGCATGATGGCGATCCATCCCTCCCATGTCCCCGTGATCAACGAGGTGTTCTCTCCCGGCTCCGCCGAACTCGCCCGCTGCGCAGAGCTGATCGCGGCCGTCGAGGCGGCACAGAGAGAAGGAACCGGCGCCGTGACGTTCCAGGGCGAGATGGTCGACGAGGCCATGGCCCGTACGGCTCGCCTTGTTCTGGAACGACACGGGGCGCAGGTTCGGTCTTGTGGTGGCCGGGGTGCTCTGAGTGGGGGGCAGGGCGGCGGACAGTGACCGGATAGACGACGTCGAGCGGCCGGTTCTGCCACTCGGCCATGCCGTCCAGAACCTTGTCCGTGATCATGGAGACAGTCTGCCGGGAGACCTCGGCCCCGTGGACCTCCGCGAGATGGGCCTGGACCTCACCGGTGGTCAGGCCCCCGGCGGCCAGCGAGATGACCATCTCGTCGACACCGGTCAGGCGCTTCTGCCGCTTCTTGACGATCTTCGGTTCGAAGGAGCCGTCCCGGTCGCGGGGCAGCCCCCTGCACTGGTCCCACGTCGGTCAGCACGGTCCTTCAGCGTTTGCCGTTGCGGGAGTTGATCGCCGTTCTTGCCCGCCGGACCGTGCTTGCCATAGCCGAGGTGGTCGGTGATCTCGCCCTCGAGGGCGGACTCCAGCAGCCGCTTGGCCGGCTGCTGCAGCAGCCCGCCCTCACCTGTCAGCTGCAGGCCCTCGGCCTGCCCGGCTCGTCGATCAGCTGGTCGTCCACGGCCTTCGCCGACAGATCCACTTCTTCCATGATCGGGAGTTACACCGAACGATCTGCACTCCCGTCGAGTCCCCGCTGGCGCCGGTGACATCGAGGCGGTCGGCGATGACCTGTTTCGGAGCGCGGATCAGTCAAGGGGCCGCGCGCCAGATCCGCGCTGTCCCGTCACCGCTGACGGTGGTGATGCTGCGGCCATCCGGGGAGTACGCGACATCGTGAACCGGGGCTTGGTGCCCTTTGAGGATCTGGAGTGCCGTACCGGTCCTGACATCCCAGACCTGCGGAGTATTGGCCCAGGACTCGTTCTCGGAGCTGTGCCTGACCACCAGGGTGTGACTGTCGGGGGCCCAGGCAACCTGATCCACCTGCTCGTTATTGCCGACCGCTGTCAAGAGACCGTGCAGGCCACGTAGCGTACGGAGCCTTCTGCCGCTCTCCGGATCGAGCAGCCAGACGTCGTCGCCGTTGCGCGCCGCCAGCAAGCTCCCGTCTGGGGCGTAGACCGGCTTGTCTCCCTCGTACAAGCCTGAGGACCACCGCACAGCACCTGTCGCCACATCCCAGGCCCGAACCCTGTCACCATCGGCGACCACGGTTCGTCCGTCCGGCGCGAATCCGACCGTCCAGCTGAAATGCCCTCCGGCCGGGTCGAGCGGGTGTACCCGGGCACCGGTGGTGACGTCCCAGATGCCGCCCTGCCGTTCGGCCACGGCGGCGATGGTCCCGCTGTCCGGCGAGAATGCCGCATCCCTGGCTGGCACGTCGATCCGGTGGCGGAGCGTGCCGGTGGCCACGTCCCAGAGCTGCAGGTGGTCACCGGTGGCCGCGACGGCTCGACTGTCGGGTGAATACACCAGCTTGCTGACGCGCAGCGGCATCAACCCGTCGGGATGGGTGACCGGGACCTTGATCACGGTGCGCGTGACACCGGTCTGCGTATCCCAGATCTGGATCGTCTGGCCGTCGTTCAGCTCCGTGGCCACGGTGTCGCCGTCCGGTGCGAAAACCACCTCGCGGTTGGAGTACCGCGCATCGGTGTTGACGGCGAGGGGCATGACGTGTAGACGTGTGCCCTTGTCGACATCCCACAGTTCTACCGTGCCGTTGTCGCTCCAGGCGGCCAGGCTGCGTCCGTCGGGCGAGTACGCCACCGAGCCCCTCAACGGCAAAGTCCGCAGCGTCACGCCGTCGGACGACGCGGTGGGATCGTACAAGCCCAGGACATGGCGCGCCTGCGTGTACACGAGAGGCGCGAGAGCGGCCAGCAGCCCGACCACCAGCAGAACTACCACTCTCGCTCGCCCACCTCTGCGTTTGCGCTGCGGTCCGGCACCAGAAGCGCAGACGGGCTCATTCGGATCACCGAACCCGCGGTTGCCCGCTTGCGAGAAGATCGCAGGCGGCGTGGGTCTCAGGTCGCTCACGGCTGATACTCCGAGTCGAGTGCGTCATGATGGCACTGACCAGCCCCTGTGCTCGGACCGCTGGCGCCGTTGTATGGCGAGGCTATCCACGCACCCCGATGCCGGCATGAGTAGAGCTACTCAATGCTGATGTGTATGTGTCGTCGGCCTCGTCCGGCAGGATGATCTCCTGCGTGTCCGGTGAGGGCATGAAACCGACGGTTGGCCCTGACCAGACAGCAGGCCGCGTCGGCTTCGCCACCGGCGCCCCGCTGCGCCGGCTTCTGCACGCGGCGATCGAGGTCGCGGCGCGGACGTACCGTAGGGCGTTCCGGACGGCTCGCTGACGGTGCGCAGAACGTTTCGGGCAGCCGCGGCGTCGAAGTGGCGCAAGGAACGGTCGGGAATGGGGGCGGACATGCGCAGGGGGTTCGTCGCGGTGGCAGCCGCACTGGTGGCTGTCGTGGGGTGCGGCGCCGAGGACGACGAGGACGTGATCATCGACTACGGGCCGGCGACGACGCCCTACAGCGGTCCGCTCCACATCGAGACCGAGAAGGTGAAGGAGGACACCCCGGAGGCCATGCTGCTCGCCTCGGGCGCTGCCGGCCGGGCGCTGGAGTGCAACGGGGAGATCTCCCGGGGCGGTGCGCCCGACGGTTGGGGGGAGGGGCGACGGCGGCAAGACACCGAAGACGGGCTGAGGCTCTACTTCCGTATGTTCGAGCCGGGAGGCGTTGCCTCGCGGTTCCGCGTGGAACGCGAGGAGACCGACCGCGTCCTGTACTCGCACCGTGTCGACGGTCGGACGAAGACGGCGGTCGTGATCGCCAAGGACCAGGAGGGCAGGCCGGTCGAAGCGCTCACCCTTGAGACTGACGAAGTGCCCAGTCGCGGTCGCTCGGCGTCGGCCAGGTTCGCCAACGAGCCCGTAGGACTGCGTCGTTGTCAGGCATGACAGCAGTGCATGCACAGAGGCACACATTCACCCGCATACACACACAGGAACGTGGCGGCATGAGCACGGGATGTCCGGGCGGTCAGTTCGGGTGTAGCCGAGTCCGTGCTCGGTTGGCTCCTAGTCCTCACGGCGCACTTGAGTGGCAGCCGGTGTCCGGGTGCTGGGCCGGTAGGTAGCGGGACCTTTCCTCAGGCATGAGTGTGGTGTCGATGGTCCGGCAGATCTCGCGAATCGCCTGTGTCGCATCGGGGAGTCGACATTCCACAGCATCGTGGAGGCAGATGTGCCGCTAATGGCCAGGGTGCGGCCGTCTGGGCTGAGTGGCTGTTGTCGTTCCGAGCTTGAGGAGTGTTCGTCGAACGGGAGTCTCGATCGGGTGATCGCCGCTGGCCGCGGGCATGAAGGCAGACACCTCACGATGCCAACGCGTCAAGCTGCGGCGGCGAGTTCGGTGGGGAACGCGGTGTGTTCGTCGAACAGCTGGCGGTGTTGTAGGCAGTGGTAGAGCTGGCCGATCATGCGGTTGAAGAGGTTGCGCTGGGCGGCGGCCCACCAGTCCCGCAGCCGCGGGACGTGCGCGACGACCGGTCCGCCGGCCGCGTCCGCGAAGACGCTCGCGACCGCCTCGGCGTCGTCGGCGCCCAGACACAGCAGCGGTTCCAGCACGTCCTCCTGCATCCCCACCAGCGCAAGGCGCGGGGGAGGTCTGAAGCGCTGCTCAGCCTGGGAACGCAGGAACGCCGGACGGGCGTCGATGACCTTCTCCAGGAGCTGGGTGTGCCGCAGATGGGCCCGCTCCGGCAGCCGCAGGATCCGCTCGCAGGTGCGCCGTACCTCTGCATCGTCCACGTCGTTGCGGACCTCACGCATCCACTCCATCAGGTCCCGTTCCACCCGGTGACGTTCACGAAGGTGCGCGCGGGACGTCGCAAGCAGCTCGGGGACGTCCTGCCCCCAGTCCACCGCCCGCACATCGCGCTCGGTCTCCTCCAGCACCGCCCGCACCCGTTCGCAGTACATGAGGGACAGCTTCAGACTCTCCGCCGCGCTCTCCTCAGCACGCCCCCACCGGCGGGCGCTCACCTGGCGTCGCAGCATCAGGTCCTTCGCCGCCTGAACGTCCTTCAGGTCGTGCTCCAGTCCGCACAGCAGGAGGTTGATGGCCGGGGTCGTGGCCCGCAGCACGGCCTGGCCACGCTGACGGATGGCGCTCAACTGTTGCTGACATGAGTGACGAAGTGCCAAGTCATTCTCATGCAGACCGCTATAGCGGTTGCGGAGTTTGCGCTGGTCAGAGGCGTGCGACCCATGCTGTGGATGTGCTCCGTCGGGTTGCGGCGAGGGATGCCGGTTGGTGCTGAGACTGTGGCGAGCAGGTCGCTGGGGCCGGGGACGCTGACACCGGATGTCCTGGCACCAGGCTCGGCCGCGGGCGGGCATGCCGACGCCCAGGCACCAACGCCGAACGGCCGGGCGGTTCTTGTACACCTTGGACGAAGCTGTGAAGCCACCCTGTTGTGATCCACGGTCTGTTGCCGCCGAATGGCCGTGCCCACCGGGGGCCCCGAAGCACGTTCCGGGCCCAGCGCGGCCGTGCAGGGGCCCAAGGGGCTGAGAACCGGGGAAAGGCGACTTCGGCGGAACTTACCGCTTGCTCACCACGTTGAGCGACCACCGGCCCGGCAGACCGGCAGACCGGCAGACCACCGGCCCGGCAGACCACCGGCCCGGCAGACCGGCAGACCGGCAGACCGGCGGATCGGACGGCGGCACCGGAAGCGGTCTTGGGTGACAAGGCGTCAGGCGCTTTGTCACCCAAGACCGTTTCCCCCGTTCCCTCACCGGCCCCACACCGTGCGGACGGTCACTTCGTGGGTTCCGGGCAGTGCGTCACACCTGCGTCACTTGGTCGACCCGAGTTGCTGCGCCCAGGGGGAGTACCAGTTCACGAAGGAGGCCGGCGGCCCCGTCACACTGTCGCTCAGGTACAGGACGTTGGCCACGTCCACCACGGGTATCCAGGGCAGCCGGTCGAACAGCCGCTCGTCGGCCTGGCCGAGCAGTGCCTCGCGCTTGCCGGTGTTCCCTTCCGCGGCAGCCCGCTGGATCAGCTCGCTCGCCGCGCTGTCCGTGAACTGCGAGTAGTTCGACGAGTCCTCCGGACTGCCCCACACCGAGTACAGCGCCTGCGGGTCGGCGACGGGGAGGCTCCACTGCGAGCCGAAGGCATCGGCACCGGTGCTCTTCCAGCCCTTCGGACCGGAGAACAGGTCGTAGAACTGCCCGAGGGCCACGGGCTTGTAGGTGGTGTCGAGGCCGATCTTCTGCCCTGCCTCGGCGAGGGCCTGCAGGGTCTGGGTGAGGGTGTCGCTGATGGCGGGAGCTCCGGCCAGGACAATCTTCTCCTTGGGGGACCCCGCTTCCTTGACGAGCTTCCTGGCCTGGGTGATCTCGTCGGGGCTGCCTCCGGTGCCCTCGCTCCTGGTCGCTTCGACCGGCCCGTACACGTCGGCGGGGAGCAGGCTGCGGGAGGCGACCGCGCCGCCGCCGAAGGCGGTACGGGCGACCGCGGTCCGGTTCAGTGCCAGGAACAGGGCCTTGCGGATGCGCGGGTCCTGCAGCGGGCCGGTCTTCGCCGTGGGGACCAGGTAGAACGAGAGCAAGGACCTGCCGTAGTACACCTTGCCGTGGCTGCCGAGCGTGCTGAGGGCGGAGGTCGGGGGCTGGTACATGCCCTGGATGGCGCCGCCGGTGAGCGCCCGGGTCTGTGAGCTGTCGCCCTGCAGGAAGCTGAACTTCACCTGACGGGTCTTGGCCGTGACGCCGCGCCAGTACTTCTCGTTGCGCTCCAGCGTCAGTGTGGAGCCCGTCTTCCAGGACCTGAACGTGTACGGCCCGGAGCACATCGGCGGAACCGTCGGCTTCCCGTAGTCGGGATGGGCCTTGGAGTACCGGGCCTGGACCACGGAGCCGGCGAACGTCGCCATCATCTTCTGGAAGAGGAGATCGGGGTGCTTCAGATCGACGGTGACCTCGCGCGGCCCGGTCGCCCTGACGGCGGTGACGGCCTTGAAGTAATGGTCGTAGCGGGGTGCCTGCTGCGCTGACGGGTGCCAGGCACGGTTCAGGCTGAAGGCGGCGTCGGCGCCCGTGACCGGTTGCCCGTCCCAGAAGCGGGCCTTGGCGTCGATCGAGTACACGAGCCGCTTTCCGCCGTTCTCGACCTTCAGTGACGCGAGGCCGTCACTGATCGAGAAGTCGGGGTTCAGCGTCTGCAGGCTCTCGCACATGTTGGCGAGGACGTCGTTGACCCCGTAGTTGTCCGCCTGCTGGGGGTCCAGCGTGGTGGGTTCGAGGATGAGGTTCCAGTTCACGCTGTCGAGGTTGCCGGTGGCCTGGGGGGTGGTGGTGGCCCAGTCCTTGACGGCGGGCGCTTTCTTCCCGGCGGGAGCGGCCCCGCCACCGCAGGCGGTGGCGAGGGCGAGGCAGGCCGTCACAGCCGTGACCTGAACGGTCCGCCACCGCCGTGACGGTGTGCGTGGGCGGGCGCGGAGAGAGGGAGGGAACGACAGCGACATGGAAGATCCCTTCGAGGAGGTCGGACCGGCGATGGGGGGCGGGTTCGCCGGCCAGGATGTGGTCGCCGAGGCGTCATATTCAGCCACCCCGCGTTCATGGTCACGGGCGACGAGCGGGGCGATTCTGCGGTGTGGAAGATACGTCCGGAGGAAGAGGGTCGTTCGGCGTCCGCGAAGGCGATGCCCGGCGCGGCGACGGGCATCGCCGGAACCGTACGGGACACGACAGCGGAGCGTGCGAGGACGCCGGGGCGTCGGCGGCGGGCGGGTCGACGGTCGGGCCTGGTGGCGTCAGACCGGCATCGCGGGGCTGTCGTCAGTGGGGCGGCGGGCGGGTTTCCAGCCCGGCCGGGGAACGGAGTCGCGCAGGAGGCGGGTGTAGGGGTGTTCCGGGTGGTCCAGGACCTCCTCGGCACGCCCCTGCTCCACCACGCGGCCGGATCGCATGACCAGCACGTCGTCGGCGACCTGCCGCACGACCGCCAGATCGTGGGTCACGAACAGATAGCTGACGTCCGTCTCCTCCTGGACGTCTGCCAGCAGGTTGAGGACCTGCGCCTGGACGAGCACGTCGAGCGCGGCGACGGCCTCGTCCAGGACGATCGCGCGGGGGTTCGTGGCGAGGGCTCGGGCGATGCACACGCGCTGCCGCTGGCCGCCCGACAGTTCGCGGGGCAGGGCGTCGAGCAGGGTGGGGCTCAGCCGTACCAGGTCGAACAGCTCGGCCGTGCGGGCTCTGGTGTCCGGGCGGCCGAGGTCGAAGTGGAGGCGCAGGACCTCGTCGACGGCGGCGCCCACACTCTGCCGGGGATCGAGGGAGCGGTAGGGGTTCTGGAAGACCATCTGGATCACCCGGGCGTGGGCCCGCCGGTCGCGGGTCCGCAGCCGCCGGGGCTGCGCCTTGCCGAAGAACTCGACGGACCCGCTCGTCGGTGTCTCGATCCCCATGATCATTCTGGCCAGGGTGGTCTTGCCGGAGCCGGACTCACCGACGACGGCGAGCGTCGAACCGGCCGGCAGGGCGAGGGAGACGCCGTCCACCGCCACGACCGGGCCTCCGCTCTTCAGCAGCCCACGGGGCTGGAAGGTCTTGTGAAGATCCCGAACCCGTACGACGGGAGCGGTCGCGTCCCCCGGGTCGGCGGCCGACCCCGCACGTCCTTGTGCTTCAGGTGACTGCTGTGACTCCTGGCTGATCACTGGGCGGCCCAGCCTTCCTCGAACGCGTCGGCCGGGACCGCCGGCAGCCGGTGCCGGCGCCGCGTGATGTCCGGGCGGCAGGCGAGCAACGCCTCGGTGTACGGGTGTGAGATCTTGCCGTCGTGCAGTTGTGCCGACGTCAGCTCCTCCACGATCCGGCCTCTGTACATCACCAGGATTCGATCGCAGAGGGCCCCGACGAGTTCGATGTCGTGCGTGATGAAGACCAGCGACGTGCCGCGTTCGCGCCGCAGTTCGGCGATCAGGGCGACGACCTCGGCCTGCGTGGTGACGTCGAGTGCGGTTGTGGGCTCGTCCGCGAGCAGCAGGCGCGGATCGCGCATGAGGGCGGCGGCGATCATCACCCGCTGCAGCATGCCGCCGGAGAGTTCGTGCGGGAAACAGCCGAGGACCCGCGCAGGATCCTTGATGCGTACCTGGTGGAGCAGCTCCTGGGCGCGGGCGGTCGCGTCCCGGCGTTGCCCGCGGCCGTCCCTCCGGTAGGTCTCGGTGAGCAGGTCGCCGATGCGGTGGACCGGGTTGATCGCCGCGTGCGGGTCCTGGAACACCATGGCGACGTGGTCACGGCGCAGTCGCGTCAGCTCCCGAGGGGACATCGCGGGGACGGACCGTCCGTCGAACCGGATGTCGCCGTCGATCCTCGCGCTCGGCGGGTGCAGTGCGGCGACCGCCCGGATCGTCAGCGTCTTGCCGGAGCCCGACTCACCGACGATCCCGACCGTTTCCCCGGCACCCACGGTGAACGAGACGCCGTGCAGAAGCTCCTGTTCCAAACGGCCGGGGCCGCCGAGGGCGAGGCGAAGGCCGTCCACTTCGAGCAGGGGTGTCATCGTCGGCCCCCTTCCCGGCGCCCGGACAGGAGGTCACCGAGGCCGATGAAGCACACGACGGCCAGGA
The DNA here is from genome assembly GCF_032598905.1 of Streptomyces sp. 11x1. Classification (NCBI taxonomy): domain Bacteria; kingdom Bacillati; phylum Actinomycetota; class Actinomycetes; order Kitasatosporales; family Streptomycetaceae; genus Streptomyces; species Streptomyces sp. 11x1. The sequence continues at coordinate 192,962 of NZ_CP122458.1, read as the reverse complement.
CCAGGGCGATCCCCGCGTACAGGGATTCCTGGGGGAAGCCACGGACGATGCTGCTCTGTCCCGTGTTGATCATCTTGCCCCAGTCGGCGGTCGGGTCCTGCACACCGAGACCGAGGAACGAGATGCCTGCCAGCTCGACCATCGCGTAGCCGAAGGACATGGTCACCTGGGCGACGATCACCGGCCACAGATTGGGCAGGACGTGCCGGACGCACAGCCTGACCGGTCCGAATCCCTGGGTGTACAGAGCCTGCACGTACGGCTCGTTCACCTCGCGCAGCGCGCTGGCGCGGACCAGCCGTCCGATGGCTGGGACGAAGGAGATGGAGACCGCGAGAGCGGCCGAGAACAGACCCGGGGACATGACCGTGACGAACAGCAGTGCCAGCAGCATCGACGGGAAGGAGAACACCAGGTCGAAGAGTCGGCCGACCAGGGAGTCGACCCAGCCGCGCTGCCAGGCGGCGAGGACACCGAGGGCCGTGCCCACTGACGTGGCGACCAGGACCACCACGAGCGGGCCGAGCAGCGCGGTCCGTGAGCCGGACACCAGGCGTGAGAACAGGTCACGGCCGGATGCGTCGGTGCCGAGCCAGTGCTCCGACGACGGAGCCTGCAGTACGGACAGGACGTCTCCGCTGTTCGGATCCTGCGGGGCGATCAGCGGGGCGCACACGGCGAGCAGCACCAGCAGCACGGCGAACGCGCCGAAACACCGGATCGCCACCGTCGTCGCGCCCCCGGAGCCACGCCGGAGCCGGAGCCGGGCCGGCACGAGGGCGCTCACCGGGTGCCACCCGTACGCGTGCGCGGGTCGATGAGACCGTACAGGACGTCGACGAGGGCGTTCACCAGGAGGAACGCCGCGATGACCAGGATGCTCGTGCTCTGCACGACGGCATAGTCCTTCCGTGTGATGGCCTGCACCAGGAGGGATCCCACTCCGTCGAGACCGAAGGCGTTCTCGACGATCACCGTGCCGGCGATGAGACCGGCGGCGACGATGCCCGCGATGGTCGTGATCGGCAGCAGCGCGTTGCGGACGACGTGCCGGCGCACAACGGTGCCCGGGTCGAGTCCGCGCGCGACGGCGGTGGTCACGTGGTCCCGCCGTTCCTCCTCCTTGACGGCGGCCCGTGTCACCCGGGCGATCGCGGCGCTGCTCGACAGCGCGAGCGTCACGGCGGGCAGGGTCAGGTGGTGCAGGCGTCCGAGCAGGCCGTCTCCGCTGCCGAAGACGGGAAACCAGTTGAGGTAGAGGGAGAAGACCGTGATCAGGACGATCGCGATCACATAGGTCGGGGTCGCCAGGGCCACGGAGAGCAGGACGGAGATCCCGGTGTCGGCTGCCCGGCCCGCGCGGGCCGCGACGAGCCCCACCACGAAGCCGAACACCAGGACCAGGACACCTCCGTAGGCCACCAGCAGGGCGGTGGTGGGGATTCGCGCGGCGATCAGCGACGAGACGTTCTCCCGGAGGGTGAAGGAGGTGCCGAGGTCGCCGTGGAGAAGACCGGTGAGCCAGTGCCCGTACTGGACGAGCAGTGGCCGGTCGAAGTGGAACTGTGCGTTCAGGCGCTGGACGGCCTCCGGGTCGCCGGCCTTGGCACCCAGCATGATCTCGACCGGGTCGCCCGGCGCGAGTTGCAGTGCGGTGAAGATCAGGAAGCTCGCCACGAGGAGCGTGAGTGCCATCTGGGTGAGACGTCCCGCCGCCGCCACGAGCACTCCGGTCCACTGTCGGCCGGCGGAGCGGGGCAGGCTGTGTTCGGCGATGGCCAAAGCTCCTCCTCTTGGTTGACCTGGGAACGGTTGCTGCACGATAGGTGTTTTTCGGCCACCCCTTCCGGCGGGAAGGCCGCTGATTCTGCGACGCGGAATGACGACGCGGAATGACGAGACGGAGAGACGCGGCGCCCCGCGGCGGCGGGGCGTCGGCGTCAGGGGTGCCCGTACACCTGTCGGCCGCCGAGCCAGGTGCCGACGACCGCCGTCTCCGCGATCTCGTGCCGTGAGCCCAGGAAGGGGTCACGGTCGAGGAGCACCAGATCGGCCAGGTGGCCGGGTTCGAGCCGTCCCGTCTGCCGTTCGCGGCCGTTGAGGTGGGCGACCCCGTGGGTGTAGGCGTCCCACGCCACGACCAGCGGGAGGCGCTGGTGTGGGAGGAACGGCTCGGCATCGGGCGGGGCGTGCTCGGCCGTGCGGTTGACGGCGACGTGCATGCCTTCCAGCGGACTGGCGCTGGTGACCGGCCAGTCGCTGCCGCCCGCCAGCACGGCGCCGGCGCGGTGCAGGTCCAGGAACGGGTACTGCCGGTCCGCCAGGGAGGGGTCCAGGAACGGGATGGTCAGCTCCCTCATCTGGGAATCGTGACGCGCCCAGAGAGGCTGGATGTTGGCGACCGCCCCGAGCCGGGCGAACCGCGGCACGTCCTCGGGCCGCACGATCTGAAGATGGGCCACGTGGTGGCGCAGGCCCGAGTCGCCGTTGACCCGCCGGGCGTGGGCGACCGCGTCCAGCGCGTCCGTCACCGCCTGGTCCCCGATGGCGTGGAAGTGCGCCTGGAAGCCGTGTGCGTCCACCGTCGCGACGACCTCCCGCAGCACGTCGCGGTCGATGAAGCTGAGTCCGCGGTTACCGGTGTCATGCCCACAGCGGTCCCGGTACGGCCGGCTCAGCGAGGCTGTGAAGCTCTCCGTGACCCCGTCGAGCATGATCTTGACCGCGTCGGCCCGGAAGAGGTCGTCATGGCCCCGGACGCCGTTGCCCGGGCTGTCATGGCCCCGCGCGCGTTCCCGGCGGGCGACGAGGTCGGTGATCTGGCCGGTGCCGCGGTCGCGGTCCCACCACAGGGCGCCGTTGACCCGCGCCTTCAGCGCGCCGTCGGCCAGCACGTCCAGGTAGACGTCCATCGCGTCGAGCCCGGAGCCCAGCACACGCAGCAGTGCGTCCTGCCACTGGGTGATCCCCTGGGCCAGACAGTGCTCCTGGCCACGCAGCAGCCCTTCGACCAGAGCGCGGCGGGTGGGCGCCGGTGCCACCCTGGCAACCAGCTGTACCGCGCCCTCGTGCAGCGTTCCCGCGGGGCCGCCGTCGGGGTCCCGTTCGATGCGGCCGTCCGCAGGGTCGGCCGTGGTCGCGTCGACGCCGGCGAGTGCGAGCGCGCGGGAGTTGGCCCAGGCGCCGTGGTGGTCACGGTTGCGCAGGAACACGGGCCGGTCGGGAACGACGCGGTCGAGAAGGCCCCGGTGGGGGGTGCCTCTCGGGAAATGAGCCATGGACCACCCACCGCCGAGGATCCAGGGTTCGTCCGGGTGGTCCGCGGCGTAGGCGGCGATGACGTCCAGGCACTCCTCGGCGGACGTGCAGTGGTCCAGGTGGCACTGCCCGAGCTGCAGTCCCCCCATGGTCGGGTGCGTGTGCGCGTCACCGAAGGCCGGACTGATCAGACCGCCGGCGGCATCGACGATCTCGGCGGCCGGGCCCGCCGCCTCAAGGACGCCGCTGTCGGGCCCGACGGCGATGATGCGCCCCTCCCGCACGGCCACCCCGCCGGGCCGGGTGCCGACTCCGGTGACGTACCGGCGGCCGTTGACGAAGGCGATGTTCAAGGGCTTCTCCTCGGGCGGAGGGGCGGAGGGGCGGAGGGGGGAACGGGGGGAACGGGGCGGACGGGCGGGCGCCGGGGCGCGCGGTCACCCGGAGGTCCCGCCGAGCGGCGGCGCGCTGAACCCGCCGACGCTGTCGGAGATCAGGCGAGCCGCGGCGATGGCGCTGCGGTCGCGGTACGGAGCGGCGACGACCTGCATGCCGACCGGCAGCCCGTGACGGTCGAGCCCGACGGGCGTCGAGACGGCCGGCAGACCGAGCACTCCCACCGCGCCGCACCAGCGCGTCAGCGCGGGCCGCCACGGATGGCGCTCGCCGTTCAGTTCGAAGCGCCTGGCCCAGACCGGCTCGCTGTGGTCGTGGGGGAGAGCGGTCGTCATGACCGTCGGGGTGACGACCACGTCGTAGTCCTCGAACAGCTCCCGCCACCGCCGGCGCAGGATCAGGCGCTGCCGGTGCAGGGACAGCCACTCCCGGTGGGTGAGGCGCAGGGCGCGGTGGTGCAGCTCGGCCATGGGTGACTCGGTGCGCAGCCGCCCCATGGCGCCGCGCAGCTCCTCGAAGCCCGCGTCGCCCGTGCCGCCGCCGACGTCCGCCATGAAGAGCAGTTCGAACAGCTCCCCGAGCCGGTCGAGGCCACCGGGCGGCAGCACGCCGTAGGTGACGCGGGCGCCGTCGTCCGCCAGGGAGCGGCAGGCCGTGTGCAGTACGTCGAGAGTCGCCGGGTCGACCCCGGTCACGGGGTCGTCGAACCAGGCGAGCACGCGCAGCTCCCGGTGCGTGGTGAACGGCGCCCTCGGCAGGTCCGGCCGGAGCCCGCCGCGATCACCCCGGGGTGTGGTGAGCGCGGTCAGGGCGAGGTCCAGATCATCGGCGCCCCGGGCCAGTGGACCGCACACGGCGACGTCCGGCGCGGTCAGGTCCGTTCCTTCGGCTTCGTCCGGATGCGGAACCGCGCCCCGCATCGGCACGACGCCCCAGGTGGGCTTCAGGCCGTGCACGCCGCACCAGGCGGCCGGGATGCGGATGGAGCCGCCCATGTCGCTGCCGAGGTCGAGCGCGGTCATCCCGGCCGCCACCGCCGCGGCCGAGCCGCCCGAGGAGCCGCCGGTGGTGCGCTCATGGTTCCAGGGGTTGCGGGTGGTGCCGTGCAGGGCGTTGTAGGCCTGCCCGTCGGAGGCGAACTCGGGCAGGTTCGAGCGGCCCAGGACGAGGGCCCCCGCAGCCCGCAACCGGGCGACCGCCTCGGAGTCGTCCTCGGGCACGTGGTCCCGCAGACGCTCGGATCCGTACGTCGACAGGACACCACGGACCTTCTGGTCGTGTTTGACGGTGATCGGCAGGCCGTGCAGGGGGCCCACCGGGCCGCCCGCGCGGCGGGTCTCGTCGGCCCGGCGGGCTTCCGCGAGGGTGCGGTCCGCGTCGAGGGTCACGATCGCGTTGACCCAGGGATGGGCCGCGATCCGGTCCAGGTACGCCCGGACCAGCTCGACGCTGGAGAACTCACCGCGACGCAGGCCCGCAAGGGTCTGTGTCGCGGTCGCGGACTCGATCGGTTGCGTGTCCATGGGTCTGTCGCCTGCCTGGATGAACTTCGGGGACGTCCCCGTGCCGGAATGCTCGGAACGGTATGCCGCACAAGCGGACATTGCGTCCGGATATGTCAGTGGTATATGTCTCTGCGGTGGTGTTCCGGAGACCTGCGCCCGCGGGCGCCCGCCTCGGAGGCGTACGTAGCAGAACGGATGCACATCGCAGAACGGATGCACATCGCAGAACGGATGCACATCGCAGAACGGATGTACGTCTCAGAACGGATAGGGAGCGATGTCGGCCCGCGCGGTGAGCCACTGCGTCTCCGTGAACGCCTCGATGTTGGCGGCCGCCCCGCCGAACCGCCCACCGGTCCCCGAGGCCGCGACGCCCCCGAAGGGCACATGAGCCTCGTCCGCGACCGTCTGCTCGTTGATGTGGACGATCCCGCTGGGCACCGCGTCCGCCACCCGCATCGCCGCGCCGACCTCGCCGAGGATCCCCAGCGACAGTCCGTACTCGGTCGCGGCGGCGGCGGCGACCGCCTCGTCGACGTCGGAGAACGAACGTACCGGCGCCACCGGGCCGAAGATCTCCTCCGCCCACGCCCGGTTCCCGTCCTGAACGTCGGCCAGCACGGTCGGACGGTAGAAGAGGTCCTCGTACTGGCCGCCGGTGAGGAGTTCCGCGCCGGCGCAGACGCTGTCCTGCACCAGCTCGTGCACGCGGTCCCGCTGCGCGGAGTCGATGAGGGGGCCGAGGGCCACCTCGGCCGTATGGGGGTCCCCCACCGGCAGGTGCGACGCCTTGTCGGCCAGCAGCGCGAGGTACTGCTCGTACAACGACTCATGGACGAGGTGCCGGCCCGTGCTCATGCAGATCTGTCCCTGGTGCAGGAACGAGCCGAACGCCCCCGCCGAGGCGGCACGTTCCACGTCCGCGCCAGGGAGCACGATGAGCGCGTTGTTCCCGCCCAGTTCGAGATGGGTCCTCTTGAGGTGCTGGGCGCCCAGCGCGCCCACGCGCCGTCCGGCCGCGGTGGATCCGGTGAAGGACACCACGCGTACCGGCGCGGCGGTCACCGCCGCCTCACCGACGTCCGCGCCGCCCGGCAGGACCTGCAGCACGCCCGCCGGGAGGCCCGCCTCCTCGAAGATCCGCGCGAGGACCACACCGCCGCAGACGGCGGTGCGCGGGTCCGGCTTGAGCAGGACCGCGTTGCCCAGCGCCAGGGCGGGTGCGACCGAGCGGATCGAGAGGATCAGGGGGAAGTTGAAGGGGGAGATCACGGACACGACGCCCGCCGGCCGACGACGGGAGAGGTTCCACCGGCCCGACGCGGACGCCAGCACCTCCCCGGCGGGATGCGTGGGCAGCGCCGCCGCCTCGTAGCACTCCTGCGCCGCCGTGTGCACTTCGAGGCCGGCCTTGACGGGTACCGAGCCGGCTTCGCGGACCAGCCACTCGGCCACCTCGGCGGCGTGGCTGGTCCACAGGTCCCCGGCCCGGCGCAGGAGCGCGGCCCGTTCCTCGGGCGGCGTCGCCGACCAGTCCCGCTGTGCCGCCGCCGCGATGCCGGCGGCGCGGTGCACGTCCTCGGGTGCGGCGAGACCCACGGTGCCCAGACTCCGTCCCGTGGCGGGCTCGGTGACGGCCGCCTTGCCGCCCCGGCCCTCGGCCCAGGTGTCGAGCCGGATGCGGGTGGACCACCGGCCGTCGTCGAGTAGTGCTGCCATGCCTGCTCCTTGCAGAGGATTCCGCCCCGAGGGAGCGGGTGCACCGGGCGAGTCGCACGGAGGGCATCCTGCGCCGCCGACCGGACGGTTCAGGCGGGAGCGCCCGGGAAGTTCTGCCCGGCAGAAAACGGTGCCCCGCCCGGCACCGGACACGGCCCCGCCGCCGTTGACTGACGCCGGTCCCCGACACCCGAGCGCTCAGGAGGCAGCGGTGCCCAGTGCGGCAGACGAGAGACGGACGGCGCAGGTCGTCAGCGCGGGCAGGAGGTACCGGGCCGAGACCGCCCCGGTCGTGAACCCGGCGCGGACCGGCGAGATCGTCGGGACGTACGCGCTGGCCGGCCCACGCGTGGTGGACGAGGTGGTCGGCAACGCCGTGGCCGCCGCGGCCGTCTGGGGCAGCCTGAGCGGCGCGGAGCGAGGACGGCTCCTGCACGCCGCCGCCGACGCGCTGGAGCAGGACACGGAGTCGCGGGCCGAGCTGCTCACCCGCGAGCAGGGCAAGGTGCTGTGGGAGTCGCGGCTCGACGTCGGCGGCGCACCCAGGCTGCTGCGCTACTACGCCGACCTCGCACCGGCCGTGGACGAGGAGACCGTCGTCCGCGACGAGCGGGGCACCACCGTCGTCCGGCGCCTGCCCATGGGCCCGACGGTGGTCATCGTGCCCTGGAACTACCCCGTCTACCTGTGCATGATGGTGCTGGCCCCGGCGCTGGCGGCGGGCAACCCGGTGATCGTCAAGCCGTCCGAGTTCGCCCCGCTCGCGCTGACCGAGACCCTGGCCCTGCTCGCCTCGACCCTCCCGGACGGCGTCGTGAACGTCGTGCCCGGCCTGGGCGGCGAGGCCGGAGCCGCACTGGTCTCCCACCCCGGCGTCCGCAAGGTCCTGTTCACCGGCGGCACCGAGAGCGGACGGGCCGTGCTGCGCGGCGCCGCCGACAACATCACGAGCGTGAGTCTGGAACTCGGCGGCAACGACCCCGCGATCGTCCTCGACACCGCCGTCCTCGACGACCGGCTGATGCGGGAGATCCGCCGCTCGGTGTACACCTGCACGGGCCAGGTCTGCTTCAACATCAAGCGGCTGTACGTCCAGCGCGGCGTGTACGACGAGTTCGTCGACAAGTTCCGGGCGGCCGTCGACGAGATCGCCGTCGGCGACGGTCTCGACCCGGCCAGCACGATCGGGCCGCTCAACAACAGGCGGCAGTTCGAGTCGGTGACGGCTCTCCTGGAGTCCACCCGCGAGGCGGGCGCCCGGATCGACGTACTCGGGCGCCGAGTGGAGGGCACCGGCTGGGACGACGGCCACTTCATGCTCCCGAGCGTCGTCACCGGCATCCCCCACGACTCGGCCCTCGTCTCCCGCGAACAGTTCGGCCCGACCGTGCCGGTCGTCCCGTTCGACGACGTCGAGGACGCGGTCCGGATGGCCAACGACACCGAGTACGGCCTCGCGGCCTCCGTGTGGAGCGAGGACGCCGAGCACGCCCTGGCTGTGGGCCGTGGTGTCGCCGCGGGCTCCGTGTTCGTCAACTCCCACCGGGTCGGCAGTTCGGACATGACGATGCCCTTCGGCGGCATGAAGCGCAGCGGCCTGGGCCGCAACCACGGGATGTGGGCGATCGACGAGTGCAGTGAGCTGCAGGCACTGAGCCACCGGCCCGACACGTCCTCCTTTCCCGGACCCCCGATCCAGTAGGCGCGCGGTACCGGGCCGACGCGGCCCGGCCGTCACCCGTGGGTGATCCTGATCACCAGCACCGTCGCCCCGCATCGGAGAGACCACCGAGCACAGAGCAGGAGAGACACATGCCCCACACCGACCCGCACCGGCAGCCCGACAGCCTCACCCTGGAAGGCCTGGCCCGCCGGAACGCCCTCCTGGAGAGCCGGCTCCAGCGGCTGGAGGACATCGAGGAGATCAAGAGCCTGCACCGGCGCTACATCCGCAAGCTCGCGGACCGGGACTGGGAGGGCATGGCCGACTTCTTCACCGAGGACGCGGTCACGGACATCCGGTGGCACGGGCGCACCGAGGGGAAGAAGCAACTGGTCGAGGAGGTCTTCGACGAACTGCACAACCTGGTGAAGAGCGCCGACGGCTACGTCCTGTCGTCGCCGGTCGTCGAGCTGTCCGCGGGCGCGGACCGGGCGTACGGGGAGTGGACCTGGCACCGTCACGTCTGCGAGTTCCGCACCACGGGCGGTCTGATGCGTGTGTGGGGCCCCTGGCTCGAAGGCAGATACAAGTGCCACTACGAGCGGGTGGACGGCCGGTGGAAGTTCAAGGACATGTGGTTCCGTGTCGTGCTGCCGGACGCGGACCCGGAGCACGACGAGATGCGGGAGCGCATCGCCGCGAGCGGGACGGACCCGCACCGCAGCGGCGCCGGCCTCATCCGGCGCGACAAGGCGTGAGACGCCGGGCGCCGGGACCGGCGGGCGACGTAGCCTTGGGCGCGAGCGGCCCGGAGGTGACCATGACCGCGCAGTACGCGAACGCCGCGGGGATGCCGGGGCCGGACGGCGGTGAAGCCCCCGCCTACCACATAGCGTCCGTGGGGCGCGCGCTCACGTTGCTCAGCGCGTTCATCGAGCGCCCCCAGCTGACCGTGTCCGAGGCGGCCGGCCTCCTGTGCGTGGCCCCCTCGACCGCCCACCGGCTGCTGCAGATGCTGCTCCACCACCGTTTCGTGGAGCAGGGCGAGCGGCGGGTCTACGTGCGAGGGCCCGCCCTGGTGTCGCTGACCGCTGCCGCCGACCGGGCGCCCGACGTGGAGTCCGTGGCGCTGCCCCACCTGCAGCGCCTCAGGGACGAGCTCCAGGGCACGGCTCATCTGCTGGCCCTGGAAGGCAACGGCGCGCGCTTCCTCACGGGGGCCGAGTGGCGAGACGAGACCCGGATCGCCTCCTCACGGGTCGGCTGGCTGCTACCCGCGCACACCCTCGCCGGCGGCAAGGCCATGCTCGCCAGGCTGAGCCGGGCCCAGACCGAGTCGCTCTTCCCGGACGGTCTGCCCGTCACCCGCTACGCGCGGGTGCGGACACTGCCCCAGCTCCAGGCCGAACTCGCGGACATCCGGTCGCGGGGATACGCCCGCAGCCGGGAGGCCCACGAGAACGTCACGGCCCTCGGCGTCGCGCTCCGGCTGCCGCCGGGCACGGGGCCGATGGCGCTGTCGGTGGCCTGGTCCGACACGCGGTTCCCGGGCAGGCAGGAGGACCACGTCGTGGATGCCCTGCAGGCAGCCGTCCAGAAGATCTCTCTCGAAATCGCCCAGCGGGGCGGCGGACATCTGCCGGAGGACCCGCCCGGCCCACCGGAGTGAGCTCGGGCTCCCTTCGCGGCACCTGTCAGAAGCGCCCCGCGGAACGGCAGAAGTCCTCGACCGTGTCGGCGACGTCCTCGGGCAGACAGCAGCCGCGCTCGGCCAGTCGCCACGCCTGCTCGCTCGCCAGCCGCCGCAGTCGTTCCGGGCTGCCGTAGCGGCGTGCCAGTTCCGCCGGTCCGAAGGGCTCGCGGTGCCAGGTCCCGATGGTCATCGGCCCGTCGGGCGCGCGCCGGGTCCGGGCGAGGGGGAGGTCCACGTCGAGATGGCGCATGCCGCCCAGGGCGTGACCGTCCGGATCGCGCAGGACGTACGTTCCGCTGTGGTCGAGGCCGTCCGCGTCGAGCCTGCTGCCGGGCCGGGCCATGACGGCGATCGGATCGACCCGGGGCGCCGCCACGCCGTCCGCCCACCGCAGCAAACTCTCCACGGCGGCGGCCAGAAGGTACCTGGAGGCTCTGTGACGGAGCAGAGGCGCCTGGTCGACGCCCCCGGGCACCTCGATGCCCCCGGAGGCGTCGGCGCCCCCGGGCCCGTGGGCGCGAGCCTGTGCGTGGTCGGCGGCCCGGACCGACTCCTCCAGCAGCCCGGACTCGTGACCGCGCCCCGGAAGCTGGTAGCAGCGGTAGAGGTCGCCGGGGACGTCACTGTCGGGGCGCCGGTGCCACAGGTGATGCAGCGCCTCGTCCTCGCTCATCACTTCCATGACCGGTACCCGGGACCCGCCCACGGTCCTGCGGGCATCGTCCATCGGCAGCTGCCCGAGCCGCCCTCCCACCGGCCGCAGATCGGCGTCGAAGGCCATCTCGCCGTGCCGGTCCACGTTGACGTAGCCCATCGGTCCGAAGCCTCCGCTGGACACCCCGATGAGAAAGGCGTCCACCACCGTGCGGCCCGTCTCGGCGCAGTGCTGCTCGTGCAGTCCCTCGGACAGGTAGGTCCGCAGGAAGGACCCCGACTGCGACCAGCCCGTCGCGAGGATCCGCGCCGGCTCGCGCAGGCCGGGGAGCAAGCCGCCGCCGTGCTGCGACCGCAGCGTCGCCGCGAGGGAGCCGAGCAGGTCCCACACGGCCCCGTCGTGCGGGAACGACAGATCGCCGTACCGCTCCGGTGACATGCGGCGCAGCGCCTCGACCGTGACGTTCTTGCACGTCATGCCGAGGTAGGCGTCGCCGCGTCGGATCAGGTGACCGGCGAGGTCGGGCCAGTACATGGGGAAGTCGTGGCCGGTCGACGGATTGAGCAACTCGACGTGCACACGACCGCTGAAGGTCTCGTCGGCCACCGGCCGGACCACCAGCACACGCGTCGTGCAGGAGACCGTGCCGGTCGTCGCCGGCGGGCGGACCGCTCCATCGGCGTACAGGCGGGCGTCGGCGGAGACCGCGTACTCGAACACGTCGTACCCGTGGTCGGCGAGCCGGTCATGCGGTTCGGCGGGCCAGCGCGCGGGGGACAGGAAGGCGGCGTCGCGGGCCCCGTCCAGCGCGACCGCCCGCAGGGTGCTCAGCGACATGGCTGTCCCTCCTCCCGGCCGGTGCGGTCGACGGCGAGGTCCTCGCCGTCGACCCAGGTCCCGTGCAGGCCGTTCCGCAGCCGCAGGGGCAGCCGGACGGTGGCGAGAGGAGCGCCGTCCACGTTCTCGGCGTCCAGGATCAGCAGGTCCGACCGCATGTCCGCGTACCGGTTGACCAGGGCCATGACGTATCCCTCGCCCTCACCGGTGGCGCCCCGGCGCGGGACGAACAGCGGTTCCTGAGTGGCGGACGTGTCACCCACGTAGTGGGTGGTCGTCGTCCCGGTGACGAGGTCCACCCTCCCGATCAGGTCGAACCGCATGCCGCTCGCGCTCGACGGCATGGTGGGGTCCGGCACACCGCTCTGCATGCTCATGTAGCCGTACCGGTACGAGCGGATCGCACGTCGCTCGTTGATGCGGGGGAACTCACCCGGCACGTCCGACAGCCTGGTCTGGGTGAAGTCGTCGGTCGGGCGCCGCAGGTCCAGCGTCCAGCGGGACATGTACGGCGTCGCGGCCTCGGGATCGAACGGGGCACCGTTGATCTCGGGGAAGAAGGGGAAGACCACACTGTCGCCGACCGACATGTCGATGTGGATGCGGCCGTCCTCCTCGAAGGCGTTCATGGTGTGCGAGGCGAAGCGCGGATCCCCCACGAACCACCGCACCTCCGCGGCGGGATCCCGGCGCGGCAGCACCCCCAGGCAGACCGGCTTCGACGGATCCCACGCGAAGTGGGGGAGGCCGCCCTTGAGCCGCTGGAGATCACTGACGAGCGGCACGACGGGGAACACCACGTGGTTCTCGGTGACCGCGAAGTCGTGGACCATGCTGGCGTAGGGCGCGGTGAGCCACCGCTCGAAGACGATCGCTCCGTGCGCGTCGGCCTCGTAGTACGCGATGTCCGGGGTCGTCTCCCCCCTGGCCGCGTAGCCGAAGAAGACCAGCGTGCCGGTCTCGGCGTCGACCTTCGGATGCGCCGTCGCCGTGGCGCTCCTCAACGCGCCGCCGTAGTCCCACGGACCGATGGTCCCCAGGGTCAGCGGGTCGATCTCGACGGGGTGGCTGTCCTCCTTCAGCGCCAGCATGCGGCCCGCGTGCCAGAGGAGGTTGGTGTTCGCCGTACCGCGGCTGATCCCGCGCACACCCGGATCGTCCGTGAAGGGGTTCCGGTACGCCCCGAACAGCGAGCGCCCGGCCTCGCGCTCGGCCAGGAACTTCGGCGTACGGACCCACCGGCACGTGAAGTCCACCCGGCCGTCCTCGAAGCGGAACATGCTGACCATGCCGTCGCCGTTGAGGAAGATGTCGTCACCGAGCAACGGGGGGAACTGCGGGTCGGGCCCGACCCGGTAGAAGGCGCCGTCGAGGTCGGCAGGAACCTCGCCCTGCACCACCTCCAGGTCGCGGATGTCGGCTTCGAACCGCCCGGGGGCCTGGAAACCGCGGAACGTGGGTACGTCGGGGAATTTCATCGTCTCCGTCCTTCGGGTGACTGCGACCGCACCCTAGGCAGACCCCGGAGCACCCCGGCCCGGTCTCCCCACGCCGTTCCGCAGGCCAGAAAGCCCCGTGTGCCGTGGCTGCGGCAACCCGGGCCTGTGGCTGGATACGCGGCAGCACCGCATGAGGCACAGCGTTCGCCACCGGCCGCTCCACGGGCCGACCGCCACCGGCCGCTCACGGGCCGGACACCGCGTGACATGGCGACGCCCGGACCAGCACCCACAGGAGAGACGTGTCCAGTTCCCCGCCCCCGGCACCCTCGCGGCCCTCGGACGACGGCCGCTACCTGCGCATCGCGACGGAGGAGGCGTACGCGCCTCCCGCGCTGATCCACGAGTACCGCCGGCTGCTCGACACCCACGGAGGCGACGCGGGGTTCCGCAGCCTGTGGAGCTACTACCTGCTCAACCGGACGGCGCACACCGAGCTGTTCCGCTCACGCATCACCGACCTGGGGGACCGCCGGCTCTCCGACATGGCCGAACTGGGCATCGACCACCAGGTGCTCTCGCTCACCACCCCCGGCGTGGAGCTGTTCGAGCTTCCGCTGGCGCGCGAACTCGCCGCCATGACCAACGAGCACATCGCGCAGGCATGCCGACAGCACCCGGCACGTTTCAGCGGACTGGCCGCCGTCGCCCTGCAAGATGTCGAGTTCTCGGTGAAGGAGCTTCGCCGGGCGGTCCGGGAGCTTGGGCTGAAAGGCGTGATCGTCAACTCGCACACGCGCGGCGAGTACCTGGACGCGCCGAAGTTCGAGGAGTTCTGGGCGACGGCCGCGGAACTCGACGTGCCGGTGTACCTGCACCCCAACACGCCGAGCGAGGGGCTGATCGGCCCGCTGCTGGACTCGGGACTCGACGGGGCGATCTTCGGTTTCGGAGTCGAGACCGGCATGCACCTGATCCGCATCATCTTCTCCGGGGTGTTCGACCGCCATCCGGGCCTGCGCCTCGTGGTGGGCCATCTCGGCGAGGCGCTGCCCTTCTGGGCGTTCCGGGTCGACCACTTCCACCAGGTCCAGGACAGGACCGGCCGCTACCCCTGGCGTCCGTCGCTGCGGCAGCCGCCGAGCCACTACCTGAAGACCAACATCTGGCTGACCACAAGCGGCATGGCCTGGGAACCGGCGATCATGTTCGCCCGCCAGGTGGTCGGAGCCGACCGGGTCCTCTACGCCATGGACTACCCGTTCCAGGCCGCCTCCGCGGAGGTCGAGGTACACGAGCGCCTGCCTGTCGGGGACGAGGAGAAGCGGACCCTGTTCGAGACGGCCGCCCGCGGTGTGTTCGCTCTGCCGCCGGAACTGGGTCGTTCGTGATGCGCCCCGGCCGGCTCATCACCTGCGCGCAGGGTGGCGACGAGGGGGGAGGAGGAAGCAGGCGAACGCGGTGAGCCCATGGCGGGCTCGTCCGGCGCCGCCCGGCCGATCGGAGTGGACCGGCCCGCGGCCCGGCCGATCCGGCCGGGGCCCAACTGTGCGGTCCTACCGATCAGGGCGCCGGGCTGTCGTGGCCGCTCGGCAAGGTGCCGTCCGTAGGAATCCGCGTCGCGAGGCCGTGACTCCCCTTGCCGTCGGGCGCGGGTGGCCGGTTGGGGGCAGGCCGCGCCCCTGGTGGTGGACCCCGTAGTGGTGGAGGACGTGGGAGCCGCCTGCGGGTGTCATCACGACATGCCGCAGTCGCGGGTATGCGCGGCGCTGACGTGCTGCCGTCCGCGGAGCGTACGTCGTACTCGGGTCGGCGCGTCGTTTCACGCGGCGGTCGAAGCGCCCGTCACGTCGTCGGCCAGCCGACCCACAGCGCGCTCGGCGAGGGTCTGCTCGTGCAGTCGGCGGGCGGATTCGAGCAGCCGGACGCTGTCGGGGCCCCACGTACGGCGCAGGATGTAGCGCTCGTACGGGCCCTGCTGCATCAGCCAGGCGATCGGCAGGAAGAGTTTCGCCGCACGGACCGCGGCTTTGTCCTTGCGCGGGCTCAGCCCCATCGAGCGGCGGGTCTTGGCCGGCAGCGCGCCCATGACGGGCAGCTCGATCAGCGCGGTCTGCAGCAGGTAGGGGATCATCGCCCGCAGGTGTGAGATGTGGAAGTTCCTCAGCACCGTGAGCCTTTGCCAACCTCACGCTGATGCGTGGTGAAGGACGAGGACGGCCTTCACCACGTCGGTGATTCGGTTGGTGCTGCAGCGGAGCTTCCGCGGGAGGCGCCAGCCCTTGATGGTGGCCATGGCCCGCTCGCCGAGGCAGCGGATCTTGGCGTGGGTGGTGTTGTGGCGACGCTGCCATCGTTTGAGGCGGCGGCCCCGAAACGGTACGCGGACGGGTCCGCCGGCGCCTTGGTATGCCTTGTCCGCCCAGCATTTGAGTCCCGCATCGGCGAGGGCTTCGATGATGCCGTGCTGCCGCGCGGCGGTCAGGTCGTGAGTCGAGCCGGGCAGAGCCGGCGAGGCCCAGAGCAGCCGTCCGAACGGATCGGTGAGGACCTGGACGTTCATGCCGTGGCGTTTGTGTTTCCCGGAGTGTGCGCCGTGAGGCGCTCGTTGTTCGAGTGGAGGTGAAAGACCGCCACCATCGCCCTGTCGCAGCAGGGCGGTTGAAGCTGGGGGCAGCCTGAACCGGGAGGTGCCGGGGAGGGCGGGAAGCAGCCCCGACAAAGCCGGGACGTGCCAGTACTGCCAGATGGTGCGGGTCCGGCAAGCGAGACGGAGAGGAGTACGCGAGGAACCGGCGTCTACGCCTCCTTAAGGCACGCCAGCTCGAACCTGGTGGATGACGGCTGGATGCGGTGCGTCCCTGCTGGATATTCGGCTGGCGGGGAACTTCCTGGGTGGTCTATTTCGGTCGCGCGGGGAGGCCACGGTGAAGTGCTGCGGGGTAGCCGTGGCGAGGCCGCGGGGGTATAGCCGGGCTCCTACTCCGACGATCGAACAGCGAGCGAACACGGGAACCGTCCCGGTTCCGCCCTCCTGCCGCGCGTCCAGTTCGGGCGGAGGGCTGGGTCCATCGTCGGCCGATCGGGCCGGGACGGGGCGGAGCCGCCGTAGTACTCCGAGCCGGGGAGAGCCCGGCACATGGGGAAGGGCGGCAGCGGTTTCGAGAAGGGAAGGAGGCTGCAATGCCGAAAGACGCACCACTGAACAGTGGTGCTCCCGAGGCCCCGTTGGGGTCTCACCAGCGAGTATCGGGGATGCAGACCAAGCTTCACCGTTGGGCGGCGGCTGACCATGGCCGCAGGTTCGACGATCTGTTCAACCTCGTATGCGACCCGGCGACGCTGCTCGTGGCGTTCGAACGGGTCGCGGGCAACCAGGGAGCCCGCACCCCGGGCGTCGACGGCCTCACAGTCGTCAACGTCGAGCGGGAACTCGGCCTCCCGGGCTACCTTGAGGACCTGCAACGCGTACTGAAGACGGGTGAATTCCGCCCGCTGCCGGTGCGCGAACGCAAGATCCCCAAGCCCGGCGGAAGCGGGAAGGTGCGCAAGCTCGGCATCCCGACCGTCTCCGACCGGGTGGTCCAGGCAGCCCTCAAGCTGGTGTTCGAGCCGATCTTCGAGGCCGACTTCCTGCCGGTCTCCTACGGTTTCCGGCCCATGCGGCGCGCACACGACGCGATCGCCGAGATCCACCGCTACGGCACCAGCGGCTATCGCTGGGTGCTGGATGCGGATATCGAGGCGTGCTTCGACTCCATCGACCACACGGCCCTGATGGACCGGGTGCGCGCGAGAGTCAAGGACAAGCGCGTGCTGCGGCTGGTCAAGGCGTTTCTCAAGGCCGGCGTCCTCACGGAGGGCGGCGGCCGCGAGGAGACCTTCACCGGCACCCCGCAGGGCGGCATCCTCTCCCCGCTGCTGGCGAACATTGCCCTGTCCGCGCTCGACGAGCACGTGATGGAGCCGTGGGAGCCGGGCGGGAGGATGTCCACCAGAGGCAGGCGGGCGCACCATCGTCTTCACGGCCGCGCGAACTGGCGCATCGTCCGCTACGCGGACGACTTCGTCGTCCTGGTCGACGGCAGCCGTGACGACGTCGCCTGCCTGCGCGAGGACATCGCCGACGTACTGCACCCTCTCGGGCTGAGGCTGTCACCGGCCAAGACTCGGATCGTGCACATGTCGGACGGGTTCGACTTCCTTGGGTTCCACATCCAGTGGCGCCGCAAGCGAGGATCGAACAAGTGGTACGTCTACACCTTCATCGCCAAGAGGCCCATCCGGCAGCTGAAGGACAAGATCCGTGCCCTGACGAACAGAACGTCGCAGCAGGACCCGGGGACCGTGCTGAAGAGGATCAACTCGATTCTGCGCGGCTGGGTCAACTACTTCAAGCACGCGGTATGCAAGACCACGCTGAAAGCCCTGGACCAGTTCGTATGGCGACGGGTGACCAGCTGGTGGATGGTGCTGCATCGCTGGAGGTGGAAGGACGTCCGTCGGCGCTTCACCGACCACAACGGCCGGTGGCACAAGCTCTCGGCGGACGGGATCGAACTGTTCCCCATGGTCTCGATTGCGGTCACCCGCTACCGATACCGGGGCAACACGATCCCCAGCCCCTGGACACTCAACCACGCTTGAACGGCAGAGACCGTGGAGAGCCCGGTGCGGTGAGAGCCGCACGCCGGGTTCGGCGAGCGGCACGGAGAAACGGACCGGTGGCAACACCAGCACCGCGCTCCGTGCCGACTCAACAGTACGGGGTGTCGGCGGCGATGCGGTCGATCGGCAGCAGGGTGCCGTCGAGGATCACGAACGCCTTCGTCCGGATCGTCTTCATCGCCTCGGCCAGGGACGGGGCGATGGCGGCCAGGGCCTCGACGGCTTCACGTATGTAGCGGTAGACGGTCGCGATCCCGATGCCGAACCCGGCAGCGAGCTGGGCGTAGGTGTCACGGCACCGTAGATGGGCCAGGGCGAGCAGTGCCTGACGTGCGGCGGGAAGGCGCCGCCACCGTGTTCCGATCTCCTGCCGCCGGGCTGTCAGTTGTCCGGTCAGGAACCGCAGGGTGCGGCTGGACAGATCAATCGAGGACGGGTGGACAAGCACGCGAAGCTCCTGGCGGACACGGGTGATCTTGGTCGAGAACTCGTCTACCAGGAGCTTCGTCGTTGCGCAGGACAGTCCAACTCGCGGTCAGGCACCGCAGCTTGAAAAGGGCTCAGTGCCCGCCCAGTTCCTCGCCGGCGCACGCACCGCACAGGACGGCCGGGCCGCCGTCCGGGCCAGCGGGTGTGGTCGAGGAGCAGGGCGTGGGCGGCATCGGCAGGGGGCACGGGCGGCCCGCTACGGGGAATCGGACACGCGAGCCAAGGGTGGTGGCCACCCACTTGGCCGGTCGGGCCTCTTTCGCGCTGTCAGACTCCCAGGAGGGAACGCGCCGGTGGGGGCGTGGGTGAGGCGTCTGGGCGGTGAGACGGGGTAGGTGTGACCGAGCGCGATACGGCCGAGCGTGCCGTTCCGGACGGGACGGGGCCGTCCACGAGGGACCACGGCGTCCCGCCCGCACGCGCGGCGACGGGGGACGGGCCGGGCGGGCGACAGTACGGTAGCGGCCCCGATGGGCAGCAGCAAGGCGACGGGGCGGCGCGTGCGGTGCCGCGGCACGTGGCCTGCGTGATGGACGGCAACGGCCGCTGGGCGCAGCGGCGTTCGCTTCCCCGCACGGCGGGGCACCGGGCCGCTGAGACCACGGTCATCGACATCATCGAGGCGGCCCGGACCTCCGGCGTGGAGTGGCTCAGCCTGTATGCCTTCTCCACCGAGAACTGGAACCGTCCTGGCACCGAGGTCGAATTCCTGATGCGTCTGGTCCGCCGGGTTGTCCGCAAGCACGCGCCATTGCTGCTGGCCCGGGGCATCCGCTGCCGTTTCCTCGGGGTCGCCGACCCGCGCATCCCCCGTGAACTGGCCCGGGATTTCGAGGACCTGGCGACGCTGACCGCAGACAACCGGGGGATGACACTGACCGTGGCCTTCGACCACGGAGGGCGCCGGGACATCGTGGAGGCCGCCAGGTCGCTGATCCGCAGCAGGACACCCGCGGACGAGGTGACCGAGCGGCTCTTCGCGGACCACCTGCCGTTCCCCGACACCCCCGACGTCGACCTGGTCATCCGCACCTCCGGCGAGCAGCGCATCTCTAACTTCATGCTCTGGCAGGTCGCGTACGCCGAGTGGGACTTCCCCGAGGTGCTCTGGCCGGACTTCCGGGCCTCCGACTTTCTCGCCTGCCTGCACACCTACCGGCGCCGCGACCGCCGTTTCGGCGGCGTGCCGCCCCGCACGAACGGAGACCCCTCATGACCACCACGGGAACAGCCGAAGAGACGCCCCTGTTCGGCCCGGAATCACGGTTCAGCGCCTTCTTCGACGACCCGCGCTGGGCGCTGGCCATGATCCGCGCCACCGTACTGGAGGCCGCGCACCCGCAGATCGGCGCCGCCCTCGTCGACAACTCCACCTTCGTCGCCCACCCCTGGCGCCGACTGCGCAATACCTTCCTGAGCATGCGGCGCATGTTCGGCGCTGACCCTGCGGTACGGGAACGGGAGGCCGCCCGGCTCAACAGGCTGCACGCCCGCATGAGCGGCTCCGATTCCCGCGGCCGTGCCTACGACGCGATGGACCGGGCGACCCGGGCCTGGGTGGTCGCCACCCTCTTCGAGAGCGCCGTCACCATGTGCCGGCTCAGTGGTCAGCCGCTCGACCAGAACACCATGGAGCGGATGTACGCCGAGTACCGCGCGTTCCTCGCCGCGCTCGACGGCGACGCCGCAGAACTCCCCGAGGACCTGAACGACTTCTGGCGATACTTCGACCGGGTCGTCGAGGACGAACTGGAGAATACCGAGGCGGCCCGCGTCATCCTCTACCGGCTCTTCGACCACCTACCCGCCCCGGCCCTGCTCGACGGGGCACCGACACTGTGGGCGGTCGGCCGGGCCGTCGCCGGTCCGCTGCTGGGCGCGATCACCGTCGCCTCGCTCCCCGAGCCGTACCGGCGCCGGGCCGGTTTGCCGGAGATGCCCGGCGCCTCCACTCTCATGCAGGGCGCCTACTGCGCCGCCGGACTCGCCCGCTTCCTGCCCGAAGGCTGGATCAACGCCGAAAGCATCATCGAAGCCCTCTCCCTCTCGCCCGACAGCGACGACCCCCGGGCCCGGACCGTGGCCGCCCTGGCCGCCCGCATGAAGCGGGCATCGGCGCTGCTCCGCCTCCTCACACCACTGAGTGGCGGCCCCGACCCGGATCCGGCACCCTCAGCGGGCACGGGAGAGAGCCGGCGTTCGGCGGAGGAGTTCTTCCGCAAGGCGCTGGACCAGACCGGCGACGGCCATCTCGACTGGCCTGACCTCGCCGCCATGGCCCGTGAACTCTCCACCCGCCTCGACCTGGACGAACCCGAGGAGACCCGGCTCTACGACGCCTTCGCCGCTTGGTGGCGCGAGCTGCAGACCGCCCTCGACACGGACGGCGACGGCCGCGTCAGCGCCGAGGAGTACGCCACCGCCGTCCCCTCCCTCGCCGCACCCGCACTCATCCGCGTCGCCGAGGTTCTCTTCGACGCTACCGACAAGGACGGCAACGGGACCATCGACGCCGACGAGTACCGGACCCTTTTCCGCACCGCCTTCCACCGCGACCTCACCACTACCGACGGCACCTACAGCCAAAGCGCCTTCGTGTGCGACTTCCTCTCCTTCATGTCGGGCCGCCGCACAAACACCGCGTACGACCCCCTCCTCACCGACGCCTAACCGCGGCCGGTGCCCCGTCCTCGTCGTCCCGTCACGCCCGGCTGACCGACGAGCAGTGGCCTGGCAGCACTACCCCGCCCCGCCATCTGACTCGCCGTCCCTACCCACCCTCGACTGAAGGACCTCGCAGAACCCGATCCCGCGTCGGGCCCTCACCATGTCCACCGGCCGACACGGCCCCAAACAAACTCGCTCAGCCACCCACCAGCCCCAACTGAACCACCCCGGATCCGCGGGATGCGCAGGTGCAGTCGGCGCCCGGGGATGCGGCGAAGCCGAAGTCGCAGGTGCCGGTGTGGCGCCAGGGGCTGGCCTGGTCGGTGCTCATGAGCGCCTCCGGGAGCACTCATGTACAGACGAAGCCCGCCGGGACCGCGACAGGTCCGGCGGGCCGGGCGGTGGCCGCGTGCGGCGCACTCTGGACAGAGCGCGCACCCCGTTGCGCGGACTGGCAGGCCTGGCCGGGCTTGTGGTGTTGCTCGAGGTGCTGCCGCACACCGGTGTGGTCTCCGCGGCTTACCTTCCGCCCGCCTCCGAGATGGGCCGGGCGCTGAAACCCTCACCGGTTGGGGCCTGGGAGGAGTCCTTGTGTGCGGTGCGGCGCTGTTCGGCGGCCCGGAGGGGATCCCGGAAGCGTTCGACTTCGCGCAGCCGGGCGGCGCGTGAGGCCTTGCCGTCGAGGCTGCTGGTCTTACGCCGGCCTTTCGGCTTTTGTCCTTCGGCCCGCCGTGGTCTCCGCTGGTGAGCTGCACGCGCTTGGAGGCATCGAGAAGATCCCGTGCGGTGGGCCGGGGCTGGGCCCGCGTCCTACGCACGGAGCTTGGCGTCATGTCTCCTCGGCGCCGCGGTCCGACAGGGGGCCGTACTGGCTGCGCAGGCGGGCCTTGAGGATCTTGCCGGTGGCGTTGCGGGGCAGGGCGTCGACGAGGACGACCGACTTGGGGAGCTTGTACTTGGCGAGTCGGCCGGACAGGGTGTCCATGATGTCGTCGGGCGACACGTCGGCGCCCGCGCGGGGCACGACCAGCGCTCTGCCCACTTCGCCCCATCGTTCGTCGGGTACGCCGATCACCGCGCATTCGGCGACCGCGGGATGCTGGTAGATGAGTTGCTCGACCTCGGCCGGATAGACGTTCTCCCCGCCGGAGATGTACATGTCCTTGATTCGGTCGACGATCGTGACGTACCCCTCCTCGTCGACAGTGGCCGCGTCTCCGGAGCGGAACCAACTTCCTTCAACGAAGGCGTCCTTGGTCGCTTCGGGCCACTGCCAGTAGCCCTTCATCACGTTGAGGCCCTCGATGATCACCTCGCCGACCTCGCCCGGTGCGACATCGGTGAGGTCGGGCCGTACCACGCGTACGTCGGTGAAGAAGCAGGGTGTGCCGGCCGAGCCGGCCTTGCGGATGCTGTCCGGTGCGCGCAGGCCCAGCGCGGCGGGAGCGGTCTCGGTCAGGCCGTACGCCTGGAGGAAGGTCAGGCCACGGTCCTGGTATGTGTGGATGAGGGCCTTGGGTACGGGTGCCGCCGCGCACATCAGGATCCGGATCGACGACAGGTCGGCCGTCGCCCACCGCGACGACCGGGCCATGGCCTGGTACATCGCGGGCACGCCGAACATCCTCGTCACCCGGTGCTCGGCGATGACGTCGAGCACCCGTTCCGGGTCGAAACCGCGCATCAGCACCGACGTCCCTCCTTTGAGGAAGCCCGGCAGGAAGACGGTGTTGAGGGCGGCGGTGTGGAACATCGGTGCCACCACCAGAGCGACGTCGTCGGAGGCGATGTCCACGTCCAGCAGGATGTTGAAGCAGTTCCAGGCGATGTTGGCGTGGGTGAGCATGACGCCCTTGGGACGGCCGCTGGTGCCCGAGGTGTACTGGATCATGCACACCTCATCGAGGCCGACCGTCTCGTCCAGGGGGTTGTCCGGCGCGCTCGCGAGTAGCTCCTCGTACGCCTTCCCCACCTCGACGTAGTGCTTCACCTCGACGTCGCCCCTGAACGCGTCGACGATGTCGGTGAGTTCGGCCCCGAACACCAGCACCGGCGCTCCCGAGTCGCCCAGGATGAAGGCCAACTCGGGTGCCGCGAGGCGGGTGTTGAGCGGGACGAAGACGGCACCCAGCGCGTTCGCGGCGAACAGGGTCTCCGCCAGGGCCGGATGGTTCGCGCCCAGGTAGGCCACCCGGTCGCCGTGGCCCACCCCCAGGGCACGCAGGGCGTGAGCGAGCCGCGTCACGCGCGAGGCCAGCTCTCCGTAGGACAGGGATCCACCGTCGTGCACGACGGCGGTGGCCTCCGGTGCCATGCGGGCGCGCCGCGCGGGCCACGAGCCGAGCCCTTGATTGCGCATGGTGCGTCTCTCTTCTCTCAGGTCTCTCAGAGCCAGTCGGGCCAGGTGTAGTCGGCGGATTCGTCGTGGTCCCGGCGGGGCGGCAGCGGCGCGAGCCGCCCCCGGGAGAAGACCAGCGGCGAGACGCCGGTCTTCTCCACCCCGAGTTCCCGGACGCGGCCGAGGACGAAGTAGTGGTCGCCGAGGGTCCACACGTCGGCGATGTCGCAGTCGATCCAGGCGGCGGCGCCCGCCAGGACGGGGCTGCCCGAGGGCGCGCCGCGCCACGGGTGGCGCTCGAATACGTCGGGTGCCTTGGCGCTGACGTCCCGGCAGAGGTCCTCCTGGCCGGCGGCCAGCACGTTCACGCAGAAGGCGCCGCCGGCCATGATCCTCGGCCAGGTGGTGGAGGAGCAGCCGGGGAAGAACGCGACGAGCGGAGGGTCGAGGGACACCGAGGTGAACGAGCCGATGACCATGCCGACCGGGGTGCCGTCGGGTTCCTTCGCGGTGACCACCGTGACACCCGTCGGGTGGTGGCCGAGCACGTGCCGGAACCGGCCGGGGTCGTCCGCCGGGCCGCCGGGCGTCGTCGCGGCGGACGTCGACCGGTTCACGCCGGGTTCTCCACGCCGAGCAGGGAGCGGGCGTATCCCGTGGCCCACCAGCTGTGCTGGGCGTTGATGTGCGTCTTGTACGTGGCGATGTCGCGCAGGTACCGCTGCATGCGCTGGCCGTTCGCCAGCGCGCTGGAGCCACTGGCCGAGGCCAGCATCTCGACGGCCTGGCAGGCGAGTTGGCCGGACTGCCGGGCCGTGAGGGAGAGGGCCTGGTCGTCCAGTTCGGAGAAGGGCTCGCCCCCTGCCAGGCCCCGGGCCGCGTAGGCGGTGTAGTCGTCGGTGACCGACAGGATGATCCGCTGCGCGCTGTCGGCCAGGGCCGTGGCCAGGCCGAGGTTGCGCTGGTGTTCCGGATCGTGGCTGCGCGGCTTGAAGGGCGGCAGCGGGCTGTTCTTGGTGGTGATGATCCGCCGGTACTCGTCGACCGCGGCCCAGGCGGTGCCCGCCACGATCGAACACAGCTGGATGTTGAAGAACGACATCAGCCGGCCCGCGTACATCGGGTTCCCGTGCAGTTCCCCACCCGGTCCGTCGGTGGCGTCGCTCGCCGCGAGGTGGGTCCTGGACACGTACTCCTGCGGTACGAGGACGTCCTCGGCCACGACGCTGTTGGAGCCGCTGCCGCGGAAGCCCAGGATCTCGCCCCAGTTGTCGAGCATCCGCCAGCCGGAGGGCACGAGCACCATGCCCGGCGTGGGCATGCCGCCCTCTTCGTCGATGATGAGCACGCCACCCAGGAAGTGCGTGGAGACGTTGACTCCGGAGGAGTAGTCCCAGCGGCCGTTGACCAGGTATCCGTCGGGGGTCCTCGTCGCGGTGGCGCTCGGGGCGATCGGCAGCGGGGCCCGGAAGTCACCGTCCGGCCCGAACACCTCGCGCTGGGTGCTCTCGGGGAAGCGGCCGGCCACCACCAGGCTGTGGGAGGCGGCCAGACACAGGTTCCAGCCGCTGGACGGACAGCCGCGGGCCACCTCGGTGACCATCCGGGAGTAGGTCCGCAGGTCGAACTCGTAGCCGCCGAAGCGGCGTGGCTGGAGGGACCGGTAGAAACCCGCCTCTTGGAACGCCTTGTGCGTGTCCTCGGAGATGCCGGTCCGCTGTTCGGTCTCGTCCTGATGATCACGAAGCCAGGCCCTCATGCCGACGGCCCGGCGCACCAGTTCCTCCGGTGTCAGGTCCGGCTCCGGCTGCGGAATCTCGATCATTTTCTCGGCTGCCTCGGTTGTCTCGGACAATTCGCACCTCATCCGCTGCTGTTCTGGGTCGGCCTATAGGGAGTGTCGGCAGCGCGGCGGAGGACGGTCCAATGCCGGTAACTGCGGGCTTGATGAGTGCCGCGCATCACAGCAGGTCGGAGGGGGTGACGGGAATGCCGCACATTTCTTCCTGGTGACGTGCGGGGAAGCGCGCTGTAACCTGGCGCCGACCACGACGTCGTGGACCTCGCCTTCCTGGAGGGCTGAGTGGAACTCCGGAGCCTGCGCCATTTCTCGGCGCTCGCCGAGACCTTGAACTACCGGGTCGCCGCCGAGCGTCTGCACCTGACCCAGCCCGCGCTGACGCGATCGATCGCCGCCCTGGAGCGTGAGCTGGGTGTCCAGCTGTTCGACCGCGACAAACGGCATGTGGCGCTCACCGCCGACGGCGCGGAACTGCTCGAACGGGCGGGCGAGGTGCTGGCCGACGCCGAGCGGCTCTCCGCCGCCGCGGGCGCCATCCGGGCCAGGCGACGGGACGAGGTACGGGTCGCGTGCTACGGCGTGGCTCTGGCCGAACTCACGCATCCGGTCATCGAGGCGTTCTGCGAGCGGTATCCCAGCGTCACGATCCGGGTACACGAAGTGGACTTCCACCAGGGTCTCGCCCCGCTGCTGGTCGGCGACTACGACGTGGCGCTGGTGCCCCTGAACGTCGACATGCCGGGCCTGACACGCGTACCGATCTTCACCGAGCCCCTTTCCCTCGCGCTGTGGAAGGGACATCCGCTGGCCTCGGCCGCCGTGGTGGACGTGACCGAGGTCTTCGATCAGCCCTGGGTCACCCCCGAGCCGGGCCTCGACTTCTGGGTCGGCGGACGAAACGGGCACGACGACGCCCCGACGGTCGGCTTCCACGCCCGCTCGGCCCTGGACGTGTCCTTGAAGATCGCCTACCAGCACATGGTGGGACTGATGCCGCTGTCGGCCACCCGGATGTTCCCGCACCCGGGAGTGGAGAACGTCGCTCCGAAGGAGCCCCTCGGCCTGGTGGCCGCCGTCGCCTTTCCGGAGACCGGTCACTCGCCCGCCGCCCCGGCGTTCGCCGAGGTCGCACGCCGGGTGGCCCGACGTGCGAGCGGCGTTCCGTACGCCGAGATCTCCCGGTAGGAGGGGTCAGCCGCCGTACGGCGGCTCGCCCGCCCAAGCCGCGTGCAGGACGGCGCGCAGATCGTCGGCGGAGGCCGGGCGGGGATTCGCGTACGGCGCCCCGAGAGCGACATCGACCGCACGGTCCACGTCGGCGGCTGTCAGGCCCAGGTCGGCGAGCGATCGCGGGATGCCCAGCCGCTCGCCCAGCTCGTGCAACTCCCGTACCGGATCCGGGACATCGAGCGCCCGGCGCAGCGCCGCCAGTGCCTCGGGAACCGCCGGCGCGTTGAACGCCAGTACATGGGGCAGGACGACGGCGTGTGTCTCGGCGTGCGGCAGATCGAAGGTGCCGCCGAGCACATGGCAGAGCTTGTGGTGCAGCCCCATGGTGGTCGCGCCGAGACAGGCACCGCACAGCCACGCCCCGTACAGCGCGCGGCTGCGCGCGTCATGCCCCGAGGGGTCGGCGACGATCTCGGGAAGGGCCGCGGCCAGCGCCCGCACACCCTCCTTTGCCATGAGGGAGACGATCGGAGTGGAGTCCGGGGCGTACAGGGCCTCGACGGCGTGCGCGATCGCGTTCATGCCGCTCGTCGCGGACCCCACGGGCGGCATGGTGAGCGTGAGCAGCGGGTCGTACACGACGCTGCGCGGCAACACCTTCGGATCGCGCCCGGTGCGTTTGACCGCGCCCTCGGTCAGGCCCCAGACAGGTGTCATCTCCGATCCGGCGTACGTCGTCGGGACGGCGACGACCGGCAGGCCGGTCCGGAGCGCGACGGCCTTGGCCAGGCCGGTCACGGAACCGCCACCGACCGCCACGCAGCCGTCGGCCCGGGCTTCGCGAGCCGCCTCGACGGCCAGGTCGGCGACCTCCACCGGGACGTGCGTCACCGCCCCCGCGTGCAGCCCGGCGCAGGCGTCGCCGAGAGACGCGGCGACGGCACGGGCCGTGTCCAGGCCATGGTCGTCGCACAGCACGAGGACGCGGCGCAGGCCGAGAAGCGCGACCTCGTCGGGCACCGCGTCCGGGACGGCACCCGACCGGAAGAGGACGCGCATCGGCTGGGCCTGGTAGGCGAAGTCCAGGGCCTCCCCCTTCACACGATCACCGGTTGCAGCACGATGTCGAAGCGCGCCCGGCGGAAGGGGTTGGCCAGGCCCAGCTCCGCGGCCTCCTCGGGGGAGTCCACCTCGACGAACTCCTCGACCAGGCTCTCCTTCACGGCGAAGACGGCGTCCGAGTCCAGATAGTCGCTGCCCGCCACGAAGATGTGCGTCGTCACCGGGCTGTACCCCTCGGCGCCCACGATGAAGTGGACATGGGCGGGGCGATAGGGGTGACGGCCGGTCGCCTCCAGCAGCGAGCCGACCGGCCCGTCCGTCGGAATGGGATACGGGCTCGGAACGCACGAGCGGAACCAGAACCGCCCCTCCGCGTCCGCTGTGAACAGCCCGCGCCCATTGCCCGGCGGCTGCTTCTCCGGCTGCTGGACGTCGTAGAAGCCCTGGTCGTCGGCCTGCCACACGTCCAGCGTCGCGCCGGGCAGCGGGGTGCCGTCGACGGAGACGACCCGTCCGCTGATCACGCAGGGCTCGCCGCCGCCGACCACATCGATGGTCGCCCCGAGTTCCCGGACCGGGGACTCGGTCATGTGGAACGGGCCGAGCACCGTGGAGTCGGTCGCAGCGGCCGCCGTGTGGTCGTTGATCGTCTCGACGAGCATCGACACACCCAGGACGTCCGACAGCAGGATGAACTCCTGCCGGGTGTCGTCGCACATGTGCCCGGTCGCGGTGAGGAAGTCGATCGCCCGCTCCCACTCGGCCTGGGTCGGCTCGATGTCCCGGACGAAATCGTGCAGGTGACGCGTCAGAGAGGCCAGCACCTCGCGCAGTCGGGGATCGGAGGTGTGGGCGAAGCTTTCCAGCACCGCCGTCGTCGTCGTGGCGGTCGCCGTAGTCGTCGCGGTCTTCGCGGTCGTCACGGTCTTCGCCGCCTTCGCGGTCTTCGCGGTGAGGTCCATGGCCGCTCAGCCCCGTCCGAGGATCTGCCGCAGTGCGTCCCGCAGTGCGGTCGTGACGTCACCGGTGGCGTCCTGGCGGCGGAAGGCCACGTGGTTGTCCGGCCGCACCAGCAGCGCGCCCGAGTCGCCGGTCTCCCGTAGCCGGGCCCAGTCCCCGTACGGGTCCTCGTACTCCTGACCGGGGCCGATGACCGCCGTGGCGATCTCCAGGCCGAACTCCTTGCCGAGGATGCGGGCGGCCTCCGTCCAGGGCTCGCCGCCGATGCCGGTGATCAGGGTGAACCGGCCGTTCCCGCCCAGGTCCAGGGTGGACAGATCGCGGGTGCCCGCGGAGAGCCAGGCGTGCGGGAGCTTGGCGCCGGGGCGGGTGCTCGGCTGGAAGTGCAGCTCGGCGTTCCGTGCGAAGCCGGGGTCCTCGGTGCCGTCCGGGACGATCGCGGCGGAGGTGTAGCGCTGGTTGAGTTCGACGCCGTGGGCGTTGAACTCGTATGCCTTGAAGGCGATCGCCTCCCGCAGCCGCGCCCGCTGCTCCTCGGCCTCCGTAGTGGCGTCCTTGCGGGCGGCGATGTTCCGCCACAACTGCTCGGGGGTCTGCGGCGCCAGGCCGCCGAGCGCCTCGAAGACGGGTGCCGTCTCACCGATGGACTGGTTGGCCCGGGTGACGACCTGCTTGCCGACCGGAGCCCGCTCGTCACTGTAGGTGTCCAGCAGGGACGGGGACGCGGTGCCGTCCAGGACGAGCTTCAGCTTCCACGCCAGGTTGTAGGAGTCCTGGATGGAGGTGTTGGAGCCCAGCCCGTTGGACGGTGGGTGCCGGTGGCAGGCGTCGCCCGCGCAGAACACCCGGCCGCTGGAGTACGTCTCGGCGTACATCTCGTTGACCGTCCACGCGGAGGACGACTTGATGGTCACCGGGATCTCGTCGTCGCCGATCAGCTTGCGGACGACGGACAGGGCGTACTCCTCGGTGAGGTCCGGCGGCCCGGCGTCGACGTCGTAGCCCCACACGATCAGCCACTCGTTCCACGTCCGTACGCAGCGCACCAGGCCGGCGCCGATGCCGCCCACGGTCGCGCCGGGCGCCAGCACCCAGTAGAGGGTGGCGGGTCGGTGCGCCACGTACTTGCTGAGGTCCGCGTCGAAGACGATGTTGATGCTGCCGGCCACGCCCATCTGGCCGCCCATCGGCAGCCCGGCGTCCTCGGCCACCTTGCTGCGGCCGCCGTCCGCGCCGATCAGGTACTTGGCGCGGATGGTGTACGTGTCGCCGCGCAGCCGGTCACGGACCGTGGCGGTCACACCGTCGGCGTCCTGCTCGTGCGACAGGTACTCGGTGCCGAACCTCAGTTGGCTTCCGCGGGCTATGGCCGCGTTCACGAGCACCGGTTCCATGAGGTGCTGCGGCATGTCGCACATCCGGGTGGGGCTGGCCAGCTCGTGCGCGGCCTGCACGAGCGGTTCGTTGCCCCAGGACCTCAGCCGGCCGAGTTCCTCGCCCGCGAGGGCGGTGCAGAAGACGGTGTTGCCCATCAGATGCTGCGGGGTGGCCTGGGCGATCACCTCCTCTTCGACACCCAGGTCACGCAGCACTTCCATGGTGCGCTGGTTGGTGATGTGCGCCCGGGGCGTGTCCGCGAGGCGTGAGTAGCGGGTGACCATGACGTTCGGCACGCCATAGGTGCTCAGCGCCAGTGCGGCGCTCGCTCCCGCGGGCCCGCTTCCCACGATGAGCACATCGGTCTCGACGGCCGGCGCGGTCGGTACGGTTGTCATCGGGACGTTTCCTCCACATCCGCCAGTCGCTTGTCCAGCCAGGTCATCAGTGCCTCGGCCACGTCGTCGGAGTTCTTCTCGCCCATGGGCAGATGACCGTTGCCGGTGAGCCCCAGGTCCGCCAGGCGCAGCAACTCGACGTCCGCACCGGCCTGGGCGAGGTAGTCGGCGACACCGTGCTGGAACGGCGCGAACGGCGAGGTGTCGGCCGCGACCACGGCGATCGGGAAGCCCTGGAGCCCCGGCAGGGACCGCACGGGGCCTGCCTCTTCGTCCTGGACGAGGCAGTCCTGCAGCCCGTCGCCCCCCGCCTCGCGCAGCCGAAGGCGCAGTTCCTCCGGGGTCCGCGCCGGCGGCTCGTAGGTGATCGGGGCCGCGGTGAGCCCCCACTCCAGCTTTCCGAGGCCGGGCAGTTCGATGAACGGCGGCCCGATCGGCTCGATGGAGACAACGGCCTTCACCAGCCCGGGCCGGGCATCGGCGACCAGCCAGCCGAACGGCCCGCCCATGGAGTGGGTGATCAGCACGGCCGGTCCGATATGGTCCAGCAGCTCGGCCCCGCAGCGCCGCATCTGCTCCTCGTTCTCGGCGAAGGTGGGCAGCGTCGGGCCCTGGCTCGCCATCAACTGGTCCAGCGCGGAGTCGTCGCCGATCTCGCCGCTGCCGGGCCACTGGCTGCCGGGTCGTTCCGCCCCGTCGCAGAACAGCCAGCGGATGAACTCGTACGTCGGCGCCGCGCCCTCGATGGGCCCGAGGACATCGGGGTGGTACGGGGAGCGCCCGTGACCTGGCCGGTCGACCACGTACACGGCGTAACCGGCCTGGAGGAACCGGGTGGCCCAGCCGGGGCGGCCGTCAGGCGTCGACAGGTAGTCCGTGCCCTGGCCGCCGCCCCCGTGGACCATCACCACGGGCAGCGGATGCCGGAGATCGGCCGGGATCTGGTATTGGACGTACATCGCGGCCTCGGCGGCGGTCCCGGCCTCGGTCGGCTTGTGCCCGACGCCGACCCAGAACGCGCCTTGCTCGCTGATCGTCAACGGCGAGGCGGCACGGGCCGGCTCGGCGGTTCCGGGTGGTGGGGAGCTGGTCATCGGCGAACCTCCGTCACGGCGTCTGCGCCCATGCCCAGCACTATTGGTGACCGGCTCCGGGCCGGTCCAATGCCGGTTGGGGACGCCGTGATGCATGGCGCTCATCAGCGTCCCCGAGGGCGGCTACTTCACCGGGAAGGTGCGCGTGGCGGCGAGGGTGACCAGGGCGTCGGTGCAGAGCGCGGCCTCCAGCTGCTCGACGACCGGCAGTTTGTGCAGCGGGTCGCGGTCGGAGAGGCCGGTCACGTGGAAGCTGCCGGTGCCGACCCACCGCTTGGCGCGTACGACCTCGAAGGATCTGCATCCCCTTTTTCGCCGCGTCGGCCGCCATGACCGCGAGGTAGGCGTGGGCGAGCATGGCCAGGGTGATGTGCCGATACCAGCCGATGTAACGACGGACCTCGTACTGGTCCAAGCCGCACTCGTTCTTCGCCGCCTGAAAGCACTCCTTTCGGACCACGCTGTCGGCCGTGCGACCTCGGGCGCACGCAGACCGAAACTCCCCTTGTCCAGCGGGGGGCAAGGGGAGTTTCGGTGGGCTTGAACCGAATACCGGTGTCAGCGGGAGCGCGAGCCCGCGAAGCCGACGCGGACGAGCTTCCACTGCTGGTTCACGCCGCCCCAGTCCGAGTACTGGACGATGCCGGTCCCGTCGGCGGGGGAGAAGCCCGGTACCTCGACGGCCTTCCCGCTGTTGCGGTTGATCAACCGGACGTATCCGTCCGGTGAGTCCGCCAACCGGAACTGCTGGTTCGCGCCACCGTGGTCGCTCCACTGGTTGATGGCGGCGTTGTCGGCCGTCGACCAGCCGGAGACGTCCAGCAGCTTGCCGGAGTGCCTCGCCTTCAACCGGTAGTAGCCGTCACCGGAGTCCACGGACTGGAACTGCTGGTTGGTCCCGTCGATCCGGGCCCACTGCGTGACCGCGGCGCCGTCCTCGGAGCTCACGCCCGCCACGTCCAGTGCCTTGCCGCTGTTGCGGTTGACCACGACGTACCAGGCGTTCGTGTCCACAGTGCCCGGTTGCGCCGCCGGCGCGCACGCGCGCAACTCGAAGCGTTCCACCCGCACTTTGCCGCCGAGGGGGGTGCACCCGTCGGAACATGTCTGGATCTGGAGAAGGCGGCAGGGCGCGGTTCCGGGAGGAGCCTCGGCGCAACCTATTGACGCGATTCGGGCAGGGCCATAATCTCCGCTTGCATTTGTTCGGTACGCGGACGAATGTTCGCAATGCGCACGTACTCGTTCCTGTTCAGGAGGCCCCATGCAAAGGCGCGTTCTCGGGCTTGCCATAGCGGTAGTGAGCCGTTTCCAACCTGGGTGATCGGCAGGCGACTTGGCGTGGGAACGGCGATGGGGACGAGATGAAGCTCCTGGTAGATGGGTTGTCGACTAAGATCAACCTGTTCGCCTGGAGCTTCACGTGCTTGTCTATCCATCGGGAATCGATCTGTCCAGCGCGACCCTGCGTTACCTGACCGACCTACTCGCCGCTCGGCGTCGGGAGCACGGGACACGGTGGCGCAGGCTGACCTGCGGCCGACAGGCCCTGCTTGTTCTGGCCCACCTGCGGTGCGGTCACACCTACACCCAGCTCGCGGCCGGGTTTGGCGTCGGCGTCGCCACCGTCTATCGGTACGTCGCAGAGGCGGTTGAGATCCTGGCCGCCCACGCCTCCAACCTCGCAACTGCCGTCCGCTCCGCGACCCGCAAGGCGTTCGTGATCCTGGACGGCACCCTGCTGCCGATCGATCGCATCGCTGCCGACCGCCCCTTCTACTCTGGCAAGCACAAGAAGCACGGTATGAATGTGCAGGTCATCGCCGATCCCCTCGGTCGGCTACTGTGGGCCTCGCCCGCGTTGCCCGGCGCAGTCCACGACGTCAAAGCCGCCCGCACGCACGGCATCGTCGACGCCCTGACCGACGCCGGAGTGCGCTGCTGGGCCGACAAGGGCTACCAGGGAGCCGGCGGTACCGTCTGCGTCCCCTACCACGGCCGCTGGGACAAGCTCTCCGCAGGCCAGCGGGCCGTGAACGTCTCCCACGCCAAGATCCGCGCCCTCGGCGAGCAGGCCATCGCAGCCCTGAAGACCTGGCGGCTGCTGCGCAAGCTCCGCTGCAGCACCACGCGCATCACCGACCTGGTCAAAGCCATCCTCGCCCTCCATCGGGTGACATCACGCTGAGTCGAAAAGTGGCTCACGGCCATCCAGGGCATCATCACCCGGCGCCCGCACGGCGGCGCACCCTGATGTCGGACGAGACAGCGGTCACAGGGCACGCCACGCACGTGCCCGGCGCGACGATCACCATCGTCGCCGCCGGGCGTCAGCAACGATCTGAGCGGGTCCCATTTCGTTGACCGGGGCCGCGGACACCGTCCCGGCCCGGCTCAGGGCGCCAGCACAACCCTGCCGAACACCTTCCCCGCGTCCATCTCACGGTGGGCCAGCACCGCCTGGTCCAGCGGCAACACTGCATGCACGACTGTGCGCAGGTCTCCGTGCGCAGCATCGGCGAAGTGGGACGACCGCACGGCCTGCCGGTCGGGGCCGGGCATGGTGTCAGAGCTGAAAGTGGCGAACGACAACGACCTGCGGAAGGCGTCCATCAGCCGCATGCCGAAGTCCGCCGGCGGCTGCCCACCGACCACACCGACAGCCACGTACCGCCCGTTGGAGGTCAACTTGTCCAGGAAAAGGGAAAGCTGGGGACCCCCCACGACATCGATCACCACGTCGAAGCCCGCCGGTGCGTCCGAGCCGCCCTCACCGGAGCGGTCAAGGACATGAGTCGCGCCCAAGTCCCGCAGGCGGGCGCCACGCTCCTCCGACGAGGTGGTGACCGCCACCGCGTTCGCACCGCCCCTGGCTGCGAGCTGGACCGCTGTAATCCCGATGCTGCCCGCAGCACCGCGCACGAGCACCGTCTCGCCGGACGTGAAACGGGCCCGGTCCAGGGCGAAGTGGGCGACCACGCCGGAGCCGCCGAGGGTCACCGCGTCAGCGCCGGTCAGGCCGTCGGGCAGCGGAAGGACGTCCTCGATCAAGGCGACGGCCTGCTCGGCGTACCCACCGGACAGGCCGGTGAACGCCCACACCCGCCGCCCGATCCACGAGGCGTCCACGCCCCCTCCCACCGCTGTGACCTTTCCCGCGACCTCGCTGCCGAGGATATGGCCCTCCCGGAAGCCGTAGGCGGCAAGCGTTCCCCGGCGGATCACGGCGTCCACGCCGCCTACCCCGATCGCCTCCGTGGCGATCCGCACCTGCCCCGGGGCAGGAACGGGCACGGGCACATCGACGATCTCCAGGCCATCGGGGTCTCCGAACGTCCTGATCACGACGGCTTTCATCTCGGCTCCTCGGGTCGGTGGAAGGACGGATCGCAGCTGCTGCGGCCGCGGGCGTCGAGCCGGCCCCCACGGCCGGGGCACCACCGGCGAAGTGCCGGGACGGGGCGGCAGCACCGCCATCGGACCGTAACGGACGCCCCCGTCCGTTTGGCTAAAGTGAGAAACGATGACCACTCGTTTGCCTCAGACTGTGCGCTCCGACGCCCGTGACAACCGGGCCCGCATCCTGGACGCCGCCCGCGCGGTGTTCGGCGAAGAGGGCCTGAGTGCGCCCATGCGCGAGGTCGCCCGGCACGCAGGCGTCGGCCCCGCCACGCTGTACCGGCACTTCCCGGCCAAACAAGCACTGATCGCGGAGACCTTCGCCGAGCAGCGGCGAGCCTGCCACGCCGCCGTCCGCGACGCCCTTTCGGACCCGGACCCGTGGCACGGATTCCGGAGCCTGATCGAGCGGATCTGCGAACTCCACGCGCACAGCCGGGGATTCGCCGACGCCTTCATGACGGCCTTCCCCGAGGCCATGGACTTCGCCGCCGACCAAGAGCAGACTCTGCGCGCGGTCGGAGAACTGGCCCGCCGCGCCCAGGAGACCGGCCAGCTGCGCCCCGGCTTCGTCGTCGACGACCTGATCCTCATGCTCATGGCCCACCGGGGCCTCCAAGGCACGCCGCGTGCCGCCCGGGCCACGGCCTCCCGCCGCTTCGCCGCCTACGTGATCGAGGCGTTCCGCGCCGCACCAGAGACAGGAGCGCCTACGCCGCTGCCGCCAGCACCACGCCTGCAGCTCACAGACTCCCCCAGCACGCCGTAAATTCGTCACCTGCAGGTCCGTCAACCGCGCAGCAAGACAGCCTTGCCGGGTCCCTGCCGCAGCCAGGTTGGAAAGGGCTCACTTCCGGCTTTGCATCATCGTCGTGGCTCCACACGAACGCGCCCATCACCAGAATCCATGCCCACACGCCCACCAGCACGATTCCCGCCAGGGACAGCAGCCCGATCGCCGTCCACCGGAACCCGGCGCCCACTGCCTGCAGCGCCCTCCGCCACCAACTTCCCGAGCCCTTGCTCACGCCCGCCCCTCAACCGCCCGAATCCCGTTCGGATCGTAGTACCGCGCAGCAGCGAACGAGATCCTGGACGGTAGGCTCACCGAACCGTTGATTCCTGACAGGTCGCCGACGCTGTCGACCTGCGGTTTCGGGGTCTGTAAAGCGAGCGGCTCTGGCCCGTAGTCGGTGAGCGTACCGACCCTCCACCGATCGTCGGATAGGACGTCCGTCACTGTCAGTAGCAGCGGTGACCTGCCGTCTCACCGCAGACAGAGGTGAGCGGGGCCCGGACCGGTGGCGTAGTTGATTGCAAGGGCTCCCCCCTCGGCCTGCTGCGAGTCTGATGGCCGTGGTGGTAGGTGACCAGCCAGGGCAGCGGCTTCGGACCGAAGGCTGTCGTCTTCTGCGGCATGAGGACACCGTCCGCGGCCAGCCGGTGGATCTCATCCTCGCGCGGCGGAGCTAGCAGCACCAGGGTGTCCTCGGCAGTGGCCTCTGCGGGATCGTGCACGTAGGCAGGCCCGGGGACGCCCGTCCCGATCCGCCAGACGCGGCCGATGAAAAGGTAGTGGAGGACGGCCACGTCCAGGGAGACCCAGGCATCTGGACAGCCGTGGAGCGCGGCACGCACCCGCCTGGGACACACGTCACGAACCGACCAGCGGCGGCCGGAGCCGATCAGGACGAATTCCCCCGAGTGCGGCGCGGGCGGCGGGCCGGCGCCGGTGATCTCCTCGACCGTCGCCACCGCGGCGGCGCGTGCCGCGGCCTCCTCGGCCGGCAAGCCGGGCAGGCGGCGATGGATGGCCCGCAGTTCCAGCGGATGGCGGGAGGTGTCCACCACCAGGGCCAGGTGCCGATCCCAGGGACCGGGGCGGCCGCCGAAGCTCCGGTGGTGCTCAAGCGCCGCCGCCAGGCGGTGGTGGCCGTCGGCCAGCAGGGCGCCGTGTCGGGACAGACCGGCGGCGATGACGTTCCGCCGGTCCGGGTCCGTACACCGCCACAGGAGGTGGCGGCTGCCGTCCGGGCCGGTGACGGCTGTGTCCGGCGCGCCCTCGGTGATCCGCGCGAGCACGGAGTGGACGTCCTCGGTGCCGCGGCAGGCGAGCAGAATCGGTTCGGGATTGCCGCCGACGGCGCGCAGGACCGTGCGCTGCGTGGCCACCTTGTCCGCGAAGACCTGCTCGTGCGGATGTACCGCCCGCTGCGCCGATCCCAGGTCCAACGCACCGATCACGCCCCGCTGGAGCAGCGTCGGCCCGCGGCGCTGCTCCAGCACGTAGTAGGCAGGCACGTGGTCGCGCGCGAAGGCGTGCCGCGACCGGCGGATACCCAGGAAAGGGTGCAGGTCGAGTCCCGTCGGTGCTCCCCGGTCGAGGGTGTCCGCCGGATGGGGAGTCCGTACGCTCGTTCGCATTCGCTGCTTCCTCCTCGGTCCAGGGATGCCGCGCCGCCCGGGCCGGGGACGGCGTGCGGTCGGCGGGCACTCCCTAGAGGCTCAGCTTGGTGAAGGCTTCCTCAAGTCGGGCCAGCACGGCCGCGACATGGGGCAGGCTTCGTGCGTCGGCCGCCGCCAGAGACTGCTCCTGCTCTTCTGCCGTGTCGCCGTAGAGCATGCTCGTGGCGGCCTTGAAGCGCAGCGCCCCTTCGTCGTCGCCCAAGTGGTGACCGCCCAGGACCAACACCCCGTAGTTGTCGAGGAGATGGCGCTGGAGGCTGGGCGAGTCCGTCACGCCGAGCGAGGACAGGTGGGGGCGGAGCGGCTCGAAGTCGGGGTACACGTAGAAGCCGCCGGTGGGCGGACGGCAGGTGGCGCCCGCGTTCACCATGATCCGGTGCACCTCGCGGGCGACGGTGCCGTGCAGCCGGGCGCTGGCGGCGAGCCGCCGGCGGACATCCTCCGATTCCGCGAACGCGTAGGCCGCCACCGCCTGCATGGGGCCGGCCAGGGTCGACCAGACCTCACTGGCCACCGAGACGACGCCCTGCCGGACGGCCGCTCCCCAAGCGTTGCCGGGGAAGCGGCAGACGCCGATGCGCCAGCCGCCCAGCGCGAGCGTCTTGGACAGGCCGTTGGTGACGATGGTGCGGTCGGGGGCGACCTCGGCGGGGCTGAGGAACGGTGTGGCCGGATCGTGGACGATGTCGCGGTAGATCTCGTCGGACACGATGACGAGGTCCAGTTCCGCCGCCGCGGCGCACAGCTCCCTGACCTGCGCCGGAGGAGCGAGCGTACCGGTGGGGTTGTCCGGCAGGGTGAGGATGACGACCTGGGGGTCGCCGCCCGCGGCGCGGGCCTCGCGCACCACCTCGCGCACCGCGGCCGGGTCGGGGATGCCGCCGCACTCGGCCGGAATGGGCACTTCGTACGCCCGCTTGCCGGCGAGCCGGACCTGCGGAACATAGGAGTTCCAGGCGGGGCGGGGAAGCAGCACGTCACCGGGCAGAACGTGCTGAAGGGCCATCAGCAGGGGCTTGCTCCCGGGGCCGACGACGATCTGTTCCGGCTCGGTGGGCATGTTCCGGCGGCTGAAGTAGCCGGCGACGGCCCGGCGTACCGGCGCTCCACCGGCCACCGGCCCGTAGGCGTTGTGCTCCGCACCCTGGGCCAGGCGCGCGGCCAGCGGTGCGAAGGCGGGAAGCCGGGATTCGCCGAAGGCGAGGTGCACGATGTCCTGGCCGGCCGCGCGGCGGTCGGCGACCAGCTGGTTGAGGGCGAGGTTCGGGGAAGTTCGCCAGACGGAGGCCTCAGGCACGGGCGAGCTCCGGGCTGAGCCAGGACGCCGACTCGATGGCGTCGGTCACCGCGGGCAGGGTGCCGCCGATCGCGGCGGCGATGTCGGCGGGCGTGTCGTCGGCCAGCCGCAGGTCGTCCAGCCAGGCGGCGGTCTCGGAGTAGTGCGCCCGAAACGGCCGTCCGACCAGCCGGGGGTCGCGGGCCTGGAGCATGCGCAGCTGGAAGTACCGTCCGTCGGGCGTCTCGGTGACGCCGTCGACGACCACCTTGCCGGGCGTCGCCGACATGACCGGGCCGCGCACGGTGCGGGCCAGGCCGGGCAGGGTCAGGTACGCCGACCGGAAGATGTCGTGGGCGCGGGCGAGCGGCACCTTGAAGTACTCGTACGGGCCGGTGTCCCGCTCGACGAACATGTAGTAGGGCACGGCCCCCGCGGCCAGCTCGGCGCGCCAGGTCGCGCTCCAGGTGTCCGGGTCGTCGTTGACGTGAGCGACCAGCGGCGCCTGGCAGTAGGCGAGGGCGCCGGTGGCGCGGATGCGCTCGACGGCCCGGCGGGCGATGTCGGACTCCAGCTCGCGAGGATGGGTGAAGTGCATCATCACCGCGAGGTTGCGCCCGGACGCGACGACCTTCTCGAAGAGCCGGAGCACGTCGTCGGCGTCGGAGTCGGTGACGAAGCGCTGGGGCCAGTAGGCGACGGACTTGGTGCCGATGCGGATGGTACGGACGGTGGTTACGTCGAGCAGGGGCTCGAGGTGGCTGCGGAGCCGGTCGGTCGACATGATCATCGGGTCGCCGCCGGTGACGAGCACATCGTCGACCTCCGGGTGCCGGCCCAGGTAGTCGAT
The DNA here is from genome assembly GCF_032598905.1 of Streptomyces sp. 11x1. Taxonomy (NCBI): domain Bacteria; kingdom Bacillati; phylum Actinomycetota; class Actinomycetes; order Kitasatosporales; family Streptomycetaceae; genus Streptomyces; species Streptomyces sp. 11x1. The sequence continues at coordinate 153,782 of NZ_CP122458.1, read as the reverse complement.
CAGGCGGCTGGGCTCGGGAACGGCGAAGCGCAGGTCGGCGTCACCCACGAACTGAGCCCAGCGGAAGCAGTAGGTGCAGTACGCGTGGCAGGTCTGGCCCTGGCCCGGGAAGTAGAGGACGGTCTCCCGGTACTTGTGCTGCAATCCCGGTACCTCCTGCCCGTCCTCGGTGGGGACGTTGAGCTGCTTCTGGCCGGAGGGGTGCGGGTTCAGGCTGCCTCGGATCTGTTGGACCGCGAGCCGGAGCTCCTTCTTCGCCGCGGGGTCGTCCACCAGCTCCGCGAGCCGCCGCTCATCCTCGGCCGGGAGCATTCCGCTTTGCGGGAAGACCATCTGGAATATGGGGTCGCCCGGAATGTTGTCCCAGTCGACCAGATTCGCGAGAACGTATTCGTTGACGCGGAACGGCAGGACGGCGGCGAGGGCTTTCATGGACCTGGCGATTGGCTGAGGAATTCCGAACCGTGCGCTCAGTTCGTCCACGTGACGGGCACCATAGGCCCGGAACCTTTCCGTTTCCATGGCAGCGGGAGGCGTAAAAGGCATGCAAGTTCCTCCGGTTCAAGGAAGCTGACCCGAGCAATTTCCTTGATCGTAGGCTGTCGGCAGCCAGCTGGAACAGAAAGTTCGGCAGCCGGCCGATAGGGCCTTCGAATGCCCTGATAAACGGCTTGCAGGGGCGGGCGGACGAGCGGGACGCACACGGGTCAGTCGTGCGCGGGCACCGCGTCCGCCTCCGCGAGCGCGGCGGGGGTCACCGTACGCAGGAAGGGAACGATGGTCAGGACGGTTGCCACGGCGAATACGGCGAACGCGGTTCGCATGCCGAACCACTCGGCCAGCACGCCCACGAGGCCCGCACCGAGCGGCATGGCGCCCCAGCTGAAGAGCCGTGCCGCGGCGTTGTAGCGGCCGAACATCGCGTCCGGGACGAGGCGTTGGCCGATGGTGCGCGCGTTCACGGTCCACAGGATGCCGCCCATGCCTCCCAGGAAGGCGCCACCCGCCACCACCCACAGATTGGTGGTGATCACCGGAGTGGCGACCATGGCGGCGGTTCCGAGGAGGTCGGCGAACATGGCCCAGCGACGCCCGAGCAGTCGGTTGACGGAGGTGACGGTGAGCGCGCCGACCAGACCGCCGGCGCCGAGCGCGCTGAGCAGGATGCCGTACTCGCGCGCGTCGAGGTGCATCAGCGTGGTGGCGAGCAGCGGCATCAGAGCGAGCCAGGCACCCCAGCAGGCGGAGAGCACGGTCAGGGCGAGCGCCATCAGCCGAAGCAGCCGCTGCTGCCAGAGGAAGCGGAGGCCTTCGGTGATGCGTTGGTTGACGGAACCGGCCGGGCGCATGTCGTCGGACTGCGGCTTGAAACGGCCGACGAGCAGGATCAGGATCAGCGTGCCGATCAGGTAGCCCACCGCGGTCCAGCCGAGCGCCACACTGGCGCCGGCGGCCACCAGCAGCCCGCCGACGAACGGGCCGCAGAACTCGTTGCAGGCGGTCTCGGCGCCGGCCACCCAGGCGTTCGCCCGTTCCTGGCCGGCCGGGGCCACCGCTGAGGGGACGAGGGCGGCTGCGGAGGTCAGCGCGACGACCTCGGCGACGCCCAGGGCGAGGCCTCCGGCGTACAGGGCGGGCACGGTCACGTTGTCGCTCAGGGCCAGCAGGAGAAGCGCCCCGACGACGAGGAGGCGTGCGCCGTCGGCCAGCCACAGCAGCAGGCGGCGGTCGAAGCGGTCCACCAGGACGCCGACGTGCAGGGCGACGAGCAGCCAGGGCAGCGTGAGGGTGAGGCCCACACCGGCCACTTGCGCGGGGGAGTCAGTCAGTGCGGTCGCCATCAGTGGCAGGACGACCTTGGTCACGCCGTCGGCCAGGTTTGTGATCGCGGTGAAGCCCACCAGGACGGCGGTGTTGCGGCTGCTGTGATCGCGGGGCGCCGCCTTCCCGGGCGTCGGCCCGGCCACCGTTCCGTGCGCGGGCTGGTCCGTCGCAACGTCCATGTATAACCTCCTAAAGCCTTTTGGTGGTCAGTATGGCAGCGGTATCGTGGGGGTGCAGCGTCATTCGGACATCGGGCCATCACGACGTCCGATGGCCTCATCGGGGTCTTCCATCGGACCTCCCGTCAGTTCTCCACAGCGAGCAGGAAGGCGGCGCGTCCGTGCTCCAACCCTCCCCGGCCGCAGAGTTGGTCGAGGCCTTCACCAACACCGTCGACCTGGAGAGCGGTGACGACGACGTCGCGACCACCGACGCACTGGCGCGCTGGCTGACCGGCCGGCGCCTGGCGGAGCCGTCCCTCCGGCTGACCGCCGACGACCACCGGGGCTTCCTCGACCTGCGGGCCGGTATCCGCGAGGCTCTGGACACCGACGACCCCGTCGCGCCGCATCGACTCGCGGTCGCCGACGCGGCGCTGTCCCAGGTCCCGCTCCTGGTCCGCCTAAGCGACCCGCGCGCGCCTCTGGTTCCCGCTCCGGGCGGCCCGCCGGCCCGGACGGCCCTCGCCCGCCTCGCCGCCGCGTGGGCGGAAGTCGTGTTCACCGGTGAGGTCCATCGGCTCAAGCGGTGCGCCGAGCACACCTGCGGCTGGGTCTTCTGGGACTCCTCGAAGAACCACAGCCGCCGCTGGTGCTCGATGCGGGTGTGCGGCAACCGCACGAAGTCACGGCGGTACGCCGCCCGGCAGCGTGACCTCACCGTGTGACGCCCCGTGGCACGCGCGCGAACTGTACGGCGCTTGATGCCCATTGCGGCAAAGACTTCCGTGGGAATTCACATGAGGCCATAGGGGAAGCGAATAACCCCAGGCAGCGCATATCTTCGACTCTCGCCCGGATTTATCGCCGGCATCCATGCGCACCTGGCCCAGCGGTCGGTCATGATGACCTCATCCGCCATCCCTATTGCCTCGCCCTCGCATTACCTTGACCGTGATGGAGTCGATCTCCGTAGCATGGCCGTGCTTCATTCGGCATCCCGAATGAATTCCACGCACGCCATGACAAGGAGTCCGGAATGGCGGATAAACTCGCCGTTGTCACCGGCGGGACCAGAGGAATCGGACTGGCTCTGAGCCGGCGCCTGATCCGAATGGGACATCACGTCGTCGCCTTCTACGGGGCAGACCGGGAAGCGGCCGAGAAGGCGGAGCGGGACAACGCCGGCCATCTGACCGCGATCCGCGCCGACCTCTCCGACGCCCAGCAGGTGGCCGACGCCGCAGCCACCGTCCTGCGCGAGCACGGCACTCCCGCCGTCCTCGTGAACAACGCGGGCCTCAACCGCGACCGCTCCTTCCTCGAACTCACCGACGAGGACTGGCGCCGAGTCCTGGACACCAACCTGTCCGGGCCGTTCTGGCTGATTCGGGCGCTGGCCCCCGCGATGCTCGCCGCCGGCGGCGGATCCATCGTCAACGTCGGGGCGACGACCGGGATCCGCCCACGCGTCGACGGCGCCAACTACTGCGCGAGCAAGGCCGGCCTGCTGCAGCTGACCAAATGCCTCGCCCTTGAACTGGCCCCCACCATCCGGGTCAACTGCCTGATCCCCGGCATGATCGACACGGAGGAGCTGCGCACGCGCTGGCGCCTGGACGACCCACAGCGGATGGCCCAGACGCTGGACGAGATCCCCACCCATCGCATGGGGACGACCGAGGACATCGCCGACGCGCTGGAGTTCATGGTCGGTCCGGCGGCCACCTACCTCAACGGCCAGAAAATCATCATCGACGGTGGGCAGTTCATGTGGTGACCGAGACCTCCGACCTCATCCTCCGCCGGGCCCGCGCCGCCTTCGACTCCGCGCCCCCGCTCGGCGATCCGGCCTACGTGCGCTACTGCCAGGAACTCTGCCTCCGGCTCAAGGAGCACTGGCCCGCCATCCAGGCCGCCAACCAGGCCGACATCGCCCGCGCGGAAATGCGGGGCATACCGCCCACCCTCGTCAACCGCCTGCGACTGACCGACGAGCACCTCGACCGCATGGTGGAACTCACCGGTGCCGTGGAGCGGGAACTCGGCGTCGTCCTCGCCGATGGCGAGGGCATCCCTGCGGGCGACTGGGGCGTCGTACGGCGCGTGCCCAAGCCCCTCGGCGTAGCGCTGATGATCTACGAGGCCCGTCCGACCGTGACCGTGGACGGCGCACTGCTGCCGGTCGCCGTCGGCAACGCCGTACTCCTGCGCGGCGGCAAGGAGAGCGCGGCCACCGACGCCGCCCTCGCCACGGCCATCGAGGCCGCCCTCACCGCCGCCGGTCTGCCGGCCGGTCTGGTCACTGTCATGGAGGACCCGGACCGCTCGCTGATGAAGGCCGTGCTGGCCCGCCCGGACCAGGTGGACGTGCTCATCCCGCGCGGCAGCCCCTCCCTGATCGAGTACTGCCGTACGGCGAGTTCCATCCCGCTCATCGCCAGCGGCGGCGGGGTCAACCACCTGTACGTGCACCGCTCGGCCGACCTGGCGCTGGCCGCCCGGGCCACTCTGAACAGCAAGGTCCCCGAGCCGGCCGGATGCACCTCGGTGGAGATGGTCCTGGTCGACCAGGAGGTGGCGGCCGACTACCTGGCGGCCTTACTCGCCGAGTGCGAACGGCAGGAGGCCCCGCTGACGATCCGGCTGGACTCCTCCATGGCGGGCCCGCCCGCCCGCGGGGACTCGCCCTGGCGCACCGAGCCGCTCGAACCGCACGACCTGGGTCGGGAGTTCCTCGACCCGGTCATCGGACTGCGGCCGGTCCCGGGTCTCGCCGAGGCCGCCGAGCACATCCGCGCCTACGGCTCACGGCACACCGAGGGCATCCTCGCCCAGGACTCCGAGGTGTCCCGGCAGTTCGCACGGCTGGTGGACGCGGCAATGATCGTCGTCAACGGCTCGCTGCGGCTGCACGACGGCCCCAAGCTCGGCCTGGGCTCGGAGATCTCCATCGCCACCGGCCGGCTGCACGTCCGGGGCCCGGTGACGCTGGGCGCCCTCGTGACCAGTACCTGGGTCGTCGAGGCCAACGGCGAACTGCGCGGCTGAGCTCGGCCCGTCGAGACACCCCACCCCAGCACTCCATCCATCTCTGCGAGAGGCAGTCATGACCACCGTTTCGCACCTTGACCGGGCCACGGTCGGTGACACCGTCAAGCGGGTCGTCGTCGCCGAATCCCGGTTGTCCATCGACCCCGCCACGATCGCCGACAGCGAACCGCTCGTCGGTGAGCTGCTGCGCGTCAATTCCCTGGGTTTCGTGGGCATGCTCGTCCGCATCGAGGACGAACTCGGCACCACCCTGCCCGACGACCTGTTCGTCGGGCGCAGCTTCCAGACCGTCGGCGACCTCATCGACGTCGTCCTCTCGGGCACGGAGACCACCCGATGACCGTCGAGCTCCCCACCAGTTGGCGCAGCGCCCTGCCGCACCTGTCCGAGCCGATGCCCCCGGACCTCACCCCGGAGACGGCGGCCGGCAACGGCGTCGGCGTCAATCTGCCCATGGAACTGGTGCGGCAGAGCGTCCTGGAGCGAGAGTTCTGGAAGATCCCGGAGCCGGTGCTCGACGCCTACCGCCAATTCCGGCCCACCCCGCTGTGGCGGGCGACCGGCTTCGAGCGAGCCATCGGCGCCCGCGTGCCCGTGTACGTGAAGTACGAGGGCGGCAACATCTCCGGCAGCCACAAGCTCAACACCGCGCTGGCGCAGGCCTACTACTACAAGCAGGCCGGTGTGAAAGAGCTGGTCACCGGTACCGGAGCGGGTCAGTGGGGCACCGCGCTGGCCGCAGCGTGCGCGCTGTTCGGACTGCGCTGCCGAGTCTTCATGGTCGACTCCAGCCTGCGCCGCAAACCGTACCGCGGGGTGCTCATGCGCATGCTCGGCGCCGAGATCCACTCCAGCCCGAGCGGACTCACCTCGGTCGCCGACCGGCGCGGCGAGGGCATCGGCAACAGCCTGGCGCTGGCGATCGGCGAGGCGGTCGAGTACGCCTCCACCCATGACGGGGTCGCGTTCTGCATCGGCAGCGGAGAGACGTACAGCATCCTGCACCAGTCGGTCATCGGGATCGAGGCGCAGGGCCAGCTCGCGGAGTTGGACGGCCAGGTGGACATGGTCGTCGGCGCGGTCGGCGCCGGCTCCAACTTCGGCGGCATCGCCCTGCCCTTCCACGCCGAGGCCCGGTCCACCGGAACCCGGCCGCCCACGCTGGTCGCGGCCGAGTCCTCGACAGCGCCCAAGCTCACCCGAGGCGTGTACGCGTACGACAAGACAGACGCGACGGGCTCCGGGCCGCTGGAGGCGATGTACACCATCGGAAGCGACTACCCGATCCCGGACGCCCACTCCGCCGGCCTGCGCTTCCACGGCGCCGCCAAGATCATCTCCGCCATGCGGCACACCGGTGACGTGGCCGCCACCGCGGTCACCCAGCAGGAGGCCCTCGACGCGGGCCGGCTGCTCACCCGCAACGAATGCGTGCTCCCCGCGCCCGAGTCGGGCCACGCGCTCGCCGCGGCCGCCAAGCTCGCCACCTCCGGCGCGGACGGCATGCGGGCCGAGCAGGGCGTGCTGGTCTGCGTCAGCGGCCACGGCTACCTCGACCTCGCCGCATACGAGCAGCTGCTGAACGACGAGCTCGGTGACGAGGCGCCGAGCGAGCAGGCGCTGCTGCGCGCCGTCTCCGGGCTCACCCCCGCCGGCACAGGAGCCCCCGCCCCCCTGCTCGCCGGGGGTCCGCGGTGACCACGACCACCGAACCCGCCCCGCGGCGCGACCGCACGGCGCCGTCCGTCCGTGCCGAGCTCCTCGACTGCGTCCAGTCCAACCTGGCCGTGCTCGCCGACCGTCACCACGGGCCCGGCAGCCACCTGGCGCTCGGAGCCGTACTGCGGTTCACGCCCAGGACCGGACCGGACGGACTTCCCACGGTCGAGCCCGCCGCGGCCGACCAGCTGGCCGCCGTCGCGGACATCGGCCTGACGGAGCGCCTCCGTCTGCACGGGGTCGCACCGGCCCGACTCGCCGCCCTGGCCCGGGAGTACGGCCCGCTCTACGTCATGGCCGACACCTACGACATGCCGTGGCTGCCGTACCACCGGCAGCGGCACATGGAGCACAGCTACCTGGTGGCCGCCGAGGGCGACCGGGCACTGATCGTCGACGCCTACCACAGCCACACCCCCTGGGGCCTGGCCTCCCCCGGCGAGTGGACGATGGACTGGTCCGAACTGCCGGTGTCCTCGCTGGTGGTGGTGTTCGAGCCGGCCGCGGCTGGAGCGCCCGCGGTCGCCCCCGTCACCGAACACGGCGACATCGACGCCTACGTCGCCGCTTACGCCAACCACCCCGACCGGTTCGCCGCCCTCGACCGGTTGACCACCGAGACATGGCTGCTGGCACGTTCCCGGCGGTTGCACGCCGCCTTCCTGGCACGCGAGGGCCTGCCCACCGGACCGGAGACCGCCGCCTACCTGGAGCGGCTGGACCGCCTCGCCGAGCAGGCGTTCCTCGCCATGCGCCGAGTGCAGCGCGGACGCCCCGAACCGGACCGGCTCCTCACCGACCTGGCCGACGCACTGCGCGCCGACCGCGAGGTCTTCGCCGGCCCCGACCCACTGCGCGCCCGCGTGACCGACACCGTGGCGGACGTGCTCGGCACCAACACCGCCACGGTGCGGGCCGCACCCTCCCTCACGGAGATCCCCGGTTTCAACTCCTTCCAGGTCGTGGAGATCGTCGAAGCCCTGGAGGAGCGGCTCGGCGTCGAGTTCGCCGCCGAGGACCTGCTGCCGGAGAACCTCCACCGGATCGACGACCTGTGCCGGCTCGCGCAGGCTGCCCGGACCCGCTGAACCGACCCGACGTCCGACAGGAGCATCACCATGGAAGCCCGTTTCACCGAACTGCTCACCCCGTTCCTCAAGTACTTGGGCGACCAGGAACTCACCGAGGACTCCGACCTGCGCCGGCTCGGCCTCGACTCGATGCAGTCGATCGAACTGCTCTTCGCCATCGAGGACACCTTCGGCATCTCCCTGCCCGACGAGGACCTGAACGACGCGACCTTCGCCACGGCCGGCACGCTGTGGAAATCCATCACCGCGGCCGCCGGCGCGCAGGGTCTGGCGGACGCGGCATGAGCGCCACCCAGGCCGTGGCCCCCGGCACCGCGAGCCGCGCCCCGAACGACGGGCCCCTCATGGAGCGCGCCCGGTACGTGGCGGCCGTCGCCGCCGAGCACGCCCGTCGACACGACCGCGACGCCGACTTCCCTGTGGAGGCGCTGGCCGCCATGCGGGAGACCGGACTGCTGGGCCTGACCGTGCCCGGCGACCACGGCGGACTCGGCGGCACGCTCACCGACCTCCTCGACGTCTGCATCGAGCTGGGCCGAGCCGACATGTCCGTCGCGATGATCCTCGGCATGCACTGCCAGCAGGTCGCCGCGGTGACCGGACAGGCCGCTCCCCGGCTGCGCGACGAACTGCTGCCGCGGATCGCCGTCGGCGAGCTCTACCTGGCCTCCGTCACCACCGAGGCCGGCAAGGGTGGCCACCTGCTGACCGCCACGTCGGCGGCGAGCAGCGACCACTCCGGCATCGGCATCGACCGGTTCGCGCCGATCGTGACCGGCGGGGCCCACGCCGACGGATTCCTCATCACCGTGCAGGCTCCTAACGCCGCCTCGCCGAGCGAGGTCTCGCTCATCTACGCCGACCGCGGCCAGCTCACCATCGAGGAGAGCGGCGCCTGGAATCCCATGGGGATGCGGGCCAGCCACAGCGTCGCCCTCCGGCTCACCGGACATGTACCCGCCCATCAGGTGGTGGGCGAGCACGGCGCCTTCTCCGTCATCGCAGGCGAGGTGTTCGGACCGCTCGCCCACCTCGCATGGTCCGCCGCCTGGCTCGGCACGGCGACCGGCGCCCTGTCCCGGGTCGTGCGGATGCTGCGCAGCCCGGCCGGCCGACGCCGCTTCGACCTCGGCTCCGAGCTGCTGCTCGGCCGGCTCTCCGCCGCCCGTCAGAAGCTCGACAACGTGCACGCCCTGCTCCGCCACACCGAGCAGGCGGTACGCGCCACCGCGGACCTGTCCCAACCGAGGATGCAGCTGTTGCTCAACGCGTTGAAGATCACCGCCTCGGAGCAGTGCCACGCGGCCGTCGACGACCTGGTCACTGCCGTGGGACTGCGCGACGGCTACCTCAAGGACTCGGAGACCGGCCTGGAGGCCGCTCTGCGCGACCTCCGCTCGGCACCCATGAACTACAGCAACGACCGTCTGCACCAGGCCGACGGCCGCCTCACCCTGCTCGACCCGGAGGTACGTCTTGCCTGAACAGGCCCTGCTACGGCTCGCGCCACCGACGGCTTCCGACTCCGGTCGGCTGCCGATGGAGGCGGACGGGCGCGCAATATGGGCGACTCTCGGCGAGGCCGGCCAGCTGGCCGGCGTCTACCGCGACGGCGACCCGGCGGCCGGAATCCTCACGGACCACCTCGACCGGCTGATGACCGACCTGGACGCCCGCTTCGGCATCGCCTCCACGCTCCCGGTGTGCATCCAGATCGCCACGACCGTACCGCTGCTCGCCCTCGGCGGCGAACCGGCCGCCCGCGCTCTTCGGGACGCGCTCGCCGGCACCGCGGTCGTCGCCCTGGCCGCGACCGACGAGGGTTCGGGAGCCGACCTCGCGGGTCTCGGTACCACAGTGGCCATCGAGGACGACGTGCTGACGGTGACCGGCGGCAAACGGTGGATAGCCGGCGCCACATACGCCGACCACCTGCTGGTACTCGCCCGCCACCGGGAGAGCCGGCACTTCACCAGCTTCACCTGGGTTCTCGTGCCCGCCGACGCGGCCGGGGTGACGATCGAGCCCGCCGACACGACGCTGTTCGAGGGTTCCGGTACCGGACACATCCGGCTGGACGGGGTACGGCTCCCGCGCGAGCACATCGTCGGGCGGGTGGGGCGCGGACTGACCTCCTTCGCCTCGCACATCGCGGTCGAGCGCCTGGCCGGCGCCCTGTGGGCGGTGGCGCTGTGTGCCCGTACCCTCCGGCAGACCAAAGCACGGCTGGAGGAACGCGCCCACGGCGACGTAAACCTCTGGCAGCTGGAGAGCATCCAGCAGCGGTTCGCCCTCGCCCTGCTGCGCACCCACCAGCTCGACGCCGTCGTGCACCGGCTCGCCGAGCGCGTCGCCGGCAACCGGGACACCGCCGCCGCGGCTCTGCTCAAGGCCGCCGCGGCCACCACGGTGGAGGCCGTACTCACCGACTGCGCCCAGTTGCACGGAGCCGAGGGCTTCACTACGGCCGGCGCCCAGTGGACGAGGGCGCAGGCCGCCTTGTGGGGCATCGGCGGCGGCACCACAGAAATCGTCCTCGGCACCGTTGCCGGGGCCGCCGACGGACTCCTTGCGGAGTTGCCCGCATGAAACCGATCGAGATAGCCCCCGATGTCTGGGCCGTGTGGGGACGAGGCACCACGGCCACCCGCGGGCACCCGGACGACCATGCGGCGGCGGCCGGCATGGCGACCTGGCGGGCCCAGGAGTTCCTGGCCGGCCGGGCCACACTGCGCCATCTGCTCGCCGAGGTCGTGCCCGAGGCCGCCCTCCTGCCGGTGGTACCCGGACCGAACGGCAAGCCCTGGCTGCCCGACCGGCCCGACCTCGGCATCAGCATCGCCCACGACGAGGGCCACTTCGCCGCGTGCGTGGGGTTGGGCCGCGCCGTCGGCATCGACATCCAGCAGCCCGTCGCGCACCTCGACCCCGGTGTCGTACGGCGGTGTGTCCGCATCGGCCACGAGAACCTCAACGCACTGCCGGCCGCCGAACGCTCGCTGGCGTTCGCCTGGATCTGGACGGCCCAGGAGGCCTGCGTCAAGGCCGAGGGCAGCGGTCTGGCCGGCGGCCCGTGGACCGTGGACGTCAGCCCTGGCCAGAGCGCGGGCACCTGGAAGGGCTTCACCTGGCGCAGCCTGCGCGAGACATCGGAGACACCCCTGAGCTGCGCCTGGGAGGCCGCATGAGCAACAGCGTGATCAACGATCCGTCGAACGCTCCCGCCGATGGCATCGCGGTCCATGTGCCGGCACCGGAGTTGAGCTGCTACACGGCCAACCTCGTGGCGTACCTGGAACCGGAGCTGCCGCAGGTCACCGACCGGCTCGCCGAGGCGGTCCGACTGGCGGTCCGCACCGACCATCCCAGCGGCCGGCTGGCGTTCTCGCACCACCACCGCGTCGACGGCACGGCCAACCCCGGCCGGCTGGTCTACCGCAGCGCCGCCGACTGGTCCGCGGCCCGCGCGGCCCTGTACGAGGAGGCCGAGCGCAACGGCCGGGTGCTGGCCGTCGCCAACACGCGGACCGTGCCCTGGTCCCCGGCATACGGCACGTCCACCGCGGCGCACTGGGTGCTGCTGGAGCCCGCGCCCGGCGGCCCCGGCACCTGGCTCGTGACCGACCGGTTCGCCGCCCTGCTCCCTGAGGGCGAACAGCACGCGTACACCGGGGTCGTCGACGACGCCGCCCTGCGCGTGCTGCTCACCCCGCTCGGCGTGCTGCCCGCGCAGTATGAGCTACGGGACGTCCATGCGCTGGGCAACGCCTCGGAGCTGCCGGACCCCGCCCACTACCGGTGGCTGGTACGGCACTCGGCACCGCCCACCCCACCTCCCGTGGGCCGGTGGCTGTACCGGCCGCTGGAGGTCCTGGAGTTCGTCGCCGACCGGCTGGGCGCGGACCCGGCGCTGCTGGCAGCCCACGCCGACGACCTGTGGGCCGCCGCCCGGCACCAGCGGCTCCGGCTGAACCTCCTGGCGCGCACGGGTGCGGTCTCGCCGCGGGCGGCCGAGGCCGCCGCGGCCAGCTGGGGGGAGCTGCCGCGCTCCCTTCGCTTCGCCGTCACCTCGGCCGAACGCCGCCGTCCCCGGCCCGGCGTGATCGCCAAGGCCTTCGCCGACGTCGTCGCCACCATGACCCGCGTAAAGATGGAGGAACAGAGCTGATGTCCCACCAACCCCGGCTCCACGACTGGTTCGCGCGGTCCGCGAAACGGTACGCGGACACCCGCACCGCCCTGGAGGTGGACGGGCACCACCTCGGCTACGCGCAGCTCTCCACCCTCGCCGACATCGTCGCCGACGAGATCCTCGGCCGGCACGGCCGCCCGCCCGCCCGAGTGGGACTGCTCGCCTCTCGCTCGATCCTGGCCTATGCCGGCTACCTCGGGATCGCCCGGCTGGGAGCCACCGTCGTACCGCTGAACCCGGCCTTCCCCACTGCCCGCAACAGCGAGGTGGCCAAGGTGGCGGACCTGGACCTGGTGGTCGCGGACGCCGCTCTGCCCGGGCTGGACGAACTGCCCGTACCGGTGCTGCCGCTGATCGACCCGCTTCTCCTCGCCCGCTCCGCTGGCCCCGCCCCGCGGCTGCCGGAGGCGGACGTCGCCGGCACCGACCTGGCCTACATCCTGTTCACCTCCGGGTCCACCGGGCGTCCCAAGGGCGTCCCGGTCACCCACGACAACGTCGCCGCCTACCTCGGGCATGTGATTCCCCGGTACGGTCTCGGTCCCGCCGCCCGGGTCTCGCAGACTTTCGACCTCACCTTCGACCCGTCCGTGTACGACATGTTCGCGGCCTGGGGGTCGGGCGCCACGCTCGTCGTGCCCACCCGCAATGACCTGCTCTCCCCGGTGCGGTACGTCAACCAGCGACGCATCACCCACTGGAACTCCGTGCCGTCCGTCGCCGCCATCGCGCTGCGGCTGCGCGCCCTGAAACCGGGCGCCATGCCCGGCCTGCGGTGGAGCCTGTTCTGCGGCGAGGCGCTCAGGACGGCCCACGCCGAGGCCTGGCGCGCCGCAGCCCCCAACAGTGCCCTGGAGAACATCTACGGGCCGACCGAGATGACCGTGACCTGGACCGAGTACCGGCTCCCGGACCGGGTGCAGGACTGGCCGGACACCGGCAACGGGACCGTGCCCATCGGCACGCCGTACCCCGGCCAGGAGCACCTCGTCCTGGACGAGGAGGGCCGCCCGGCCGAAGAAGGGGAGCTGTGCGTACGCGGCACCCAGCGCTTCCCCGGCTATCTCGACCCGGCGGACAACGCGGGCCGGTTCCTGGTCTTCGACGGCCGACGGGCCACGGTGTACGACGGGACCGGACCGGTCACCGCCGAGCACTGGTACCGCACCGGAGACCGGGTGAAGCGACTCGACGGGGTGCTGGTGCACCTGGGCAGGCTCGACCACCAGCTGAAGCTCCACGGCTACCGGGTCGAACTCGGGGAGATCGAGTCCCTGCTGATGCGCCAGCCGGGCGTGACCGACGCCGTCGTGGTGGCCGTACCCGGCCGCAAGGGCGAGCCGGTGCTGCGCGCCGTGTGCGCGGGCGGCCCGGGCGACCCGGCACGCCTGCTCGACGTCCTGCGGGCCAGGCTGCCCGCCTACATGGTGCCCGCTGGCCTCGACTTCGTACAGGTATTGCCCCTCAACGCCAACGGAAAGGTCGACCGAGTCGCGCTCGTCGACTCCTTGCCCCGATCGACAGCGGCCTGATAGGCGGACCATGACCATCGAGACGACTATCCCCGCCGTCACCTCGCTGGACCAGGGCACCTTCCGGCGTGTCATGGGGCGCTTCCCCACCTTCGTGACGGTGATCACCACGGAGTCGCCCACGGGCCCCGCCGGGTGCACCGCCACTGCCGTGCTCTCCCTGTCCCTGGCCCCGGCCAGCGTCATCGTGTCGCTGCGCAGCGAGGGCCGGACGCTTCAGGATGTCCGCGCCTGCGGTAGCTTCGCCGTCAACGTCCTGTCCTGGGAACAGCGCGGCTACGCACAGCGGTTCGCCACCGGGGACCCCGGCCGGCGCTTCAACGGAGTCCCGCACTCCCGCCGGGATGGCGTGCCGGTGCTGGACGGCTGCCCGAGCACCGTCGTGTGCCGGCTGCGCGACACCATCGAGGTGTTCGACCACACACTCCTGATCGGCACCGCGGAACGGGCCGAGTGCTCCGACGACGACCCCATGGTGCTGCTGGACGGACAGGCGCACCGGCTTGCCCGGGCGGAGTTCCCCTCCCTGTGATCCCCGTGACCTCTACGATTCGTACAGGAGCTGCCACGTGACCCCTTCCGCAGCCTCCGCCGCGGTCGCCCACGCCGCGGCGGGCCAGACCACCGCCCACCACGAACTGCTGCATTCCCTACTGCTGTCCAAGGCGGCGGTGGACCCGGACGCTCCGGCCGTCGTCGAGTTCGTGGCCAACGGCAGCGTGCGTACCACCCGTTATCAGGAACTCGGCGACCTCGCCCGGGCGTACGCCGCGGATCTGCGCGCGCTGGGCCTCGACATCGGGGACCGGGTGATCCTCGAGTCCCACACCTCGGCGCACGCCATCGCCATGTTCCTCGCCTGCTCGATGGCGGGACTGCCGTTCGTGCCGGTCAGCCCCGAGACCCCGGACCAGCGACTGTCGACCATCATGGAGGCCACGGGAGCCGCCCTGCACCTGCAGACCGAGGAAGGAGCCCGGGAGGGCGTTCCCGCGGAGGCCGGCCTGGCCAGGTTCGGGTCCGGCCGGCTGGCCGTGGAGCGGGCACCGCGCCCGCGGACCCGTCGGCGGACCGAGCTCTGCCCCACGGACACCGCCTACATGATCTTCACCTCCGGTACCACCGGACGCCCGAAGGGCGTGGTGATGAGCCACCACGCCGTCACCTCCTTCTACCGGGGGATGCTGACCCAGGGCATCGTGGGCCCGGGCGACCGGGTCGCGACCACCTCCCCGCTCCAGTTCGACTTCTCGCTGCTGGACATCGGCCTCGCCCTGGGCAGCGGAGCCGCCGTGGTGCCGGTGCCGCGCGGCCTGCTGCGCTGGCCCAACCGGTTCCTGCGGGTCCTCTCCGACACGGGGGCCACCCAGGTCAACGGCGTGCCGTCGATCTGGCGGCAGAGCCTGCGGCACCTCCCGGACGGCATCGCCGCACTCACCGGGGTGCGCGGAGTGCTCTTCTGCGGCGAGGACTTCCCCCTGCCCGAACTGCGCCGCCTCCAGGAACTGCTGCCGCAGGCCAGGCTGATCAACTGTTATGGCGCGACGGAGTCGATGGCGTGCTCCTTCACGGACGTGCCGCGGCCGCTGCCGGCGGATCTGGAGAAACTGTCCATCGGCTACGCCCACCCGGGCGCCGAGATGCTCCTGGTCGACGAGTCCGGCGCCGTCCTGGAAGAGCCCGGGGTGCTCGGCGAGATCCATCTGCGCACCCCGGCGCTGTTCACCGGCTACTGGGACGACCCCGCGGCCTCGGCCGCCGCCCGGGTTCCCGACCCGGCCGAGCAGCGTTCGGGCCAGCTGGTGCTGCGGACCGGCGACCTGGCGTATCGCGGACCGCAGGGCGAGCTCTACTTCTGCGGACGCCTGGACTCCCAGGTGCAGATCCGGGGCAACCGCGTCGAACTCGGCGAGGTGGAGCGCAGGTTGCGGGACCACCCCGCGGTGGCCGAGGCCGTGGTGCTGCTCGTCGAGCGAGAAGGGCTCGAACTCCGGCTCGTGGCATGTCTGGTGACCCGGGACGGCACGGACCTCCCGGCCGACGGCCGGCTGACCGCGTTCTGCTCCGAGGCACTGCAGAGTTACATGGTCCCCGACGAGTTCCACTTCCTCGCCGCGCTGCCTGTCTCCCCGAACGGCAAGGCCGACCGCCGGGCGCTGGCCTCCCGTCTCGCCGAGGTGGCCTGACCGTGTGGGACGTGGAGACGGACCCACCCGACCGATCGGCGCACGGGGTGCCCGGCGAGCAGGTGTATTTGAGCTACGCCTATCTCAACGCCGGTGACTACGACGCCTTCGCATCGCTCCTCGCCGACGACGTCACCGTGCAGGGTCCGCACGGCACCGCGGGCCGCGGGCGCGACGGGGTGATTGCGGCGGAAACGAGCCGGCAGTTCCGGTACTCCGTGGAAGACGTGTGGGTCGCTGGACCACGCATTGTGGCGACCGGCATTATCTATACCCGTCAGGAACCCGTTAGGGAAACCGATTTCGCGGCCATCTTTACTCTGTCAAAATCTGGCCTGATCTCCTCTTGTCGGACATATGTATCGCACATCTCCGCTGATCAGGCCATGGAGGTCAATTGAACAGAAGGCCAGGTCCGCGCGGGGATCCGGATCACCGACTGCTTGCCGACCGGATGTCGGTACCGTGTTAGCTTGACGATCATCGCATTCGACCGGGGGGATCCGATAATGCCGACTACCGACAGCCCTGTATTCCGTGTCCTCGGGCCACTTGAGGTTACGGGAGCGTCGGGCGCGGTGTGTCGTATTCCCCGAGGTCGGCAACAGGTCGTACTGAGCGCGCTCCTTCTCGAGGCGAACCGAGTCGTCAGCACCGAAAGCCTTGTCGACGCGATCTGGGGCGACGCGCCTCCCGCGACCGCGCGTACGCAGGTGCAGACGTGCGTATCCGCCCTGCGGACCAATCTCGCCGTGATCGGTGAGCACACGAGTCTGCTCACCCGGGAGCCCGGATATGCCATGGAGGTCACCGGTGGCCGACTGGACGCGGCGCTGTTCTCCCGGTACCGCAAAGAGGCCCACGAGGCGGCCGAGTCGGGCAGCCTGGAGGAGGCCGCGGCTCTCACTCGAAGAGCGGCCGATCTGTGGCGCGGCCCCGCGCTGAGCGGGACCCGGAGTCACAAACTCCAGTCGATGGCCGCACAGCTCGACGAGTACCGGCTGATCAATCTGGAGACGTACGCCGACCTGGAACTCCGGCTCGGCCGGCACGCCCGGGTCGTTCCCGAACTCTCGGCCCTGGTGGCCGAGTACCCGCTACGCGAAGGACTGCGGGCGCGGCTGATGCTGGCCCTGTACCGGTCGGCCCGGCAGGCCGAGGCACTGGAGGTGTTCCGGGCCGGCCGGGCGATCCTCGTGGACCAGCTGGGCATCGAACCGGGCGACGAACTGCGGCGGCTGGAGTCGGCGATCCTGGCGGGCGACCCGGAACTGCGGCACCCGGACGCGGATTCCGTCCCCGGCATCGCGCCCGTCACCCCCGCGCCGGACCCGGCGTCGGCGCCCACTCCCGCCGCCGAGCCCCCGGAACCGTCCGGGCGGGTCGTGCCCTTCCAACTGCCGCCCGACAACGCGCACTTCACCGGACGCGTCAGCATGGTCGCAACGGCGAAGGACGTGCTCCTGGCGGGCGGGGAGAGCCGGCCCACCCCCGTACTGGTCCTGGCGGGCCCTTCCGGGGTGGGGAAGAGCACGATCGCCGTGCACCTGGGCCACCGGCTGATGCACGAGTTCCCCGACGGGCAGTTCTACTGCGACCTGGCCGACGCCGGGTCCTCGCCGGCCACGGCCCTCGACGCGCTGGGCCGGTTCCTGCGCGCCATGGGCATACCCGGCGCGCAGATACCCGAACCGCTGGACGAACGAGCCGAGATGTACCGCAGCCTGCTGGCCGGCCAACGGACGCTGATCGTCCTCGACAACGCCTCCAGCAGCCACCAGGTGCGCCACCTGCTGCCCGGCAACGGCACTTCCTCCGTCATCGTCACCGGCCGCTCCGGCATCACCGGCCTGCCGGGAGCCCGGTCGCTGTACGTGGACGTGTTCGACCCGGAGGAGTCGATCGAGATGCTGGCCGCGGTCGTCGGCGCGGACCGAGTAGCGGCGGAGCCGGACGCGGCCCAGGACCTGGTGCGCATGGTGGGGCGACTCCCGCTGGCCCTGCGCATCATCGCCGCCCGGCTCGCCGCGCGTCCCAACTGGTCGCTGGAATGGATGCGGGACCGGCTCTCCGACGAACGGCGCCGGCTGGACGAGCTGTCCCACGGTGAGCTGGTCGTCCGTTCCAGCCTCGCCCTCACCTACGACGGCCTGACCGAGGCGTGCCGCCGCCTGCTGCGGCTGCTGAGCCTGCAAGACGGCGGCTCGGTTCCCACCTGGGTGGCGGCCGCCCTGCTGGACACCGACCTGTACAGCGCCGGCGACCTGCTGGAGTCGCTGGTGGATGCCCAGATGCTGGAGATCGACAGCACGGGGGCGCCGGGAGAGCCGCACTACCGGTTGCAGTCGCTGGTGCGGCTGTTCGCCCGGGAGGAGCTGGAGCGGTACCGGGACGAGGATGGGGCAGACCTCGCGCTGACCCGGCTCGTCGGAGGCTGGCTGGCGCTGGCGGACGAGGCCCACCGCCGACTCTACGGCGGCGACTTCGCCATCCTGCACGGGCAGGCGCCACGCTGGCACATGCCCGGGGCACAGGTCGACCAACTGCTTCGCGACCCGATGGGCTGGCTGGAGAACGAACGGGCCAACCTCTGCCACATCGTGGACCTCTCCGCCGCGGCCGGACAGACAGAGGCGTGCTGGAACCTCGCTGTCACCCTCGTGACGATGTTCGAGTCGCGCTGCTACTTCGACGACTGGCAGCGCACGCATGAGAAAGCCCTGGAGGCGACATCCAGCGCGGGGCTGCTCCGCGGGCGGGCGGCCATCATGTGCTCCATGGGCTCGCTGTGCCTGACTCGTGCCCAGTTCACCGCCGCCCGCGCCCTGCTGGAACCGGCCCAGGAGTGCTTCGCCTCGCTGCACGACACCCATGGGCTGGCGTTGACCCGGCGTAACCTGGCCCTGCTGGCCCAGCGCCAGGGGGACGAGCAGGCAGCCCTCGCGCTGCACCGCCAGGCAGTCGCGGACTTCCAGGCCGTGGGCGACCTGGTGGGCCAGACCAACACCCTGGCCCACCTCGCCCGCCTCGCCCTGGAGCAGGGCTGCCTCGACGACGCGGAGAATCTGCTCGACGAGGCGCTGGACATCTCCCAGCACACTGGAAGCCGTCGTATGGAGAGCCAGGTCAGGTTCGTCATGAGCGACCTCATGCAGCGCCGCGGACGCTATCAGGAGGCTGAAGGCCAGTTGCGCGGCGTGCTGGAACTGGTGCGCTCCCGCGGGGACATCGCCGGTGAATCCCGGACCCTGCATCGCCTGGGAACCGTCAACGCCTGCTTGGGCCGGATTTCCACGGCGCAACGGCTGCTGAACGAGGTGCTGGCCATCCGAGAGCGAACCATGGACAGGGTGGGCGCGGCGGAGGTCCGTCTGGAACTCGCACAGCTGGAGGCCGAGCACTCGGCACACCCGCCCTACGTCGGATTCGGATCAAGTGGCACGGCCTTGGGATCCGCAGGCCGCTGACCCCCGCGATCCACGCCGCCCGGCCACGAGAAGTCCGTGAGCTACGCCGCCCTGACGGAGGGAGAGGGCCACGGCGTGTTGTCGGCCGCGTTCTGGTGGGCTGCGGCCGAGGGCCACGGGGTGTTGCCGGCCGTCACCCGGACCTGCTCGCGACCTGCGTCCACCACGTGCATGCCGAACATGGTGACGACGGCTGCGGTAGCGGTCAGGAGGGCGGTCGTGACGCCCGTGAAACGAGTACCCACTGAAGTCTCCCCTTGTGAGGTGTGAACGGTGAGCCGCATGGCTGGTTGGCTGTTCACGAACGTAGGAAGCCGCGCCACTGATCCGCTATCGCTCCCGCACCGTTCCACCCCTCACGACGCCGCCGAGGCCAGTGCCGGAGCAGTAGGGCAACGATAGGGAGCCTGCGCAGGGTGGAGGTCGACACAGCAGTCCTGTTCCGGACGGAGGGGATTTCGGACTGTGGACACTCCTCAACTCGACGCCTTCGTGGCCGTGGTCGACATCGGTAGCTTCACCAGGGCCGCGGCCCGGTTGAACCTTTCGCAACCGACGGTCACCACCCGGGTCAAGTCCTTGGAACAGGGACTCGGCGTCACCCTCCTCGAGCGTCTGCCGAGCGGTGTGAGACCCACTGCCGCCGGCCGTCAACTCCTGCCGTACGCACGCGAGATCATCTCTCTCACCGGCCGTGCCCGGCAGGCCATCGTCTCAGGCGGCCAGCCCCACGGCCGCGTGGACGTCGGGACGGTGGAGAGCCTGACCAGCTACCGGCTCCTGCCCATGGTCGAGTACCTCTACCGCCGCTACCCCAAGGTTCAGGTCGCGCTCCACGCGGGCGCCGGACCGGACGCCGTCGCGGCCGTCCGGGAAGGGCGGCTGGACTGCGCCTTCGTCGTCGGCTCGCCCGAGGAGCACGAGGGCCTGGACACCCTGATCCTCTGCCCCGAGCCCATGGTGCTGGTGAGCAGCCCCGGGCACTCGGCCGCCGGCCGTGGTCCCGTCTCCGAGGACGTGCTGCGGGCGACGCCGATCATCCGGGCCGACACCCGGGCCGGCTACCAGCTCCAGTTCGAGCAGGCGCTCGGGCTGGCCGGCCCGGATCGTCCCCGCGTCTTCGACCTGGACTCCATCGACGCGGCCAAGCGCAGCGTCGCCCTGGGCATCGGCATCGCGTTCATCCCTCTCGTCTCGGTAGAGCGGGAGCTCGCCGAGGGCACCTTGTCCGCGGTCGACTGGGCCCCGCCCTTCGAGACGTGGACCCAGGTCGTCCGCCGCAGGACCAAGACCCCGAACAGCGCGCTGGACGCGCTGGTGGCCGCCGCTCTGGACGTCGCCGCCGAACACATCGACGACCGCGTGCTCGCGGCCGGCTGAGAATGCGCCGCCCCGCGGGCCGGCGCCTCGACACACCATCCATCTCCCGTACCAAGGAAGGTCCGCACACATGACCGTCTCCGCCGAGGAGCAGTCCCCTGCCACCTCCACTCCGCCCGCCGTCAGCGAGAGGGTCCACGCCGCGATCGCCCGGCGCCTCGGGGACGAGCAGTTGACCCCCGACACGGAGCTCACCGCGCTTGGCATCGACTCCCTGCTGCTGCTGCGCATTCTGGGCGACCTCGCCGTCGACCCGTCCCAGGAGATCGACCCTTACGCACTCGCCGATGTCGTCACGGTCGCGGACCTCGTGGCATTCGTCGCCGCCTGGAACTGAGGAAGCAGCGAATGAGCGCCATTCCCGTCACCGCGTCGCAACGCAGTCTCCTCTTCATCCAGGAGGCCATGGAACGCAAGGATCTCTACAACATCAGCTTCCGCATCACCTTCGACGGCGAAGCGGACCCGGACATGATGCGCGCCGCGTTGCGCCGGCTGCTGGACCTCCAGCCCACATTGCGCACCGAGTTCGGATTCGATGGCGGTGAACCCCGGGCGCGGATCACCGAGACGTCGGACGTGCCCCTCGTCGTGACCGCCACCACGTCCACCGGTGCGGAATGGGAGCGCCTGCTCGAGGAGGAGAGCACCGCCTTCGCGCGGCTCGCGGTGGACCTGCGTACAGCACCGCTGTGCCGCTTCAAACTGCTCACCGCCCCTGGCCGCAGTGCCTTGCTGTGCAACATCCACCACTCGGTCAGCGACGGGGTCTCCATGAGCGCCCTGCTCGACGAACTGTGCGAGGGGTACCGTCTCGCCGACGGCACACCCGGAGCCGCCGCGGCCACCGCGGCGGACCGCGCGGAGCGGGAGCGCCTGCTCGCCGCCGAACTCGCTGCCCAGGTGCGGGCCACGGACGCCGCCGTGGCGGCCGACGAGGTCAAGCGGCTGGCCGCGCAACTGGACGGCGTCCCGCCCACCATGCTGTACCCGACGCCGACCCGTCCGGTGAACACCAGGTTCGCCGGCGCCGATCTCAGCCTGCTGCTCGGCATCGAGGAACGACGGCTGGTCGAGAGCACCGCGCGCATGCTGTCCACCACGCCGTTCGCAGTGCTGCTCGCCTGCTACGCGGCCCTGCTGGGCGAGTACGCCGGCCAGGAGCGGGTTGTCGTGGGCAGCCCGTTCTCGGCCCGCCGCACCATCGCGTCACACGACCTGGCCGGGTTCTTCGTCAACACCCTGCCGCTGGTACTGCCCGCTGAGGACGTCCCGTTCGGCGCGCACTGCGCAGCGGTGACCGAAGTGGTGCGTGAGGCCAAGCGCTACCAGTCGGTGTCCTTCGACGCGCTCGTGGCCGAGGCCGCACCGGAGCGCACCACCAACCGCAACCCGCTCTTCCAGTGCATGTTCGCCATGCAGGACGAACTGCGCACCCGGGTGAACCTCGGCGGCGGACTGAGCGGAAGACTGGAGTTCGTCTCGCAGCGAGCTGCCCGCTTCGACCTCTGGCTGGGTGCCACCCCCGTCGAGGACGGCCTGCTGATCGAGGTCGAGTACGACAAGGACCTCCTGCCCGCCTCCTACGCCGAGAGGTTCCTCGACGAGTACCGGCAGATACTGCTCCGTGCCGCCGCAGATCCGGGGATCGCGCTGCGGGAACTCGTCGCCGGGCTCGGCACCCGCGCCGTCACCGGATTCCGGCGCGGCCACGAAGCGCGCACCGACGCGCCGGGCGGCCTGGTCGGCCTGGTCCGGGAAACGGCTCGCCGCCATCCCCAGCGGCTCGCCGTCACCGATCCGGAGGGGGCCGGTCTCACCTACGCGGAGCTGCTGGAACGTACCGAGCACGCGGCTGCGGCGCTGTACGACCGCGGTGTGCGCCGCGGCGACGTGGTCGCCGTGGTGCCGGAGACCCTCCCGGACACCGTGGTCGCCATGCTGGCCATCCTGTGGTGCGGCGCCGCCTACCTGCCTCTGGACACCACCCTCCCCGCGGACCGGCTGAGCTACATGATCAGCCACTCGCAGTGCTCCTTGATCATCGGCTCCCGCCCCGTGGTGCCCGGAGAGCCGGAGCGGACCACCGTCGCCGAACTGCGGGAGCGGGGCCGCGGCGGCGCGGGGCCGGCGCTCCCCGACGGGACCGCGCCCGTTTACGTCATGTTCACCTCCGGCTCCACCGGGCGGCCCAAGGGCGTCCTGATGGGCCAGCCGGCCCTCGTCAACCTCCTGCACTGGCAGACCGACGAGCTGCGGATGGGCCCGGACACCCGCTTCCTGCAGTTCGCTCCGCTCGGCTTCGACGTCTCCTACCAGGAAATCTTCCCCACCTTGGCGGTCGGCGGCACGGTGTACGGGCTGGGCGCCGTCGACCGCCGCGACCTTTCCCAGGTCGCCGCGCTCGTCGAGGAACACCGACTGACGCACGTCTACCTGCCGGTCGCCGTCCTCGGTGCCTTCGCCGACGCCGTCCACGAGGGCGGCCACGCGCTGGAGCACGTGGGACACATCTGCGTGTCCGGTGAACAGCTCCATCTGGACAGCCGGTCGCGCCGCCTGCTGAACCACCACGACCGGCTCACCCTCGTCAACCTCTACGGCCCCACCGAGACGCACGCTGTGACCTGGCACGTTCTGGCCGGCGGCACCGACACCGAGTTGCCCGCGCACGTCCCGATCGGCCGGACCCTGCCGGGGGTCGACACCCACCTCCTGGACCCGCAGGGCCGCCCGGTACCCCCTGGCGCAATCGGAGAGCTGTACTTCGGCGGAATCTGCCCGGCCGAGGGATACCTCAACGATCCCGAACGCACCGCGGCCGCCTTCCTGCCCGCCCCCGACGGGACGAGCCGCGTCTACCGCACCGGCGACCTCGCGATCCTCACCGAGGACGGCACGCTGGTCTTCCTCGGCCGCCGCGACTCGCAGGTCAAGCTGCGCGGACACCGCATCGAACTCGGCGAGCTGGAGACCACGGCCGAGAAACTGCCGCAGGTCAAGGCCGCCGCCGCCGCGGTCCACGGAACCGGTGAACAGGCGGCCCTGTGCCTCTTCGTGCTCCCGGCGCCGGGCGCGACGGTGGACGCGCGAGCGCTGCGCGACACCCTCCGGGCGGACCTGCCGACCTACATGGTCCCGCGGCACGTCCTGACCATCGACGCCATGCCGCTGACCGGCAACGGCAAGGTCGACCGCAAGACCCTGCTCGACCGCTTCGCCGGCGGAGAGCTGACGGAGGCCGTCACCGGAAAGGCCGGCGACTGGGAGCCCACCTCGGCGGAGGCCGCGATCCGGGACGTCTGGACACGGCTGCTAGGCAGCGAGCCGAGCGGCCCCGAGGAGTCGTTCTTCCTGCTCGGCGGCAACTCCTTCGACGTCCTGCGGTTGCTCACCGCGGTCACCGAACAGACCGGCACCCGCGTCCCGGTGGCCGAGTTCTTCCAGAACCCCACCATCCGTGCGCTGGCCGACCACCTCACCACCGACCGCGGAGAGACCACATGACCGCCACCACTCCCTCCCTCCCCGGCGCCACGGTCCTCGACCTGATCGAGGCGCACGTCGAGCGCCACCCCGACAAGACCGCAGTCCTCTGTGGCCAGGACCGGATCAGCTACCGCCGTCTCTGGGACGCCGCGCACGAGACCGCCGACCGGCTCATGGCCAACGGCTGCTCCCGAGGAGACACCGTCGCCCTGGTAGGCCCCGGCAACGCCGAGTTCATGACCGCCGCCCTGGCCGCCTGGCTGGTGGGAGCCGCCTGGGTCCCGATCGACCCCCGGCTGCCCGAGGAGCGCATCCGGTACGTCCTCGACGACACGGGCGCACGGGTCGTACTGGCTACCGCCGAGGTGAGGACCGGCACCGGAGTTCCCACGGAACGGGTCCTCGCCGACGCGCCCGCAGCCGACCCCGCCCGCGTGGAGCGGCTGCGGCGGCAGCGGGCGACCGCCGACGACCGCGCGTACCTCATCTACACCTCCGGGTCCACCGGCCGGCCCAAGGGCGTGGCGGTCGGACACCACGCCCTCGCCGTCCACCTCCTCGGCACCCTGGACGCCTACCGGCTCACCGCCGACGACATCCTCCTGTCCTTCGCCTCCCCCAGCTTCGACGCCGCAGTCGAGGAGATGTGGGCCCCCGTGGCCGGCGGCGGCACGGTGCTGCTGCGCGGCTCGGCCCTGTGGACCGGCCGGCAGCTGTTCGAGCGTGTCCGCGCCCACCGGGTGACCTACGTGTCCTGCACCACCGCCTACTTCGAGGCCTTCTTCGGTGAGGAACTGACCGCCGAGGACGTGACCTCCCTCGCCTCGCTGCACGGGATCATCTTCGGCGGCGAGGCCGTGAACCCCGCGGTCGTCCGGCGCTGGGCCAACGGGCCCCTCGGCTCGGTGCCCGTGTGCAACACCTACGGCCCCACCGAGACGGTCGTCACCGCGACCCTGTACTGGATCGGGCAGGGCTGGCAGGGCGACAGGGTGCCGATCGGGCACTGCCTGCCCGGACACGTCGGTATCGTCCTGAACGCGGACGGCGAGGAGGTCGCCGACGGCGAGAGCGGCGAGCTGTACCTGGGCGGACCGTGCGTTGCCGAGGGGTACCTCGGGCGGCCCGATCTGACCGCGCAGCGCTTCGTCGAACTCCCCGGAAGGGACGGCATCCACTACCGCACCGGCGACCTCGTCGCCGTGCAGGGCCAGGAGCTGCTGTTCCTCGGCCGAGCCGACCGACAGGTCAAGATCCGCGGCTTCCGCATCGAGCTCGAGGAGATCGAGGCCGCGCTCCGCGGCACCGACGGGGTGCGCAACGCCGTCGTCGGGGTCGAACAGCGGCCGGACGGCGGAGACCGGCTGGTCGCCGACGTGGTTCCCGTGGACCTCGCCGACCGGGAAGCGCCCGCCGCGTTCCGCGCCGCCCTGCGCGGCGCCCTCGCCCGCTCCCTGCCCGACTACATGGTGCCCTCGGAGTTCAGGTTCCACGCCGACCTCCCGCTGGGCGTCACCGGCAAGGTGGACCGGGCGAGAGTACTGGCCGAGGCGGGCAGCACCGCGTGACACCGCCACCCGCCGGAGCCCCGCGCCAGATCGAGGCGGGGCCCGGCGTATGGGTGGCCACGGCCGGCGCACCCTGGGACACCCTCCTGGCCCGGTACGCGACCGGGGCCGACCGCACGGATGTCCGTCGGCCGGCCCACCGGTGCCACACGGAACGCCTGCGCGCCCGCGGCCTGTTGCGGACGCTGCTCGGCAGTCACTTCCCGGCGGTTGCCGACGTCGGCATCGGCTACGCGCGCTCCGGCCGCCCTGTGCTCGTCGGCCAGGCGCGGCTGGGCATCAGCCTCAGCCACGCGGATGGCGTCTACGCCGCCTGCGTGGCCTTGGACCGGACCGTCGGTGTGGATGTCCAGCCACCGCCGGCGGACCTCTCGGACCCGGTTCTCCGCTGGTGCGCGCCCGCCCGGCGGCACGCGCTCGCCGCACTGCCCTCGGAGGCGAGGGCCCGCGAATTCGCCTGGATGTGGACCGTCAAGGAGGCGTGCGGAAAAGCCCTTGGCACGGGGCTGGCGGGCCCCGCCCTCACCCTTGACGTCCCGCCTGGAGCGAACAGCGGCAGCTGGGGCGAGTACCGGTGGGTGAGCCTGCGTCAGCAGTCGTCGATACCTCTGAGCTGCGCCTTCAGCAGCGTCGTCGAGAGAGGAACACCACAGTGAACCAGCAACGCTGGCTACAGCCCTTGAAGGTGGACGGCGGCCAGGAGGCCGCGCCGCTTGCCACACTCGTGTGCCTGCCGCACGCCGGAGGCGCGCCCTCCTTCTTCCGGGACTGGCCCGAGGAGCTCGGCCCCCGCATCGAAGCCCTCGCGGTCTGCTACCCCGGCCGCCACGACCGGTTCGCAGACCCCGTCGTCACCGACATGACGGTCATGGCCCGCTGTGTGGCCTACGCACTCGCCGTCCTCGCGGACCGGCCACTGTGGCTCTTCGGGCACAGCATGGGCGCCGCCGTCGCATACGAGACGACCCGCCTTCTGATCGACGTCCACGGGGTCCGCCCCGCCGGCCTCATCGTCAGCGGGTTCCCCCCGCCGCACCGCGTCCAAGGCGGCACGGTCCACCTCCGGGGCGACGACGCGATCATCGCCGACGTACTCGACATGGGCGCCGCCGACAGCGCACTTTTCGCCGAGCCGGAGCTGCGAGAGCTGTTCCTGCCCGCCCTGCGGGCCGACTACCGGCTCATCGAGACCTACCGCCCAACCGCCGGGGAACCGCTCGAGGTGCCGCTCACCGTCTGCTACGGCGTCGACGACGAGGACGCCGCCGTCCGGGCAAGCGAGTGGGCCCGGTACACGACCCGCCCCACCGAGGAGCTGGCATTCCCCGGCGGCCACTTCTACCTCCAGGAGCAGGCCCCGGATCTGCTCGCCCGGCTGGAGGAGCAAATCCTGGCCGCACCATCCTCGCCTGCTTCGGAGAAGAATCGGGAGCAGTGGTGACCGAGGCGACCGGCCTACGCGGCAGGCGTGAGCGGGTCGGCGACCGGACCGCCGACCCGGTCGGCCGATGGCTGCTGTCCGGCCCACCCCGCCCCGGTGCCCCGCGGCTGTACTGCTTCCCACACGCCGGCGGCAATCCGGTCGAATACCTGCGGTGGGCCGAGCTGCTGCCCGGCACCGAGGTCCAGGTCGTGCAGCTGCCGGGCCGCGGCCCTCGCTACGGCGAACCGGATGCCGCTGACATGGCGGACCTCGTCGCCGGCATCCTCGACGGCATCCGAACCGAGGCGCCCTTCGCCTTCTTCGGCCACAGTTTCGGCGCCCTGGTGGCCTACGAGACAAGCCGGGCGCTGCGGGACACCGGCCGGCGTCTGCCTCGGGACCTCGTGGTGTCTGCCTATCCGGCGCCCCACTTGGCCGTCCCCTGGTGCGACCCGGGTGGTCTGTCCGACGGCGAACTGCTGCGCGCGGTGGCCGACCGGCATGGCGGCATTCCTGCGGAAGTCGTGGAGTCCCGGCTGCTGCATTCCCTGGTCGCCCGGCCGCTCCGGGCCGACCTGCGGCTGATCGCCGGGCATGGGCACCAGCCCGGGGTACCTATGCCGGTGCCACTGACGGTGTTCGGTGGTACCGGCGATCGGCTGTCCCGCCGTTCGCTGTCGTCCTGGCAGGATCACACCACCGAATCGTTCACGGTGCGGATGTTCCCTGGCGGACACTTCTATCTGCGTGAGCACGAGGAGCTAGTGCTAAGCGCCCTGCGCGACCTGATCGTGCCCCTCGGCGCAGAGCCCAGCCCAGCCGGACCGTCCAGCCTGCAGTGCTGATCCCGCTCGGCTCCGGTCCTGGACTAGCTGTTCTGTCCCGGGAGGTTGTGACGGGTGAGCCAGGTCTCGGTTGAGGGATCTTGAACAGGTGAGGGCCTTCCGGTTCGGTGTGGATTGCGACGTCTACACCTGACCGAAAGGCCCTCGTGCCCCACCGTAATGCACCCCTGACCGAGACCGGACGGCTGCGCCTGGCCCGCTGAGTGGTCGAGGACCACTGGCCCCTCAGGCGCGCCGCGGAACGCTTCCAGGTCTCACCGACCACGGCCCAGCGCTGGGCCGACCGCTACCGGCAGCTCGGCGAGGCCGGCATGAGCGACCGGTCCTCCCGCCCGCACGCCAGCCCGCGCCGCACCCCGACCCGCACCGAGCGCCGGATCATCAAGGTCCGCCTGCTGCGCCGCTGGGGACCGGCCCGCATCGCCCACCTGCTGCACCTGGTGCCCTCGACCGTGCACCGTGTCCTGAACCGCTACGGCCTGGCCCGGCTCACGCACCTGGACCGGGCAACGGGCCGCGTCATACGCCGCTACGAACGAGAACGTCCGG
This sequence comes from Streptomyces sp. 11x1, assembly GCF_032598905.1. Lineage (NCBI taxonomy): Bacteria > Bacillati > Actinomycetota > Actinomycetes > Kitasatosporales > Streptomycetaceae > Streptomyces > Streptomyces sp. 11x1. The sequence goes on along the minus strand of NZ_CP122458.1, from coordinate 125,305 downwards.
GCGAGCTGGTGCATGTCGACATCAAGAAGCTCGGCAACATCCCCGACGGCGGCGGCCACAAGGTCCTCGGCCGGGCAGCGGGCCGCAGGACCCGGTCCGGCGCCGGCTACAGCTACCTGCACACCGCCGTCGACGACCACTCCCGCCTGGCCTACAGCGAGATCCTCACCGACGAGAAGAAAGAGACCGCCACCGGCTTCTGGCAGCGGGCCCACGCCTTCTTCACCGAGTGCGGGATCACGGTCGAGCGGGTGCTGACCGACAACGGATCCTGCTACCGCTCACGCGACTGGCGCGACCTCATGGCAACAGCCGGGATCACCCACAAGCGAACCCGGCCCTACCGGCCCCAGACCAAACCTCTGTCATCACACTGCACCTCATCGGGTCGTTTCGGAGTATTCGGGGTCCAGGACGCTTCGCCGAGGTCGGCCGATGACGGGGCGGACGAACCCGGGTCCGGGCAGGTGGAAGACGTACTCGCCCTTGTCGTTGGCGAGGACGCCGGTGAGGTAGACCGGCTTTTGGTGCCGGTAGCGCACGGTCATCCGGCGGCCGCACTTGCCGCAGGAGACCACATGTCGGCGTACACGGAAAGTCCGTACCGACACCACACCCTGCAGCAGCGCGGCGCCCTCGCGGGGCGGGGAGGCTTTGCGGTCGCTGCCGCGGGCGGCGGCGAGTTCGGTGAGCCGGGTCTGATTGGCCGCGAACTCGCTCCAGGTGAGGTATCCGGGGTGGGCGTCGGTGATCAGCACGGTCCACTCCTCGCGGGGCAGCACGTGGCTGGTGGTCTTGCCGCCGGGGCCGCGGCGTTCGCGGCGCCGTCCGTCGAAGAACGCTCCGGCATAGCGCGGGTTGTGCAGAACCTGCAGGACTCGGTGGTGCTGCAGGATGCCCCAGGTCAGCTCGCCCTTGTTGGGGCCGGTGCGGATCCGACGGGGAAACTTCAGGCCCGCGCCGGCGAACGCCTTGACGACGGCGTAGGCGGAGCCGGTGGCGGCGAACGTGGTCAGCAGATGCCGGATGGCCTGCTGCACCTGGGCGTCCGGGTCGAGGATCACGCGGTCGGCGTGGTCATAGACCAGGCCGACGGGCAGCGGCTGGATGAGCTCGCCGCGTCTCGCCTTGGACAGTGATCCGCCCCGCAGACGGGCCTTGAGCAGGTGCAACTCTCCGTCCGCCCGCAGTCCGTAGATTCCGTCAGGAACGAGTGGGGGAAGCGGTGACCCGTTAGCGCGCGCCTGGGAGATGGCAAGGCGCCAGGACTCCGGCTGTATGGGGCCGTCCCGGTCCATGAAGCACGTGAGCTGGATCCCCGGGTACTGGGCGTCGGGCAGGACTTGGTCCTGGGTGACGAACTGCCAGCCGAACGCGCGGATGTCGGAGAGGGAGCCGCCCCTGTTCTCCACCACGACCGGCTCCGGCAGTACCAGTAGCCCTGTCGGGATGGGGATGTCCCTGTCCTTGGTGAGGGTGGCGACGTCTGCGGGCTCCAGGGTGGCGGCCGCCGCCATGACCGCCGTCCTCCGCCGTGCCGTTCTCGATGGCCTGCTGGGCGCCGGCGTAGTCGAGCCGGGCCCGACTTCGGATCATGGCCCGGCTCACGGACGAGTCGGTCAGATTGCCGTGGGCGTCGAGGTCGTGCTGCCACAACAGGGCGGGGCGGTCCTTGTTCGGCAGCAGGCTGGCCGCGCCCTCGGACAGGACGGGCGGGTACAGGGGCACCTTGAGATCGGGGAAGTACAGCGTTTCGATCCTGTCGTGCGCCTCGATGTCCAGAGGGCTGCCCGCCCTGACAAAGGTTGCCACGTCCGCGATGGCGTAGTACACGCGGTAGCCGCCGCCGGGCCGCCGTTCCAGGTGCATGGCCTGGTCGAGGTCCTTCGAGGTCGGCGGATCGATCGTGAAGAACGGCAGGTGGGTGGCGTCCTTGTCGGGCAAGCGCGCCTCACCCGCAGCCTTGTCGGCCGCTTTGAGTACGCGCTTGGGGAAGCTCAGGGGGACCTTCAGCTCCACGCGGAGTTCCTCCAGCGCGGTGCGCAGAGCGGCCTGGGCCTCGGCCGACAGGTGCATCCGGCGGCGTTTCATGCCCCGAGCCTAGTAGGGCTCCGTTAGGTTGCTCTGGCTCTTGGGTTCTGGCTGGTGGTGGATGTTCTGGGCAGGGGGCGGTGGCAGGTGGTGCAGGTGCCGGTCCAGCAGTTCAGCAGGTCCTGGATGGCGTCGAGGATCTGGTAGAGGGTGAGTCCGCTGTATCGGCTTTTGGGGACAGGCGCTGTTCGGTGAGGAAGGCGTGGGCGGCGGTGACCAGGGTGACGTGGTGGTGCCAGCCGTTCCAGGAGCGGCCCTCGAAGTGGTCCAGGCCGAGGCCGTGCTTGAGTTCCCGGTAATCGTGCTCGATGCGCCAGCGGATCTTGGACAGGCGGACCAGTTCGGTGATCGGTGTGTCGGCGGGCAGGTTGGACAGCCAGTAGTCGGTGGGTGCTTCGGCGCCGGCGGGCCATTCGACCAGCAGCGTCACCTCGGGCAGGACACCGTCCCAGTGGCCGTGCTCGGCAGTGGCGGCGGCTTGGGCCAGACGGCGGGCCCTCACCCCGGCCGGCCGCACCCGCAGCGCCAGAAAGCGTGAGTGCATCGGCCCGCGGGAGCCTTCACGCCAGGTCACCTCGGTGAACGCCTGCCGTCCGTGCTCCTGAGCCAGCGCTGCCACCGAGGACGGCTTGTCCCGGTAGCGGGGCTGCGGCCTGCGACCGTTCCCGGACCACGCCGGGGCGGTGGGCCGCACGTCGTGCGGGTGGACCGTCACGTCCGAACGGACCGCCACGACATAGCCGATGCCCCGCTCGCTCAGACCGTCGCGGAAGTCGGCGTTCTGCCCGTAGCCGGCGTCGGCGACCAGCACCGGCGGAACCAGCCCCCACCCGGCCAGCTCGTCGAGGATGTCCAGGGCCAGACGCCACTTCTCCCGGTGCCCGACCTCCGGCGGTATCCCGGTCTTCTGCCGCCGCACCGCATCGTCCGCCCACTCCTCGGGCACGAACATCCGCCACTGCAGCGGACAGGACGCCGTGTCGGAGACCGCGTGCACACTCACCGCGACCTGGCAGTTGGCCCGCTTGCCCAGCGCCCCGCAGTACTGGCGCGCGACCGCCACCGACATCTTCCCGTCCTTGGGGAACGACACGTCATCGACCGCCCACGCCTCCGGGCCGATTCTCGGCACCATCCGCTGGGCGATCCGCCGCCGCACCGGCACCGGATCCCACGTCGACTGGTTCACGAACTGCTGCAGGTTCTGCTCGTTGCCGTCCGGCAGCCGTTCCGCCATCGGCTGGATCGACTTCCGCCGTCCGTCCAGCATCAGTCCCCGCAGGTAGCAGTCGCCCTTCGCCCGCTGATCCTTACGCGGCACCGACGCGAACACGTCAGCCACGAACAACGCCAACGTCGCCCGAGCCCGGTTCACTTCATGTGCGTCCACACCTTCAGCGTTCCCCCAAACAGGACCGACAGACAGACGTAACGGAGCCCTACTAGGACGCTGATGGGAACGCGATCGCGGTGAAATGCGCCTGTGAGACTTCGTGCGTGGGCGCGCTCGAGTGGCATGGTCAGCCCTCTGGGTCGAAGCCTCGGTCGAAGCCGTGCAGCAGCGGCTCCAACTCCTGCGCCGCGCCGCACAGCGCACACAGCCGGACGCCAGCCTTCTCGGCAGCGTCCAGGGCGCGCTCCAGCTCCAGCACCGGCGCGCCTTCTGGCGCCTCGTCACAGTCCCGGGCGTGCAGGACAGCCTGGCCGGGCCCGTGGCCGCCGCTCAGCTTCTGCAGGACCCACCCGGAGGGTCGGCGCGGTCCCAGGGCCTCACGCACCGGTGAGGGCTGCTCCAGGGGCTCGGTGGGCACGGCGTCGTACGAGACGCCGTCAACGGGGCGTACGTGCTCGGGTGCGCGCACCCACACGCGATACTCGGCTGGCTCCACGCCGCCCTCCAACTGGTGGAGAGGCTGTATTCCGAGGGTGCGCTATTCCGGCGTGAGGACGACACCGAGGACTCCGCACAGGTGCGCCGCCGCCTGTTCACCGACAGCAGGATCGAGGTACGCACCTTCGACTGGCTGCTGCGAGCGGCCGAGCAAGCCGATTCTCGCACGCTCGGCCTGCTCGACCTCGAGGCGGGCGACGACACGGACGAGTGGTGACCCGCCTCCCGAACGCCGAGTCGCGCTCCCGGCGCGGGTCCGTTTGCGGGAGTCAGGAGGCGCCGGGTGCACGGCGACTTCGGCGGCGGCAGACGCGTACTCGCCAAGGGGGTCCAGGATGGGTTTTGGCGCGGCTTCTCATGAACTCACCGCGTGGTGTTACCTGACTTCGACGGCATACGAGGCGCCGGGAAACTCCCAGCCGTCGGTGCCTTCGCCGATGTCCTCAACGATGACGTCGTCGATGAAGTGGTCCTCGAACTCGTCGTCGGTGAGTTCGCCGGCGAGCCAGAGCTCCTCGATCTCGTCCCAGTTGCCCCTGCTGCCGTCGATCCGCAGGGGCGCGGCGTCCACGGTGCCGCGGGTGCGTTCGTCGTCCCCGGTTTTGACGACGCCGCTGATTTCGTACTGGCCCCGCTTGATGTGACGGGGGATCGGGTCGGCTGGGACGACGGCGACGTTCTCGTACGCGGTGTGGATGATGTCCAGGTAGCTGCGGCGGACGTTGTACTCGGCGTCGGACAACCAGTTGACGAGGGTCTTGGTCGTGACGTGGAGACCGGCGTCCGCCAGGGCCTGCTGCCCGCGGTGGGTCGCGGTGAGCTGACTGAGCTGGGCGTGCCAGTGCTTGGCGCTGTACGACGACAGCCGGTGGCGGGGAGTGACCTGGGAGCGCAGGAGGTCGTTGAGGGCGGCACCCAGGGATCCTCCGTGGCCAGTGGGGCCGGCCATCAGTCGTCACCTTCGAGGATGGTCTCGCCAGACTGGACGAACTTGCGCTTCACTTCGCCGAAGCCGGTCCCGATCCGGTACGTGGACGGCGGCGTGCCGGGCGGGGTCCAGAAGATGGCCTGGTCGACGTTGCGCAGCGCGACAAGGGTGTGGCCTTCCTGGACGGCCTTGAACGCGACCGTCCAGTGCCGGACGGAGGCCTCGGCGACCATGCTCATACGCCAGTCCGGCCGCCAGAACGGGGACCGCTGAGCGGGACGCTTGGGCCACAGCAGACGCAGCGCGATGGACAGCCGGGTCTTGTACGCCTTGTAGGGTTCGCCGCCGGCCTGGACGAGTTCGGTGCGTGCCTTGCGGGTGGCCTCGTAGAAGGGCTTGAACAGGGACTCGTTGGCCTTGCCGGTCCAGGAGTCGTGGATGGCCGGCATGCCGGCGAGGTGGCCTGCCCGGACGAGCTTCTCCAGTTGCTTGATGTGGGGGGTGGTGACCCACACGTGGCCGTTCTCGTCGGGTCGGTCGATGATCCGCCCCAGGGGGTGCGGCATGTCGGTGCGGGTCCACTGCGGGATGTCGATGAGGTAGATGCCGGCCCCGGCCTTGTCGTACGCGTCGAGCGGGCCGGTGTGCAGAAGCTTGTTCGGAGCGAGGGGAACGGCCGAACAGGCGGAGGGGAAGGACCCGTTGCGGTCGATCAGGCACAGCACGCCCTCTCCGAAGGAGTCGGGCACGTCGAGCTGATCGCGGCGTACCCGCTTGCCGTTCGCCCGGATGTGGGGAACACGGGTGGCGGTGACGTCGGGGTGGACCCAGCGGGGCTCACCGTCCATGTGCTCGCTGATCAGAGTCCACGGGGCGCTGTCGCGCGCCTCGGTGCGGATGACGGGGATCGGGTGCATCTTCGAGCGGCCAACCGAGTCCTTGAGGATCTTCAGAGCAGGGAAGACGTGACCCTCGGGCTCGTCCTCCTCATCCCCCGGCGTCAGACCGTCCTCGCCGTCTTCCTCGTCTTCCGCTACGTCATCCTGCCCCTGGCCGCTGCCTGCCGGGGCGTGCACAGGGGCACCGGCAGCAGCGGCCTGACCGGCGCTTCCGGCAGTGTCGGCGGACATGGGCGTGCTGAAGGGCCGCAGTGCGGCGGCGAGGCGGTGCCCTTCGTGAGTGTCCGGCATCTCCGATACCGCTGCGGCGGCCTGGAGCAGCGACGGCAGGATCTCCTTCAGGGCGTCCTGGTCGCCGCCTGCGACTGCGGTCCGCCATGCCGCCAGCTCGTGGGTGAGGGCGGCGGGGATCCCCTGGTGTCCGCCGGACGTGTAGGCAAGGGCGGCTTCGGCCAGTTCCAGCGCCGCGGTTCCCGTTCCGCCAGTGGCAGGCGAGAGCCCTGGGCCCGCCGGGCTGTGGGCGCGGTCGATGGGTCCGATTCCTACGTCGAGGAAGCGGGCGTGGAGCAGGTCGGGCTGCAGGTATGCCGAGCCGATCGCGCCGAAGTCGCGTTCGGTGACCGTCACTTGGACCTTGCCCAGGTCGGCGGTCGCAGTGAGCGTCACGACGACGTCGGCGTCCAGGAGTGCCAGGAGCGTGGGGTCGTCGCTGTCCACGACGGCGAGGACCGGTACGTGAAGGGCGCGTGCGAGGCCGGCCAGGACCTGGGAGGCATCGGGGAGACGCTCTCCGGACAGCGGGAGGCGGGCGCTGTGGGCGGCCTGGAGGCGGTCCACGACCACGAGGGCCAGGCCCTCCATGTGCGGCGCGGTTTCCGCGATGTCCTCGGCCCTCAAGTTGGTGCCGTCATCGATCATCAGCAGGTCGCCCGCCTGGACCAGCTGCCGGGCGACCTGCTGCTCCTGCTCGGTGAGACGCCCCTGCTTCAGGCGCGGGTAGTCGCCGCCGGTCTCGGCGGAGATGATCCGGCGGAAAATGTCGTCCCGATTCGGTCCCGACGCCGCATACAGGACCGTGTGGCGGTCGACGAGCGCGGTCTGCCGTGCGGCGGCAAGACCCAGCAGGCTCCCGCCGACGTTCGGGGCGGCCGCCACGAGCGTCAGCCGGCCCGGCTGCAGACCGCCCGTCGCGGCGTCCAGGCCGGGCAGCCCGAACAGGGCTTGGCCGACCGGGCCGTCGGTGAGTACGGAACCGATGGCGTCGCCCAGCGTGGCGAGCCTGCGCGGCGCGCTGCTGCGGTCCTGGTTGCCTTGGCTGTTCACCGCACCTCCTGCGGTCGCCGCGCCGGGGTACGCGGCCGTGTCGGACGAGAGGGCACTTGAGGCAGGGTCGGCGGGGAGCAGTACCGCGACCGGCGTGGTGTTGCGAAGGAGGACTTGTGGTTGGCCCTTCGCTGCCAGCGTGACGAGGTCACCGAAGTCCTTTTGTGCCGTACTCAGCACGTGGGCCGGGAAGGCATCGGCCTTCCGGGCTGCGGGGAACCGGTCCAGCGGCGCGAGCAGAGCGCGCACTTTGTGCTTGGTGATCATCGTGGTGCGCCCCTCCTCTTCGACGAGCTTCACCAGCGAGTACAGGTGGGTCCGTGCTGCGGACGCGCTGACAGCGCTTTCTTCCTGCGGTGACTGACTCACTCACCCTCCTCCACTCAACTCTCCATTACGGTAACGAAATCAACTCATTCAGTGAGTAAGGTCACTATATATTTTGAGAAACTCACTCATTAGTGGTGTGAATTGATGGGTCGGGATGCCTCCTGGGCCGATCGGTAGCTGACAGAGCGGCAGCCGGAGCCCCGGCTGCCGCTCCACACCGTCCGCCGAAAAGTCTGCGGAGGTCCGCCGCGAGGCGGAACGCGCCCGGGCGTTGGCGAGCACCAGTCCGCCGTCACCCTCCAGTACCAGGCCGCCCGCGCCTGGTGTGAACTGCGAGCGGGACCGGCTCACCGCCGGACTTGAAGCCCTCCGCACCGCGCGCCTGAGATGAACAAGCCCGACGCGGGGAGTCTCAACCAGGGGGAACCGGCTGAACAACTGCCCTGCATCGGGCGCTCCGCGCGTTATCTGGACGGTGTCAGTGCACAACCATCGACCACTTGCCGCGCGAGAGGGTGAGGACTCCGTCCAGGGCGATCCGGGCCTGCGCCCCGTACACCGGCAGGGCGCCCTCACGGTTGAGCCGGTTGCGGATCCGTTCCAGCTCGTCCCACAGACGCCTCGGGCCGCCCTGATGCACCGTCGGGGAGTTGAGGAAGCCGGTCGCGGTGGCGCGGGCCCACGAGCTGTCGGGGTGCAGGAGCCACACGGTGCGGGTCTCACCGTCCTGCCCGTAGCGGTAGTCGATGCCGGGCAGGTGCAGTGCGAGCATCGACATGACGTCCCATGCGTCCGGGGGATACAGCAGCGGGTACCGGCTTGTGTGGTGGCCTCGCCGTCGCCCTCCAGGGCGCCCTTCCAGAGGTCGTCCGCCGGGTGCTCGTAATCGGCGCAGTGCCGGGTGGCCATGAACCCGGCACGGTCCCACTCGATCCGGCCGACGGCGCCGCCGTCGGCGGTTTTGTCGGCGGTGAGGATCAGGCCCGTGCCGGCGAGCGTCGTCACGAACCGGCCGCCCGGCCGCAACGCCTTCAGCCAGGACACGGGCACAGACCGCACGGACACCGTGGCGACGATCCGGTCGTACTCGCCCGGCAGCGGCCCGGTGATGTCGCAGACCTCCACGCTCGGGGCCTCGTCGATCAGTGCGAGCCGATCCCGTTCGCTCGTCACCAGGTGCTCGTCGACGCCGACGCTCGTGACGTGCTCGCTGCCGAGCCGGGCACAGGCCAGGGCGGTGCCGTAGCCGGTGCCCGTGGTGACGAGCACCTCGTTGCCGTCGGCGATCATCGCGGCCGGTACATCCGCACGACGAGGCTGGGCAGCGTCGACGAGGAAGTAGGCGTGCCGTCGCTGACGATGCCGACGCCCTCGGCGGCCGCGATGTCGGCGTGACAGGGGCCGACACGGGTCACCAGCGTCTTGTCGGCGTAGGCCGCATCGAGCCAGGTCTCCAGATCGCTCGAGCCGTCGCGCAGCATCCAGACGCCGCCGTCCGCCTCCCACCACCGAGGCACGAACTGGTGGCGCGGCACGTTGGCCACGGCCGCGTGCCAGCGGGATTCCGGCCGTACAACCGCACATGCCAGGCTCTGTGCCCGGGGTAGCCAGTTCATCGGTTGCCTGCTCTCTCGGGTCTCAGCCGTATGCAGGGGCGCAGGCCTCGGTGTTCGCCGGGTCACAGTCGTTGGAGTCGGCCGGCGTGCAGTCGGAGGAGGCGGTCCTGCGGGGGATGCTTCCCGCGGTCGTCACCGTTCCTCCGAATCACTGCGGGGTTGACGTAAAGTGCAACCCCCTTCGTGTCCGGAACGTCAACCGCCGTGATCTGTTACACCTCTCGCCCTCCCCTGACGCCGATTTGTCCGCACGTGCGTGTGGAAGTCGGCGGCATGGCGGGCCATCGCTGCTTTCCACGGGGCGCTGTCCTGCCGGGCGATCTCCGCCCATGCGGCGGCGTTGGCGGCGGCGAATGCCTGCACCGCGCGTACGGGAGCGCTGCGCCATGAGGGGAGCTGCCGGGCGATGCTGTCCGCGGAGGCGAGGCAGTGCCCGGCCTCGAGCAAGCGCAGGATGAGCACGGCCGGGTCGATCCATGCCGCGCCGCGGGTGGGCCACGCCCAGTCGATGATGTGCGCCCTGTCGTTGACGAGGACGTTGTGCGGGGCGAGGTCGGTGTGCAGCAGGGTGTCCCCGGAGAACAGGTCGGCGGTGCCGGGGGGTGCGTATGCGGCCCACCGCTGCTCAGCCGATTTGATCGCGATGTCTCCCGGCGCGCTGATCTCCTGCAGCTCTTGGACCGCCGCGACGGCCAGCGGCAGGTTGGCGGAGCCGGGCGTGTAGTCGGCGTGCCGTCCCTGGAGGACTTCGTACCCGAGGAGGTCCCAGCCGGCCGTTTCGATGTGCCAGTACAGGCGGGGGCAGGCACGGGGAAGGTGCGGGGCGATGGCGGCCTCGCGGCGTTGCGCGGGCGCTTGGGGGTGATCGGTGGGGATGCCCTTGACGAATACCGGGCCGTTGGGGGTGTCGATGAACGCTGCGATTCCCGAGTTCATGCCTCCCGCGGCGGTGCGGGCCGTGAGCACTGGTCCCGCCTTGTCGGCGATAACCTGGCGTGCTTCAAAGGGGAGGTCGTGGAAGTGGCGGCGGAGCATGGACACGGCGCTGTTCCTCAAGGGGTGGGTGAGACGGGGCTGCCCCGGCCAGCGTACGGCCGGGGCAGCGAGGTGGAGCGGGTTACGGCCTAGTAGGGCTGATCGTCACCGGCCGAGCAGGAGCAGCTGGCGGACTCGGCGACGTCGACGTCGAGGTCGGCGATGACCTGGAACGTGCCCTCGGCGACCGAGGGGGCGGGCAGCGGCATGGGAAGGGTACCGGTGGCCTCCTCCGGAGGGCGCAGGTTGATGGTGACCGGCACCGGTGCCGGGCGGGTGAGGGCAGCTGCGGAAGGGCTCATGCTCCGTAACCTCCGTGTTGGCAGTACAGCGATCGGTTGTCCCCCGCCTCCTGGTGGAGCTTGGCCAGCGGCCGGCATGTCCTGCAGGTGCCGGCCTTGGAGCAGCCGGAGCAGCCACCGGTGCGGAGCTGTAGGGACTCGGCGATGCCGCCGAGCCGGGGGAGGGCAGCGAGGCCCTCCGTCATGAGGTTCACGCTGGGGTCGCGGCCGATCTTGCAGATGGATGCGACGCCGTGCGGGTCGACGTGGAAGAAGGTGTGGCCCGCGTTGCATCCGGTGAAGACGCGGCGGGTCTTCACGTACTTCTGCGCCTGGGAGGCAAGCGGCTTGGCCTCGCCGTTGATCGTCGGGGACATGTTCGTGAACACGTTGTACGGGAAGCCCCACCGGTCTTCGGCGAGACGGACCATGTCGTCGACTTCGTGAGCGTTCTCCTCGGCGACAATCAGGCTCAGCCGGACGGGCAGGCCTGCCTCGCGGGAGGCGTCCAGGCCGCGGGTGAACCGGTCGAAGGCGCCACGGTTGCGGGTCACGGCGTCGTAGGTCTCGCCGGTCGCCCCATAGAGGCTCACGGTCAGCCGGTAGGGCCGCAGCCGCGCGAACAGCTCCTGCATCCGTGGCTTGTGGAGTTGGGAGCCGTTCGTGGAAATCTGGATCATCATGCCGAGCCCGGTGGCGTACTCGTACGCCGCGGCGAACTCGCGGTCGATCAGTGCTTCTCCGCCGGTGATCTGCAGCCACAGCACACCGGCGTCCCGCAGCATGTCGAGCAGGCGGGCCTTGTCGTCCCAGACAAGGCCCTCGAACCGCTTCTTGCCGAGGTAACAGAATCCGCAGTCGTGGTCACAGCCGAGGTTGATCTCCCACGAGGCCTTCGCGTACCCGTACAGGGAGCGCTCGCGCACCAGGACGGCCTCCCGCAGCCCGCTGTTGGGGAGAGCCATCTGCCAGGCTTGTGCGGTCGCCTCGCGCAGCCAGGCCGGGGCTGGTCGGTCGTCGGTGACGGCCGCGCGGAGTTCCTCGTAGCGGGACTCGGGTATGCCCACGCCGCTGCTGTGGCCGGGCCGCAGGACGAGGAACTGCCCCAGGAACGGACTGGTGATCAGTCGATGCATGGTGCCTCCATGGGCAGGCGTGGTCAGAGGGTGGGCGGGCCCGGCGCAGGGGACCTGATCGTGGGGGAGCACGAGCGGGCAGTCGTCCCGCACCGGGGGTATCGCCCTGCCCGGTGGCCCAGGTCGAACGGCAGCGGGCCATCGGACAGGCGTCAGGGGATCGCGGCGCTGAACGCGACCGGGGTGGTCATACACGTCGCGTTGTCACCGCACCGCTTCTTGGTCGGTGCATCCGCGGGTATGTCGTACAGATTCTGCGTGGTCATAGCTGACGTCCAGCGATTCTGTTTACGGAGAGGCGGTCTCTGGCCGTGGTCCACCCGTTCCGAGGTTCGCCTTACCAGGGCTGGTGCTCGGGGCCGGGGGTCTGAAGAGCCCCATGGCCGGCTGCGTCGGATGGGAGGACGGGGCCCGTCTCTTGGCCGATAACAGCCGTCTACGCAGCGGCCGGCTGCCGCTGCGTGAAGTACTGCTCGGCCTGCGCCTGGAGGCGGCTCAGGCACGGCCCGCACGTCATGAACGGGGCGTGTTGTCCGTCCCACTGCACCGGGCCGAGCCAGGTCACCAGCACGCCGGTGCTCTCGCACCCGAGCCAGCAGTCGCCGAAGACCCACCTCGGCTCCGCGCGCCTGGTCACGTCTCGCCTCCCCTCCGCGGCGTCCACAACCGAGCAGCTCCGCAGACCGCTGCGACAGCGAGGCCGCCAGCCAGCAGACGTGAAGCCGAGGCCGGCGCCGTCCAGTTGGCCAGCACGGTGAGGTCGAACAGGAGGTGTCCGACGAGCAGGGGGACGACGCCGCCGTATCGCCGGTACAGCCAGACACGGCCTGCGGCATACAACGCGATCGTGAGAGCGACCGCACCCATGTAGACGTGGAGAGCGATCTCCACGAGGCAGACCACGCCGTAGACCTGCCACGCCGGGCGGCGAGCAGCGGCGAGCAGTGTGACGGCCGCCGCCACGATCACGACGTCCTCGATGGCGACCGTCGTGACGAACGCGAGAACGCCGTCCGCCACCGTCACCACACCGATACTGGAGCGCTGGTCCAGCCCCACGACGAGAGCCTCGCCGACCCCGAGGGCCTGCAGGCCAGCCGTGATCTGCGCAGTCAGGAAGCCCGAGACCACGCAGATCAGATACGACAGCGAGGTGACCATCCACGTCCGGCGCCGCTGCTCAGCGTCCCAGATGGCAAAGCCGGGACGCAGCCGAACCCCTTGCGAGCGGCACACCTCGACGGCCAGCCACGCCAAGGCGCATCCGTACACGGCCTCACCCAGGTGCTGGGCGAGCGCGGTCGAGGCCGGCGCCGTGGTGTAGAGGAAGACCGCACCGCCGAGGCCGAACCCGAGCTGCTGCGGTATCTGCCGGCGGGAGCCGTGTGACGTTCTGGCGATGACCACCCCGGCGAGCCAGACCGTCACGATCAATGCCCCGCCGAACCGGACCCACTCGGCCAGCACGTCCGGCGCGGCCTCCACGACCCGTGTCGTTCCGGTCGCCAGCGACGGACCGGAGGCGAGCGCCAAGAGCCCACCAGCCGGTAACAGCGTGCCGCGCGAGGTGGAGTGCTCGGAAACCTTTATGACGATGGGCGTACCGCCGGGTGGCATCATGCGCTCGCCGCCTCTCGTGCAGCCGGGCCCATCCCCAGCTCGTCCAGGTCGACGACGGTGACGTCCATGAGGGTGGCGGCAAGCTGCGCGCCAACCGTCCACTTCCTGCGCCAGTCGTCGGTGAACACGACCTTCTTCCCCACCGGAACGGGGAAAGGTCCACCGCTGCTGGCATAGACCGTGCCGTAAACGCCGTCGATGGAGACCCGACGGGCGCGAACGACCGCGACCTTGTCCCGCAGGTGCGGGCACAGCCGCGCGGCCAACGGCGCGCACGTGAGACACAACGGCGGATGCGCCGTGACCTCCCGCTCGGGCCAGCCGTCCACGCCGCTGTAGTCCTCCAACAGCCACAGTCGGCCCTGCTCGTTCTCGTCCGACGGCCCTCCGCACACCTGACACAGCAGCTTCCGCATCGCACGCTTCTGCCGGGGCGCATGCACCACGTCAAAAAGCGCCGCCCCGTCTCCCTGACGCAGCGCCCAGCGCTTCCACAACACCCCGGCCTTGTCACGGCCCTGCGCGTGGCCGTTGGCGCCCACAGCGTCTTCGAATGCGATGCCGTCGGCGGCCTGGACGACGGCCGGCTCCGGCAGGCGCTCGTTTCTCCAGGCGGCGATGTAGGGGACAGGAAGGCCCTTGTAACTGAGGGAAAGGGGTCGGGACATGTCTCTCTCACGATGACGGGTTGGGGTGGTGGAAGGCGCCGACCGTGCCGTACGAGGGGAGAGCACGGCCGGCGCCGGTCTATGCCCTGAAGGCCGACGGAGCGGCGCCTTCGGAACCGTCGGTTGCCTGCTGCGTCTCCACCTGCCGCAGCCTGCCGATCGAGACGAGCTGGGAGACCATGTCCGGGACAGCGAGGATGCCGGGCCCCTCGGGCGGCACGCACCAGTAGGAGCGCTCCTCAGGCCCGATCGCGTCTGGTCGCGGAACACCGATAACGCTGTTGATCCCGAGGAACTCAGCCTTCGGGGCGAGAAGGCCGCTCCTCCACTCCTGGCGCTCCCCAGTGCTCCTCGGCACGAGGACGTAGTACCGGTGAGCGTGCTGGTCCTGGAAGACCGGAGCGCCACGCAACGCCTCCGCGAGGAAGGCGTTGACCTCCGTGCTGTTCTTCGTGCCGGCCGCTGCGTGGATCAGGTCGGCCTCGATGCGGATCGCACCGAAGATGCCACCACAGCGCAGGAGCGCGATCCCGTTTCGCTTCGCCCACGCAGCCTTGGCCTGAGCCCCGTCCTGAGCCGCCACCAGAAGCCAGGTGGAGGACGCGAAGGCACGGTCGCTGCCGGAGTGCACGAGCACACCGGCCCCGGCCTCCACGGGCGTGCGCACCTCGACACGAATGGCGGGTTCTAGATCTCTGGGGTGGGGCATGGGGGACTCCCTGGTCCACGATCGTGCTCGTCCTGGGCATCCAGAAAACAGCCGCACCACCGCTGCTGTCGCTGCCGTATCGCCGAGATCTGCTTGCATGGAGCCTGCCGTTTTGACTGTCCCTTTACTCGTTGTTTTGACCGACGGATCTAACGTTCTGTTATGCCGGGTGCACCGAACGAAGTGCTTGCATCGTGGATGCGTACGCACGGGATCGTTGTCAGGGAGCTAACGTCCCTGGTCAACACCGAGGTTGAGAAGCTCACAGGCCACCCCGGTACGGTCCACGAGAGACACATCTACAAGCTCCTAGAGGGGAAACACCGTTCCCCCAACGGCCTGTTGAGGGCAGCGCTGGAGAGAGCCACGGGTCTCCCCGTCGCAGAGTTAGGCTTCCTTCCCCGGGGGAGTAAGACCCGCAGCCCTTCCCCAGCACCCGAGGACGACCCCTTGTATCGCCGTACCTTCATGGCCGCAGCCACCGCTGCCGGAGCAGCGCTCACCGCCCCGTCCGCTAGGCAGCGCCGACTCGGCTCTGCCGACGTCGACCGCATGAATGCCAAGCTGGCGGCCGTCGTCAGCATGGACAACAAGTACGGGGGAACGCAGGAACTCC
Organism: Streptomyces sp. 11x1; assembly: GCF_032598905.1. NCBI lineage: Bacteria > Bacillati > Actinomycetota > Actinomycetes > Kitasatosporales > Streptomycetaceae > Streptomyces > Streptomyces sp. 11x1. The sequence continues at coordinate 110,162 of NZ_CP122458.1, read as the reverse complement.
AGGCGCACGCCGCCGCGCTCGCCGACGAGACCGTCCACCTGCAGAACACTCACATCTCCTCCGCCCGGATCCGGTCCGAGCTGTACGGGGTCGCAGCCGCGTTCACCGCGAGCGCCATGTGGGCGGCGATCGACGGCCGGCGCCTCAGCGAGGCAGAGCCCTACCTCAACCAGGCCGTTACCCTCGCCGGGCTGGCCAACAACAAGCACGTGCTCTTCCGGGTGTGGGGCCACGCCGGGATCATGTACCGTCACCTCGGGCGCCCCGCTGACTCCATCGCCGCCGCCGAAGCCGCGCGGGCCACATCCATCACCCGCACCGACCCGGTGTATGCCTCCCTGGCCATGGCCCGGCTCGCCACCTTCCACGCTGACATAGGCGACGAGCGCAGCGCCCTCCGAGCGATCGGCCTCGCCCAATCCAACTTCGACCGCGGCGACCTGGCGAAGAACCGGCCGCCGTGGATGGACTTCTACGACCAGGCCGAACTGGACAGCCTCGCGACGTTCGCGCATTTGCGGCTCGGGAAGTGGGCGGAGGCCGAGCGGCACGCCCACCGGTGCCTCGGCGCTCTGCGTCCGGAGCTCCAGCGCAACCGTGGCCTGACGTACGCGAACCTTGCCCTAGCTCAGCTCGGGCAAGGCGACATCGAGCCAGCCGTCGCCGCCGCCCGGAAGGTCCCCGGGGCGATGGCCGACAACGGCCGGGTGCGCATGCTCCTGAACGACTTCACCACCCGCCTCACGACCCTGGCGCCGCGCAACTCCGAGACGACCGCGTGGCTCGACTATCGAAGGGCAGCCGCATGAACGGCACGACCTACAGCAGGACTAGCGACGTAGCCGCCGTACGACAGCTCATCCTCGACATCCACGTCGAAGTGCGCGGTGAGTTCGGGCTCATGGATCGGCCGTTCTATCACCGTGACCGGTTCGACGAGCGACTGACGGCGTACTCGTCCCGGCCCGGCTGGGAAGCTGTCATCGCCTATCAAGGCGACGAGCCGATCGGGTACGTCTTCGCCGTGCCGCTCGGTGAGGGCACGGCATGGTGGTCTGCTGAGAAGGAACCGCTCCCCGACGAGTTCGTACGTGAGGATGGCCGACGGACCCTCGCCCTCAACGAGATTCTCGTCCGCCGGCAGTGGCGTGGCGCCCACGGCCAAGGTGCCGCACGCGCCCTGCATGAGGAACTGCTCTCGCAGCGGCAGGAGCAGCGCGTTACCCTGCTGGTCAACCCGACCCTGTCCGACGGACGCCTCAAGGCCGTCTACGAGTCATGGGGGTACAAGCAAGTCGGCCGTCAGCAGCCGTTCGCCGACTCCCCGGTCTTCGCTTCGATGCTGCGGGATCCCCTGCGCCAGTAGCGTCGGCGAGGGGCGGATTTCGGGGGATGCACACATCTGGGGCTCATAAGGCGCTCTCCGCGCGAGCGGAGGTGATCCGTGGGCTGCCCCATGGGGCTCGATGGTCGCGACTCCTTCTCTGTGCGCGCAGAGGTAGACGGGCCCTCGGCGACCGGGGCCTTCGTCGTGCCCGTCCTTGCAGGGTTGTCACAGGAGGCTCAGCAGCTCGTGCAGGACGGCGTTGAGCCGCACGGGCGCTGGCAGATCGTTCATGTCCAAGACCGGTACACGGGTGCCGATCTGCCGGTGCAAGGCCTCGTGGGCGATGCCCAGGCGGAGCGGCCGTCGGGAAATGCGCAGAGCAAGGGATGTATGCATTCCGATGAGCACCATCGGGGGTGTTGAAGGTCCTCGCAGCTCACACCCGGTTCACTGGGTGTATGAGCCCAGCATCACGCCGGCGAATGCCCCGGCGAGTAGGAACGGGCCGAACGGGATCCGGGTCGCCCGGCCACTGCGGCCTGCGAGCATGAGGGCGATGCCGTACAGGGCGCCGAGCAGGTACCCGGCAAAGGTCCCGATCAGGACGATGGGCCAGCCGTACCAGCCCAGGACAGCGCCCAGCGCGAGGGCGAGTTTCACATCACCGAATCCGAAGCCCTTGCTGATGAGGAAGAGCACCAAGAAGCAGGCTCCCAGAAGGAGGGAACCGAGCAGCGCGGGCGTCCAACTCCCTTCGGCATCGGGCAGCAACGAGGCACCACCGAGCAGCACGAGCGCCGCCGTGGCGAGCGGCAAGGTGAGCACGTCGGGCAGCCGGTGTGCCGCAAAGTCGACGGCGGCGAGTAGCACGCTAACCGGTGTGAGCAGCAGCCAGACCACCAGCTCGGGGCGTGCTCCGACGGCGGCCGCTAACGCTGCGCAGACCATGGCGACGACGATGGCGATGGTGAGCGTGCGCGGACCGTACGCATCCCCGTCGGAGCAGCGGGCCCTCCCGAGCCATCCGTTCCCGGCGCCGACGAAGGGGTGTCCGGCAGGACACGCTGTCCGCCACGGCTCATCGGGGGGCACGGAAAGCCGGTACGCGGCGCGCGGTATGAGCAAGCCCGTGCCGGTGCCCCACAGGACCGCCGCGGTGATGATCCAGAACGTCTCCACCGGACGGAGCTTAAAGCCGCTTCTTGCTGGCGTGGGTCTGGCCGACCTCACGGGGACGGAACGGGGGACCGATGCCTCAACGGGCGCTGAACAAGGGGTGGGCCGTCGGCGCCTGCATCGGGGGATGGCGGCTTCGGCGCCGTGTTCGAGGCGGACACCGCTGGCGAGAAGGCGGCGGTCAGGCCCGTGCCCAAGGTGCGGGGCACCGAGCGCGAGATGCGGTTCACCAGCCTGGACGGCGTCCGCAACGTGGTGCCGATCGTCGACAGGCACTCGACGATAACCTGGTCCAGCACGGTGACGGTGGCTGTGTAGACCGTTCGGGAGGCGCTGGCGGAGTGGCGTATGCGGCCTCCTGCCTCGGACGAGGCCGCCGTCAGTGAACTGCTCGCGTACGCAGCCCGCGACGTCGCCCACAGCCGATAGAGCGCTGCGCACCCAGCGGCTACAGGACCCTGCGCGCTGGCCCGCCCGAGCCGTTGAGGAGCTCGTTGATGAGCTGCTCGGTCTCCGTCTCCAGCGAGCAGTCCAGCGCCTGGTTGACCTGCTGGACGCGGGTGATGGCGGTGTGCAGTCCCTGCCGGTTCCCGGCCGCATACTCGAGCCGGCACCAGTCCCGATACAAGAGCTCAGCGGTGTCGTCGACGTCGAGACCGGTCGCGACGGCCTGGCGGGCGGCGCTGAGATCGTGGTGCGGGCCAGCGGGGGTTCGGTAGGTGGCCACGGTGTGCGCCACGTCGATGATGCGCGTGATCATTTCCTGCTGGTAGGGCTCGGCCCAGGGCAGGGGCTTGCCTCCGAACGGCCGACCGCGCACGAGAGTGAGAGCCCGTTCGAGATCGGTCAGGCCCGCCGACCCCAGTGGCAGCGCACGCTCGACGAGCTGCAGGAAGCGGCTCCAGTCGCTGCGCACACCGGGGGAGAGCCGGTACGGGTCCCCGCCGGAGCTCCGGCGAGGCACGTAGGGATTGCCAGCGGGATCGCTGCCCAGGGAGCGGCGCAGGCCCTGCAGCCGGGCGTTGAGGGTGCTCGGAGACCAGGGGCTGACGGGATCCATGTCGGAGCACAGCACGTCCGCGCTTCGCCCGGGCCGGAAGAGAAGCAAGGCGGCGAGCTGTGCCATCCGTGGGCCGTGGCCGGTGCTGTCCACACCGGTCACCTCGACCGGGCCCAGGACCCGGATCTCTGGCGCGTGGACGTCATGCGCCTCGCATACCTCACCCTCCGGCACTTTGCTGCACTCGACGGAGTCTTCGTGGCCGTCGGTCTCCGCAGCCTCTTCAGCGGCCGGGTTCTCCGCGGGCGTTGGCGGCGCGGCTTCGGTGTCCGGGGCGGGCTCGTCATCGGGCTGAGTCGACACCGTGGCGGTGGGCAGGAGACGAAGTCCGGACGGATCAGTGGTGGCGGCGAGCAGGGCCGGGAACACCTCGCCGCTCACGTCCGTTACCCCTGCCGGAGAAGGGCTCGCGGCAGCGGCGGCGGGAGGCGCGAGGGACGCCTCCGACGCGGGCTGATGCATGCTGTCGGGCTCGTCTGGGACCTCCCGCCAGGGACCCTCGGCCGCATGCGGAGGCTGCCCGGACACCTTCAACGCGGTGGTGATCTGCACGTAGGCGGCGTGTTCCAGGCGCTGCACCATGATGTCGACGCTGGCGTAGTCGAGGTGCTGCGGTTCACTCAGTGAGGCGTTGATGATCTCCGCCTCGGGCAAGTGGGAGGCCGCCGAACTCGCCGGAGCGATCAGAGTGACGGGGACTGCGCCGGACTTGTCGATGACATCGGCGATCTGCCAGGCCGTGTCAGCATCCAGCGACGACGCGCACAGCAGCAGATACGGCTGATGCTGGGTTTCGGGCATCTGGTGCGCTTCCAGCAGCCGTTCGGTCAGATCGCGCAGCGCGTGCGCAGCCTGCCGCATGTGAGCGATCCGTGCGGTGGGCAGCAGCTGTGGCAGATCCTCGCCGAACCCCACGGTGACGACTTCGACTTCACTCGCCCACGGGCTCATCCCGATCTCCAGGGCGAGCGAGGTGCACACTTCAGTGATGTGGACCGGGTTGCCGTCCAGCAGGAGCGTTGGCAGTTGTGCGAGGTTGAGCAGCAGAAGGTCACCCGCCTCGGTGCTGCCGATCGTCACCAGCCCGGGATACGGTGCCCGCACCTCGCGGGCGGAATCCTCGTCCAAGAGGACGGCATCAGAGGACAGAACCCACCAACCGGCCTGCCCGGACACGAACGGCGCCTGCGGCTCCTGGGAAAGATCGTCGGGCAACACCTCCAGCGCCCGGGCACCGATCCGCGCGGCCCGCAACGGGGGAAGCACGGCGTCCTCTTCCTGTGCCGCCAAGTGGGCCAGAGTCCGCAGTGCCATGTCCAGGCGGGCTGCGCCGCCCGGTTCGGCAGCTGCCGCCAACTGAGCCTCTGCCGTGGACGTCTCCGAGGCGATGGCGATCTTCTCGCCGGGCTTGCGGCGCCGGCGCTGCAGTGTCCTGCGCAGGGCGAGGGCACCGGTGATGGCGGCGGCCAGCAGCGCGCCGGCGCCGAGCACAGTGTGCAGGTTCAGCCGGCTGCTGGACGGAGCCGTCACCGGAGTCTCGGACGTTGTGCTGGTCGGGGAGGCGACCGAGCCGGATGAATCAGACGGCACCGACGGCGGGGCAGTAGAAGGCGAGAGGCTGACGCCGGGCCCGGGCATCGCTGGATCCGATACGGAAGGAGAGCTCTGATCCTGGCCGGGCTGTTCGGTAGGGCGGCTCGCCGGTGCGCTCGGGGCAGACGACTCTGGTGCAGGCGCTGCGGTGTGGCTGGGGACGGGCGCCTGCTCATCGCCCGTACCTTCGTCGGGCTTCTGCTCGCCGTCGGGCTTCTGGGTGTCCGGGGGAGGTGTCTTCGGGCTGCCCGGCTCATCACCCTCATCGCGGTCGGGGGGCATCTGGTCGGGCTGGGCGTCGGGCACAGAGACCTGCTGGCCCGTGTAGATCACATCCGGGTCGGAGATCTCGGGCAGGCCGTCTGGCTGCGGTTTGCCCTTGCTGGCCTCGAACAGCTGAGGCCACCTATTGCCGTCGCCGAGCTCCTCCTCCGCGATCTTCGACAGATAGTCGCCGGAGTGGACCGTGACGACGTGCTCGCCCTTCTCATCAGCAGTCGGGGCACCGTCACCCAGCTGTGTACGGGTTCCTCCCGCGACGGCCGTGGAGCCGGAGGACACCTCAGGCATCTGCAGCCTCCACCCGGGCTGCAGAAAGCTGTTGCTCTTGAAGACCTGTCCGTCGGTCATGGGGCGGCCCTCGTTGAGGGCGGCGATCTCCCGCCAGCGCTCACCGTCGCCGAGTTCCTGCTCGGCGATGCTCCACAGGCTTTCCGCCGGACGCACCTCCCTCACCGTGTACGCACGGGGTTCCGTCGCGTTCGTGGCGGCCACCGATTCTGCAGCCGCCCCGGCGGTGTGCTGTTCTCCCGGGGCCTGCCCGGGCACCCGGGCGTCGCTGATCGCCGGTGCTGCCTGGGCGGGGGAGGCCAGAGCCGAACTGGTGGGCAGCAGGACCAGAATGCCGCCGACCAACGCGGCCGCGGCCCGCTGGGAGGAGCCCAGGCCTCGGGGGGCATGCCACGTCCGGCCGCGCAGCTGCGCGGCCAGCTCTCGAACGACGCAGAACGTGAACTGCGCCCACCCGATCCAGCCCACAGCGACGAGCAGCAGGAGGAACACCGCACCGGTGTCCTGCCGGTCCAGCAGGTGCGCGAGATCGTCGTGGCTGGACGCCCAGATCACCGGGGTGGCCCAGGCCAGCAGCAGCGGCAGACCGGCGACCACGGTGGCCAGGACCAGCAGACTGCCCAAGGCCCTAAGGACTCGGGTCACGGCGGAGCCCGCGGCGGTGGGGGAGTGGGTGGCGCGCATGTCAGTTTCCTTCGGGAGCGGTGACGCCGTGCAGGAGGGTCGCCCTGGCGTGGCCGGTCACCGCGAGACTGCCAATTCCGACCACGGGCAGGAACTTCGTTTCGTACGCGTCGGCGACGGTGACGGTGAGCGTCTCGCCGTCCCCGGAGACGCTGACCGTGCCGCCGACGCCGGCGTCGGCGAGGTACGCCCGCGCTGCCGCCACGGCGGCCTGCGGGTCGACGACGATGGCTTCGCCGGTAATGGCCTGAGCCGGATCGATGGCCTGCCCGCCAGCCCGCGCGGCCTCCCCGGCGAGGTAGTCGGCGCGTTCGGTGGCGCGCATCTTGCTGCCGCCGTCGACGGCGACACCGATGATCCCGATCAACGCGACGACACAGACGGCGACGAACACGGTGACGCCGCCCCGGTCGTCGAGCCGCTCTAGGCGGCGAGCCAGCCAGTGCCCGCTCATCAATCCCCCCGCTGCCGGTACTGGTCCACCACCGAGGTCGCCGTCGACGTGAGCGTCCGCGCCCCGGGCACGCCCGGCAACAGCAGGTCCGAGAGGTTGACCGTGCACGTCACCGTCGCGGTCACGGTGCCGACCTGTCCCACCGGCACGCTCAGGCCACCGGCGTCGACGCTGACGCTGGTGGACGCGCACGTGATGCCTTGGTCGTCGAGGGATTCCGCGGCCGCCGTGTGGGCAGCACTCTGGGCGGCCGCCACCGTGCGGTGAATGGAGGCTTCCCGGGCCGCGTCCTCGGCAGCGGAGTCGATTTTCGAGCCGGAGGTGACGATTCGGCCCCCGGCGATCGCCAGACACACGAACATGATCAGTGCCGGCACGATGATGGCGGCCTCGATCGCGGCGCTGCCCTCATCGCCCCGGATTCGCTCGGACCACCGGGCCCTGTTACGCACGTTGTTCACTCCCCTGGGACCGTCCAGCGTTCCACGGCCCCGGACGCCGACTGGGTGACCTGCAGGCCGGAGACGCCCGGGATCATCGACATTGCCGTTCCGGAGACCTCTACCCGCACACGCTGCCCGTTGCTGCTGGCCACGACGCTGTAGCCGCGCAGGCTGTCACCCGCGGTGCGCTCCAATACGCTCCGCGCCTGGGCCGCACCATCGGCCGGGCTCGACTGGTAGGCGCGTGCTGCGGTGGCTCCTTCGCGGGCCGCGGTCAGGGCGATCTGCCTTGCGTAGTACCACATGGAAGCCTGGATGACGGCGACCGTGGCGAGCAGCACGAAGGGGAAGACGATCGCCATCTGGATGGACGTGTCACCGCGGTCGTCGCGCCATCTTCGCCCCTGCCACCAGTCCTTCAGCCGCTCCGGACGAGACATCCCTACAGCCCGCTGAGCTTGTCGTTGTACTTGGCGATCACGACGGCGATAGTCCCGGCGATCACCACGGCGCCGGTGACAGCGGCCACCCAGATGATGACGGTGGTGGTGCTGACGTCCCCGCGGTCCGGACGGCGCCTGGCTTCCTCCAGGCTCTCCTGCAGACGCGTGGTCAGCCAGTGCACCGCACGGTAGGTACGGGCTGCGGTGTGGTTCATGATCTGGGCTCCTTGCTCCTACAGCGGTTCCGAGTTGAGACGGTCTAGATGGTGAGCATGCGGATGACCGCAGGGAAAGCCATCAGAAGCATGACCAGGACGGCGAGCAGGGCTCCCGGGGCGGTCATCTTCTCGCTGGCGGCGTTGGCCTCCGCGGCTTGGTCGGCCAGCAGTTCGGCGTTGAGAGCGGCGGTCCGGGCGCGCAAGGCCTTGTAGACGGCGGCGCCGTCGGTGGCCGAGCTCCGCATGATGTCGGCGACGTCGTCCAGGACGGGCAGGTCATACTCGGCGGCCAGCTCCGTGAGCGCCTGATACGGCGGGATCTTCTCCAGCCGGGCCCGGCGCAGCGCACCCTGCAGATACAGGAATGGCCAGCCCGCGCCGACCTCGGCGGCCTTCTCCAGGGCCTCGGTGGGCCCGGCGTCGGCGGCCCGCTTGAGCGCGACCAGGTCCAGGTAGGCGGACAGGGCGTGCGCGAATTCCTCCCGCGCCCGCTTGGCCTGGTCCCGCACCGCGAGATCGGGCGTGATGAACAGCAGCCCCGCGACGAGGAGTCCGACCGCCCCGGGCACGTAGAACGGCAGGGAGACGCCCGCGATGATCCACGGGATCGTCGCGATCACCGGGCAGAGCAGGCCGAGCGCGGCGAGCGCCACCTTCTTCAGCATGAACTGGCCCGCCCCCTGGCCCAGGAGAGCCAAGTTGGTGGCGGGGATCCGCACTCCGGGCAGCCGCTCGAGGCGGGCCAGCAGCCAACGGCCCCACACCTCCTCGCGGTCCAGTTCCGGCTCGGGCATTGTCAAGGTGGCCGGGGCGCTGCGCGCGAGGGCGGGCGCCAACGCGGGCTGGGGACGCAGGAGTTCCCGCACCAGCAGCGCGAGGCCTGCACCGACCGTGCCGCCGGTCAGGAGGACGGGGGACAGGTTCACGAGCTGACTCCTTCCGGCTCACGGCCGGCGACCGGTACGACGTCGGGTTCCGTCGCGGGAGCAGGCAGCCGGACCGTGCTGGACGGATCGGTGATCAAGAAGCGGGGGATGCGGCGGAAGGAGCCCAGCTGCCGCATCAGGGCGAGCACTCCGATGAACCCGGCCGTCAGGAAGGCGAGCACCAGTTGTCCCAGCAGCGTCGAGTACGGCTTGGTGTAGCTGGGCACGAAGAACCCGGCCGCCACCACGCCCACGGTGATGATGGTCATCCACCGCACCGTGGTCCGCGGCTTCGCCCGGTCGGCCTCGATGGCGCGCTTACGGGCGACCTCGTCGCGCACTGTTCCGGCCAGGTCCTCCAACGCCTGCGCCAGGCCCGGGCCGCGGTCGTTGACCGACAGGATGAGCGCGGCGACCACCTTGTCCGCGGTCACATCGCCCAGCTCATCGGCGAACGCGCGTAGCGCTCCCTCCGGCCGCCACCCCAGACGCAGCCGGTCGGACAGGTTGATGATCTGCGGGGCAAGCTCTTCGGGAGCGCCCTTACGGCTGGTCATCATCGCCTGCTCCAGGCCCATGCCCAGCCGCAGCAGGCCGGCCAGCCGCTGGGTCCACTCGCTCAAGGCCTCCAGCTGGCCGATGCGCTCCTGCGCAGTCTGCGACGGGGTGATCAGCCAGGGCACGCCGATGACGGCCGCACCCAGCAGAACGCCGCCCACAAAGTTCCCCGAAACCAGCCACACGCCGGCGAAGACCACGACCGCCACGACCGCCAGGGTCCGCCGGCGCAGCCGGACGTCCTCACTCTGGTCCTTCCCCGCGCCCAGAGAACGCCACCGCTGCCACAACGGAGCCCGACGCGGAGCCGTCGTCCCCACGAACCCGGCCACGACACCGATCAGCCCGCCGACGACGGCCATGCCGCTCAGCAGCCCCCACAACAGGGTCATCGGCGCGCCCCCACCTTCAGCGGCAGCGGCGCCTGCCAGGCCCCGTAGGGCTGCTGCAGCAGGGCGGAGTCGAACCCGACACGCCGCAGGTCATCCACGCAGCCCGGATCCATCCGCGGGACCGCCCGCAGCTCGCCGAACTCCGCCCCAGGGGAGAAGACTTCGTTGGTGGCAGGGCGGCCGGACTCGCCGATCCCGGTCAGCTCCAGGACGTGAGAGACGTAGCGGTGGCGGCGCCCGCCGATCTGCGTCTCATCCGTCATGTCGACGTACACGATGAAGTCCAGGCCGTTCGCGGTCTGCCGGTAAGCCAACTGCTCGGACAGGTTGTCCTGGGCGAGCGCGTACAGCTCGGCGATCCGGTCGAAGATGATGTCCGGGCGGCGGGCGTGGATGGTGCACAGGTTGCCGCCCGAGCCGTTCGTCAGCGCCTGCATCATGGCGACGACTTCGGGCCCGCGGACCTCACCGACCACGATCCGCTCCAGCGACATGCGCAGCGCCGGGTGCATCAGGTCCAGGAGCGTGACCTCGCCGGCGCTGCGGCCGGTGACGTCCCTCTCCCCGTTCGACTCGCGCCCGACCAGGGAGACGACCTGGCGGTGGTAGCCGTTGGCGTGGGCGAACAGTTCGTCCTCGGTCTGGATGGTGGCAAAGCGTGTCTCGGGGTCGAACTCCTTGAGCATCGCACGCAGCAGCGTTGTTTTCCCCGCCTTCTGCTTCCCTGCGATCATGATGTTCTTCTCCGCGCGGACACACGCGCCGAGGAACTCCCGCAGGATCGGGTCGATCGTGCCCAGCGTCACGAGGTCGTCCAGGTCGGCGTGGGAGACCCGGTGCCGGCGGATGACCGCATAGGTCATCGGCCCGAGCCCGGTGATGGCCTGCAGGCGGGAGCCGTCCTGCAGGGAGAGGGCGAGGGTGGGGTTCGCCGTGGAGATGGTGCGCTCGTTGTGCCCGGAGCCCCGGGCCAACTCCCGCAGCAGTTCCAGGAGTTCTTCTTCCGAGTCGGCGATCGGTCCGACCATGCGGCGTTCGCCGTCGCCGTAGTCGAGCCACACCTCGTTCGGGCCCTGAATGATGATGTCCTCGACCCGGTCATCGTCCAGGTACGGCTGGAGCCTTCCGGCACGGAAAAGCAGGTCGTAGACGCCTCGCCGCAGGGCTTCGTCCTCCTGCGGCGCCATCGCCTGGGCGTCCGACCACAGGGCGACCGCCTCGTTGATCCATTCAAGGCAGCGCTGCTCTTCGCTCGCCCGGTCCATGTCCGGCGTGGTCTTCAGTAACTCTTCGCGCTGCTTGGCGACCTGGGCCGCGATGTGACGGGCGACCTTGTAGTCGACGGTGGCCTGAGGTGCCGCGGCGCCGAGCACATGCGTACTCGAGGCGGCACCGGCCGGTGCATGTGTGCCGTTCGCCTGGCGCGGCCACGCCTGCTGGGGGCGGCCGGGCGGCGAAGCCACCGTGGGATCGGTGTGCAGAGGCCTACCGCGCACGGGTCACCTCGCCCCCTGCGGTACGCACGCCGCCCGGATCGAGGCGCGCCCGCCGCATTACGGCCCGCTGCACCAGCAGCGTGGTGGCCGTCCGGGCGGCCTTCATCAGCGGCGACTTGGTGAAGTGACGCGGCTGTTCCACGCCGTCGGACAGGACCTTGGCGTCCTTCGGGGCGTACGGCAGGGTGGCCACCACGGGCACCTGAAGCACGCGCTGCACCTCGCCCGCGGGATACGGACCCTCGTTGATCATCAGCACGCTGACGTCGCCGACCCGTTCCTCCAGGGCGCGCACCCGGCCTTCGGCTGCCTGGAGGCAGCGCAGGGTGTTGCGCACGACCATGAACACGGCATCGGCCTGCTCAGCCAGGACGCCGGACGGCCCGAAAGCACCCCGGCGGCCGAGGTCGATCAGGACGTCGTGGCTGTGCTCGGCCTCGATGCCGCGGAAGATGACCCCCAGGGCTTTCCATACCGAGCCCAGGCTTGCCGCTTGCGCAGGATCGGTGATGCCCGGCAGCAGCAGCCGGTCGCGCGGCGATTCCTTCTTGCCGTCCTCGCTGCTCAGGTCGATCAGCTGACGAAAGAACGCATCCCCGAGTTCGCCCTGCCGGGCGGCGACCGAGAGGTTGCGCAGCCCGTAGCGGTCGCCGAGCGTGCCCTGCAGCAGTCCGTGCAGTACGGCGCTGCCGTCTGGGTCGCACTCGGCCAGGATCATCCGCCGGCCCGGCTCCAGCGGCCAGGACAGCAGCAAGGCGAGCGCGCTTGTGGTCACACCGGGTGCACCACTGCACCCGGCCAGCGCGATGACAGCCATCAGCTGCCGTCCGGAGCAGCGAGGACCAGGCGCAGCGTGTCGGACGCCACCCACGCGGCCGCCGTGGGGCCGTCCGTAGCAGATGTGGCAACGTCCACGACCACGACTCCGGTGCCGGGAGCAGCGGTGGACGCCTTCACCACCCGTCCGTCAATGGTCTGAGGGACGGCATCCGACGTCTTGCCGGTGTCCGTCGCACCCTGGGCCGGGACATGGACCAGCTGCACCTTCTGGCCCGGTACCAGCGCGGTGGCCGGGATCTGCTTGGGCTCCAGCCCGATCGGCACCAACTGCTCGCCAGCCTTCACCAGCGAGTCCTTCGTCACCTGTGACGGGGCGAGAAGGGAGCCGGGCTTGAGCTCCACGGCGGCCCGCTTGCCCACCACCGAGTCCAGGTCCTCGCTGGGCACCGCTTTGACGGCCGGATCCAAGGCGAGGGATGCCTTGCCAAGGTCGTCCTCCGTGAGGACCTGGCCGACCTGGACGTCCCGGACGACGGTCACCACCTCGGTGCGGTTGCCGACCTGCAGCAGCAGCACGGCAACACCGGCCCCGCCGGCGGCGATCAGCGCCAGGGACAGGGCAATGACACCGGGGCGCCGCCTGCGAGCCGACACCTGGGGCGGAGCCACCGGTCCGGCCACGCGCCCCTGCTGAGGGACTCCGTTCGGGGCTCTGTCTACACGTTCTTGGGTCTTGCTCACCGTTCTGTCCTTCCGGCGGCGTTACCTGACGACCTGTACTTCGCCGATTGCCACCTGCACGTTGGTCTGCCGGACCTCAATGAGCTGGCCGGCCGCTCCGCCGCCCTGCCAGTCGATCGTCCACGTCGAGGTCGCGGTCACCGGGAACTTGCCGTTCTGGGCACCAGCTGAAGTCTTGGAGTACACGTGTCCGCAGGTCGGTGACTGGGCCATCCCCTCGGAGGCCTGGTAGGGCGTACCGGGGCCGTTGCACGTCACGCTGGCGCTGTCACCCATCTGCCACACGATCTTCGACACCTTCGCCGTTGCGGTGACGGTTATCCCGCCCGCCGACGCCGACGCGGTGTTCGGTCCGTAGGTCGTGGCGCTCTGGTTGACCCACATCCACATGGGGACACCGACGGTGTACTTCCCGGCCGCCTTCGGGCTGACGATGTCCGGGCCGAGCAGCGTCATCGAGTCGACCGCGCGCTGCCCCAACTCCTGGGGGTCCACCTGCGGAACGGGAGGCTGCCCCTCTGGCACGACGATGAATCCGTCCGGGTTGTCCAGACCGCCGTCCGAGCAACCCCTGAAGTACATGTCGTACTTGGCCGGGTCCTGACCCTTCCAAGCCGGGTGCTCGGCCGGCGGCTTCGGGTCAACCTTCGTGTACTTGCACTTCAGCTTGCTCTCGCTGCTTTCACTGCTGCCCTGCGAGCCGCCCGCCTGCCCGCCGCTACCGCCGGTCTCGTCATCGACGCCGACACCGACACAGAACTTGACGACCTGGCACTTGCCGGCATCGACGTCGGGATCGTCACCTGCGTGCGCGATGCCGGCCGACCCCAGGACGAGGGCACCGGTGAGTACGGCGAGACGACGGGCTAACAGGCCTGCTCTTGAGCGGTCAACTTCGTGACCATCCACTTCGTCCCCCACTTTTCAAGCGTTGCGGTGCTGACGTATTTGGTGAGTCGCTCCGTTGGCAGCGGGACCGGCTTCTTCGAGGCCTCGTCGATCAGCGTCCAGTTCGTCGTATCGACGCAGTCCGCGACCGTGGCCGTGGGGATCTCGGCGTCTGTGACCTTGACGACCTTCGGATGGAGCACCGGTTTCCCGGTCGTGACCTGTCCTGCCTTACGCATGGCCGACAAGTCGTTCTCAATGTCGGCCAGGGCTTTGAAGGTGGTGTTCTTCTTCAGGTCGGTGCCCGTGGAGGAGGCCTTCTTGTACGCCTCGGTCTGCGCGTCCCATGAGCTGGTGTACGCCGCGATGACGGCGGCATCCTCGGCGTCGGCCGTGGAACTGGGGGACGACGAGCCAGCTGTCTGAGTGGGGCTCGGAGTGGACGGTGACGCGTCCGCGTCGCTGTCGCTACAGCCGGCCAATGCCAGCAGACTGCCCGCGAGAAGCAGGGCAGTTGCGTGCTTCCGGGTGCGAACAGCGGCGCTCACGATCCGTGAAGGGCGTGGTTGTGCTGCAGTCACGTTGTCTCCCCGTACGACGCGGTGCGGTTCGACCGCTTCCCCGGCCCCCCGGCGTTCGGCGGCCAAGAACTGCGGTCAGGCCCAGCTGCGGTAATGCGTTTGCGTGACCGCCAGATTACGCATATGCCAGTCAACTTCCCACCTTGATATTTGAGTTCACTCACACAACTCGGGACGTATCCGGTCGCTTTCGGAACCGGATGTCGATTTGTAGTTCTGTGTCTTCGCTCGTTGCGACCGCATGTGGTCCGTGTCGTTCGTCGGGCCGTCCGGGCGGCGTGAGCCCCCGCGCGCGAGAACGAGATACGGGCCGCCGGGTTCTTCCGGCCGAGGGGCGGGCTGAGCTGATGTCGCCCCAGGCATCATGGAGCGGGAGTCCCTGCCCCGTTGGGCGGGGAGGTCGGCCATACGGTGATCACGTCTCCGTCGAGCGTGACGCGCCGGCCCGGGAACTGGTGGCGTACCAGGTTCAGGTCGTCCAAGTGGAAGTCGCTGGCCCCTTCGGCCGCGCAAGCACTCCCGACGTAGGAGACGGCCTTCGTGTGTACGGGCCACGCGTCAGTGGGCTGCGTTTCAAGGGTGCGAATCTCACCAGTAGCTTGCCGCATCTGGATCTCCCAAGGTAAGAGCCTACGGGGACAGTTGCAGGACCGGGCCCCATTGCGCATAAGTAAACTTGTCATTCGCGTAAGCAAACATCAAGTGGATTCCGGAGCAGTTGCAAGGCTGCGACATTCGTTCGGCACCATGCCGCCGCGTCACAGGTCGGTCCACGGCCGCGGCTCGCCGCCGGCCAGAGGGACCCACACATCGCCGGTAGGCCCCTGGAGTTCGAGGTCTCCAAGGACCGCCGCGCCCAGCGGCACCTGCCGGGCCAGCGTGCCCACAAGCGGGTGCTGCGCGACCATGGCCTGCAGGTCGTTGATCCTGTTGCCCAGGACGTACCGGGAGGCACCGGTGAGCACGAACAGAACCCGGGGGAACACGGGATACCAGCGCAGCCAGACGGCACCGGGAACAACCGACTGACGCGCTCGGGACCGGCTGACAGGCTGCGGCTCGTACGACCACAGCCGCGCGTACTCGATCAACTTCAGTGCGAGCCGCTCGCTGCTCATGGTCGTCCGGTCGACTTCGACGAGTGCCCTGAGCTTCGTCCGCTGATCCTCACCGATGAGCGTGTAGTACATCACCGCATCCGTGATGATCTTCTCGCCGTCGCTGAGCGGGTGGGAGACCTCAGGCGTCCAGTCCAGGTGACCGTGCTCGTCGCCACGCCTGCGGGCATCGGCGACGAACGCCAGGTGGGTGCGGAGCACGGTCAGGGTGTGCGGCGTCTTCAACGAGGCAGCGGTGGCCGAGGCGATCGGATACGGCGGCCGTCCCCTCAGCGCGGGAAAGTCCCTCACCAGCCGGGCCCCCTCACCCGTCAGATACCAGGCACGGGACCGGTTGGAAGCGGGCAGCACCGTGTAATCCACCAGGCCCTCACGGCGCAGCTTGTTCAACGGTGTGGAGACGGTCTGCCGCGCCGTGCCGGGCCGCAGCAGGTCGTGGAGCTGACCGGTAGTCGCCATCCGGTGCTGACCCAGCACGGCCAGGAGCTGATGCGGCAGCGGCTCGACCGGACTCGGAGTGCGGCCGGACGACACGGCCTCGAAGGTGATGGTCACTCGTAACCCTTCTTCTGCAGCCGTCCGGCTGCCGCGGTGGTGGGGGCGAGTTGGGCAAGGAAGGCACCCACCCGGCCCAGCTGATCGGTGGCGCGAGTCGTGAGCTGGTCCAGGGGCGCGGCGCCGGCCGTGGCCCGGGCGGCGCGCTCCAATGCCGCCGCCTGGCGGGGACGGGCGTACTCCGCGAAGACCTCGTCGAGGTGCGGCCCGGTGATCCGGACGGGACCGACACGACGGCCCCTGACCGTCAGCGACATGTAGTGCTCGAACCGGTCCAGGGCGGCGACGACGTCAGGTCCGGGACTCTCGCCCCATTCCGAGGTGATCGGAGCGATAGCGGACTGCGAGCCGGCGGTGGACGCCAGAGTGGAGGCGTTCTGGACCAGGGACAGACGCACCGGGATGGGCAGGCGGGCCAGCAACTGAGTCATGCCGTGGACGTGGACTTTGTACTTGCGGAAGTCCTCAAACATGCTGGCGATCGTCTCTGCGGCCGCTCCGGTCAGGGTGATCAGCTCGTCGAAGTACGGGCGGAACGGCACCCGCCTGGCCTCGGGGGTATCCCGGCGGGAGCGCACCGCGCGCAGCAGGTCCCGGGCGAGCAGTGCGGTGATCAGCCGGTCGGTGGGCCCGTTTCCGCCCGGGCACACCCACACGATCATCTTCGAGTCCATCGCGGCGCGGATGTTGTAGCGGCCGGCCGGCTGCCCGAGGAACGCGCGGGTGACGGGGTTGGCGGCGAGGCGGGCGATCGGGTTGAGGACCACGGCGAAAGAGTCCGGCGGCAGCGTCGGGAACACCGTCTGCCACCAAGAGCGGGTCTCCTCGTCCAGGCGCCCCTTAACCCCGGCGAGCGCCGCAGCGCGGAAAACCGAGTCGGTGAGCAGCGCCCGCACATGGAAGACCGTGGCCTGGTCGTCGGGGCGCCCGGCCTGGCAGGCGGCTTCGTTGACGGCCACCAGCACCGCCAGGGAAGCGGTGAGGATGGTCAGCGCGCGGGGCGCGCTGGCGTCGTCCCAGCCGAGCGCAGACGCGAAGGCGTCCGCCGTTGCCTCGACGACCTCGTGTGCCACCTGGCCCTGGTGCATGCCGAGCGGGTTCCACGAACTCACCTGAGGCGCAGGCCCGTGGGCGTTGAGGTCGATGAGCGCGATCCGGTCCATCAGCGCGTCGTGGGCGAGGAACGGCACAGCGCGAGGCCAGGAGTCGCGATGCGGGTCGACGAACATCAGCCCGCCTCCTGCATGAGCCCAGCCGATGGCCTGCGCGAGGGCGCGTTCGGTCTTGCCGCCGCCCGCCTTGCCCACGCCGACCTCGAACAGCGTCTCCTTCGCATAGCTGGCGACCAGACGCCGACGGCCGTCGGGGCCGCGGTAGATGCCCTGCAGCAGCAACGTGGGGTTGTTGAACTCGAAGGTCGGCAGGTCCCCGGCGAGCAGCGGCAGCTGGCAGTGCACGGTGGGCGGCTTGAGCAGGCCAGTCAGTTCCTCCAGGCGTACCCAGTTCGGACGGGGCGGCTGGCAGTGACCCAACGTCCAGCGGCGCTCGAAACCGCGACGGCTGGGCCAGCGGTCCGCCCCGAACCGCCACGGGCCGACCCGCCATCCGCGCATCGCCCACCGCGAGCCGCCACCGAACACGTCGAAGGCGGCCTGGAGCTGGGCGAGCCGGGCCTGGGAGCGGCCTTCGGTGTTCGACGCGCACATCACCAGCAGCTGCACGCGGACAAGGTGGTCGTCGTCGGCGAGTTTGCCCAGCGCCTCAGCCGGCTCGACCCGGCGGGGGACGGGCGGCATGACCAGACGGCGCCCGCCCCCGGCCTGCTTGCCGCTGACCAGCTGCTGCAGCTGCCAGGCCAGTGAGTCCTCGATGCCGCCCGCGTCTTGGCGCACCCACCGGGCGGCGCGCTGGGCCTCGCGCCGCTCCCTGCGCCGGGCGTCCGACATCAGCTGCAGACGCCGGGCCCGCAGCGCCCATTTGGGGGCCCGCTGGATGTCGAGCCGTATCTCGGCCAGGTCCCCCAGTTCCGCCCGCAGATCGGAGACGGCGTCGATCAGCGGCTGCAGCGGGTCGGGGTCCAGCGGAACGTCCCGCAGCGGGGCGGTGGGCTTGCCGCGCAGGACGAACTCCGCCCGCACCACATGCTCACGCGGCTTGTCGACGAGCGGGCGGGCCCGGTTCACCGTGACGGCGGGACCGAACGGGGTGATCGACAGCAGGCGTTCACCGCCGGCAGGACCTTCGATCCGGTAGCGCAACGGGCTCGAGCCGTCGGCGCGCAGCCGGATCTGCACCGCCTTCGACCGCCTGGGCGCCCACCACGGCATGCTCGTTGAAGCTCGGGCGAGCTGAACCCCGCGGCGGAAGATCTCCTCCAGGCCGGGGTCGAAGTGCTGCGATGGCACGAGTTCCAGCGCCATCCGCTCGGCCGAGGCCTTCCTTGCCAGACGGCGCACCACCGTCTCGCTCACGGCCCAGCAGGCGGCCGCGGCCGCCACGGGCAGGTACCAATAGGTGATCACCCAGCCAGCGGCGTTGACCAGGCCGGCCAGCAGACCGAGGACCTGACTGGCTGCCGTGTCATCCGCCTGCTCGGTCAGGTACGGGGCTGAGGTGTCCACGTGGACCCTCCTTTCGTTGAAGTGCGGGTGAAGTACCAGTCGGTGATGCGCCGGTCGGTGTAGGTGCCGCCGCGGTCGGCAGCCGCCCACACCAGGTGCACTACTGCCTTGTCCCGGCTGCCGTCCCTGCGGGCAATGGCGGCCTGGATGCGGAAGCGGGCGGTGGAGAACGCCGGTGCGATCGCCTGGTCCGGGTTTCCGAAGATCGCGGGCCACTTGGCGCGGCCGATCCCGGTGGCGTCCGCCCGCAGCAGGCCACGGCCGGCCGCGAGGAGCCTTTGCTCCTCGTCGGCAGCAAGGTCGGCGGGCCAGGCGTCTTCCAACGACTGCTGGATGACGGCATCGCCGGCCACGCCCTCGCCGTGCGGCGGCAGCACGGACGCACCGGCTGACTGCGTCGACCCGGTGGAGGCCGTGGCCGACGCGGACCCGCTGGCCTGCGCAGTACGGCCGCGTACAGCGGTCGCCGAGGGATACGGCGTGGGAGCGGCCGTGCGCGGTGGCGCCGAGGTTGCCGGTGCGCTTGGTGTGTGCGGCACCGTCAGCAGGATCACCCCGGCCACGGCCAGGACCACGGTGGCGATCAGAAGCAGGCGCGGCGAGCGCGCCGGGGGGTTGGTCATAGCAGCCGGGCCCCTCCCGCGTATCCCGACATCGCGTTGACCGCGTCCAGGCGGACGACGGTTCCGGGACGGGGGGCGTTGACCATCTGTCCGCTACCCAGGTAAATCCCGACGTGATAAATCGTCGCGTCGCGGCCGGGCGCATCGGCGTAGAAGACGAGGTCGCCGGCCCTGAGCGCACCAGTGCCCAGACGGGCGGGGATGCGCTGGCCGACACCGGCCTGGGCGGCCGCGGTGCGCGGCAGCTGGATGCCGACCTTGGCGTAGGCGTACACGGTCAGCCCCGAGCAGTCGAAGCCCTTGATGCTTTCGCCGCTCTTCCCGCTGAGGGAGCAGCAGATCCCGGTCGACTTGCCCTTGGCGTTGCCGCCGCCCCACGAGTAGGGCACACCGCGCTGGGAGAGCGCCGCCTCGATCACGGTGTGGACCTTTCCGGTCACGTTCTTCAGGTCCGGGTCCTTCGCGGCCGCCGTGTACTGGTCGATCCAGCCCAGCACGTTCGAGACGTACTCAGCGGAGTGGTTGTACTGGAGGATCGCGGCCTTGAGCTGAGCCCGCTTGGTCAAGTCCCGGCCGCCTGCGCACAGGTAGACGGCGGCGCCGAGGGCTGCGTCGTCGGCGTTGTGCGGGTCGGCTGTCTTGTCCCCGCTGGCGTCCTCGCCGACGCCCTCCCAGGTGGACGGGAGGAATTGGAAGGGCCCGACTGCGCGCTCCCCGCTGGCTGTGCCGTCCCACTTGCCGCCGTCGGTGTCCGGGAAGACGGTGGTGTTCCCGCCGGCCCCGGAGCCGTTGAGGAGCACTCCGTAGATCTTCGGACGGATGTCGCCGCCTGCAGCGATGTTGCGGCCGACGGCGTGGTTCGACTCGACCTTGGCGATTCCGGCAAGGATCGGCCAGCGCATGCCCTGGCACTTGGGCACGTACTTCCCGACTTGCTGTACGGCCTTGTTATAAGCAGCCAGCATCCGGGCGGGGATGTCCGCCGCGCTGCCGCCGTCGGCGATCCCACCATCGGCATCGTCCTGGAGCCCGGTCTGCAGCGTGACGTACGCGCTGATCGCGTTCGAGACAGGAGCCGCGCAGCACACGGCGGTGAACAGCAGCAGCACACTCACGCATACCCACCGACCCAGGCGGCGCCGTGCCCGCTTCACTCGGCGTCACCGTCCTCGGCCGGCGGCTGCTGGCCCCGCTCACGGCGCAGACGCTCCGCTTCGGGAGCGGTCCGACGCATCAGGTCCTGCATCCGCCGACGCGCCTCGTCGCGCGTGGTGTTGCCAGTGCTTCCTGCGCCGGGAAGGGCCGAGTCCGTCCTGTTCGGCGCAGGACTCGCCGGACGCGGGGCGTTACCGCCCGCGAGCCGGTTCGGGGACATCGGCGTGGTGCTGCCTTCCGCCGGAGACGCCGGCGCGCTCGGCCCCGATGGGGTCGGCCCCGGACGGCCCGCGGGACTGCCGGTAGGCGCCGTCGGCGGCTGCACCGGGTTCGGCCGCGGGGAGGACACTGTCGTCGCTGTCGGCAGGCGGCGGCTGCGGAAGGGGCCGGACCGGGCTGCCTGCCAACCCGCCTCAGCCCAGGCACGGCCGTCCTCGCGGACGGTGTTGCTCCACACCCGCACCTGCTGGCGGGCGTCCTGCGCGTACTGCGATCCGCCCGATCGGGCCCGGCGGACGCCTGCCGGGAGACCTGCTGTCGCCCCGTACGCGGTGCGGCCGCCCCGGTTGAGGATGCGGTATCCGCGGAAACGGACCAGGCGGTTGTGTGCGCGCGTCGACAGCAGGGTGCGATCGGTGTTCTGGTCGTGCAGTACCTGCCCCGAGCGGCGGTCGACGACCTGGCCGTCCTCGTCGCGGTAGCGGTCGGGCGGACCGCCGGGACGACGGGGCCCTCCGCCGCCCGACCCGCCTCCTGGTCCGCCGGACGGGCCGCCCGCGCCGGGGTCGCCGTCGGCGGTGGGCTTGCGCCACTTGGCCAACTGCTCCTTGTCCGGCCGGCGGCCGATCAGCAGCCAGTGACCGCCCTTCGCACCGAGCCGAGCACCGGCCCCGCCCACAGCGGCCGCCGCGGTGAGCGGGGCGAGTCCGCGCCCTGCTTCGGCTGTGGCATCGGCCAGCACCCGTCCGGTGTCCACGGGCATGCCCGCGCCGTCGGCCAGCGACGTCAGCGCGCCCATCAGGCGCTGCCGGGTGCCGAGCAGCCCGAACCGGCCGCCCCCGCCACCGGTGAAGGCACGCAGGCTCCCGCCGTAACCGCCCATCGCGGCGGGCGAGTTCATGGCGAGCGCCGCGCCGAGCTCGGAGGTGTCGCCGGGCATGTGGGTGCCGCCGACCTTGGCGTAGCGCATCCGCATGGCCATACGCCGTCCGAAGGAGGCGATCCCGGTCAGGAGCCTGCGGTGTCCGGCCGCGCCCGCGACGGCCAGGACGTCGATCAGCAGGATCTGCTCCACCATCAAGTCGGGCCCGTCGGTGATGGTGGCGTCCACGGCGATGCCGAAGAACGGGATGAACGCACAGATCCCGACCACGGTCAGGACCGAGATGCCCCAGATCGACAGCCATTTCCACACGGACTGGCGTGCGGGCCCGGGCAGCATGCCGGCGATGAAGGTGACACCACCCGCAGCCGCGGCCGCCACGCAGATGCCCTGGGTGCCCAGCAGCACGATGGCGCTGGAGAGCAGCATGCCGCAGATGAACAGCGCGGCGATGAGCAGCAGGGCGGCGCCGCCGACGCGCCACCAGGTGGGCTTCTGCGCATAGTCCGCGCACGCTTTGCCGACATCGCCGGCTTTCTTCATGTCCTGCATGAAGGCGTAGAACTCGCGGTCCTCGTCCGTGACGATCGCATTCGATGCATCCAGCAACTCGCCGCCTGGTGTCAGGGACGGCAGGTCGTCGCTGGAGGGCGTATCGCCGTCGTTGCGCTCGCAGTACTTTTTAGCCTCGCCTCTGATCAGCTCGCAGGGGTCTTTCTCCTTGTCGTCGGTATCGCTCTCGCAGACCTTCCTCGCCTGGCCGTCGAGCAGGGAGCAGTTGTTCTTCTCGCCTTCGCTGTCCTTGCCGTCGGCCTTGTACCCGCCGGTGATCCATTTCAGGTGGACCGCGTAGGCCTTGCGGTCGGCGGTCTTGGCAGGGTCGAGGATGCGCCCGTACTGCAGCAGCATGTACGGCTTCACGATCAGCGCGTTGGTGATCGAGTCCTGGATCGGGCGGGCCACCTCTTCGGCGGAGACAGGTTTGTCGTCTTCACGTTCCAGGCACTTGACCTCCTGCATGCCGGCCATGCCGGCGCACGGGCCACGGCTGGCGAGCTTGCCGCCCCAGTCGTAGGAGTTGACGCTCTGCTGAGCGACCTCGGCAGCTACCTGCTGGGACTGCCCCAGGGGTCCGTCCTGGGCGAGCAGCGTGTCAGGGCGGATGAGAGCCGAAGCGGCGATCGCCCCGATGAGCAGGGTCAGGAAGATCTCGCCCAGACCGCGGCCGACACGACCGCGCACGATCATGAACCCCGCGAAAACAAACGCCCAGGCCAGCAGCAGACCCTTCAGCCCGAGCGTGTCGACGACCACGTTGTCGTAGGTGTCGGCGACCTTCTGAGCCGGACGGGTGAGGATCTTCAACAGCGGGAACCGGAAGGCCAGCTCGATCGCCCACCCCGCCAGGCCGACCAGCAGCCGGATCAGGGTGAAAAGCCCGGACAGGGCGAAGGCCAAGGCCTGCGTCTTGAAGGCGACGATGGAGCCGCCGTCGGCGTTCAGCTCGTAGCCGTTGATCGGCACCCCCTCGGAGGAGGTGATGTTCAGCGGCGCGAGCAGGTCTCCGGTCTCGCTGTTGCTGCTGGCCGCGTACACGACCTGGCTGTTCACCATGACGAACACGCCGGTGAGCAGCGTCACGAAGCCGGCCGAGCGCAGGGTTGCGCGGTCTGGACGGAACATCTCAAGCCCGCCCTCGTCCTGCCGGAGCGCGGCGCCAGATCACGAGCGCCCCGAGCACCGCCGCGGCGGGGGCCAGCTTCCAGGCGGCGGCGTCGCCGCTGCCCTGGGCGGGAGCGGCGCTCGTGGCGTGGCGGCCGCGCTCGCAGTACGCCTTGGCCGGACCGGCTATCAGATCGCACGCGTCTGCGGGCGTCCTGGCGGTGTCGGCGGCGAAGGCGTGTCCGGTGCGTGGCCACCAGGTCTCCGGCAGGCTCGCCCCGAACACCAGGACGAGCACGCCGACGGCGACGGCGATGGCCGTGAGGGCGCTCGCGGCTGCGGCGAGACGCCTCGAGCGACTGGGAGCGAAGGAGGTCACAGGAGTTCCTTCTGACGGTCGCCCGCAACGGCTCCGGCGAGCGGCGCGGGCGCGGTGGTGCGGCGTCCCGGCGTGGTGGTGATGGAGGAGGAGATCCGCTCGATGCGCGGGATGCTGACCTTGATCCGGCCGATGTTCTGCCGCGGGCAGGCGATGAGGAACTCGCCTTCGCGGCCGCGCTGTCCGACGGGGGACAGGCCGGTGGTCACCAGCCGCAGCAGCTCAGGGTCGTTCGGATCGAGACCGAGGAACTCCAGCCCCCGGCGGGCGCGTTCACGGTCGGTGGTGCGGGCGAGCGCGCGGTAGGCCATCAGCCCGCGGTCGGGGCCGAGTTCTTCCGCGTCGTGGGATCCGGCGATCAGCCCGGCGCCGTGCTTGCGGCCGTCGTGGAGGATCTCGTGGACCAGGGCGGTGCCTTCGGCGGACGAGGTGAGCCAGTACAGCTCGTCTGTCACTACCGCGGTGAACCGTTCGGGGTCCTCGAACGCGGTCTGCCGGGCGATCGCCGCGATCAGGTAGAGGACCGCGCGGCCGATCAGGGCTTCCAGGGGTTGCTGGTGGAGCACTTCGGGCTTGTCGAACGCGGCCTTGGGCGGCAGCTTCAGGCCGGTCGTCGTGATCACGATCATGTCGGAGGCGCTGGAGGCGTCCAGTCGCACGGGCGGCAGGGCGGGGTCGAACACCATCGCGGCGAGAGGGTTGCTGGCCACGACGCGGATGAGTCCGGCGAGGGTGGCGGCCGTGTCCTGCCGCTTGCCCGCCTCCGCCCCGCCCATCTCCTCGAGGACCTGAAGGACACGGTGCATGGAGGGGGCTTCGCTGGCTGCGGCCCGCTCCACGGCGTGGTGCAGGACTTCCCCGCTGGTACTCATGGGGCCGATGCCGAGCTGGAGGGTGAGGTAGGACAGGGCGTAGTGGCGGCCTTCGGGGCCGGTGAAGATGCGCAGGGGGTCGATGGACACCTCGGCCTGGGCGGCGTCGATGATCTGGCAGCGGCCCGCGGCCGCGGTGCGGGCGAAGCTCGCCCACTCCCGCACGGGAGTGCGGTCGATGCAGATCGCGACCCCGCCGCGTGCCCACACTGCCTCGGAGATCAGCTTCTCCAGGACGCTTTTGCCTGCGCCGAGATCTCCGACGACGCCCATGGAGGCGGAGGCGTCCTGTTTCGGCGCGTCCGCCACGTTGATCATGACGGGGCGGGTAGTGCCGCAGTCCAGGTCGATACCGAGGAACATGCCGTTGGGGTCGCCGACCTCACAGGCGGTGAAGGCTCCGCCCAGCGCCCAGTCTTCACTGACCTGGTGCTGCGTGAACTCCCGGACTACACCGGGCCGTGCGGTGCCGGGCAGACCGAGGGTGAACAGGGCCTCTTGAAGGCCAGCCGGGCGGACCGCCCGGTAGTCGGCGCCGCCAAGCAGCGCGGCCAGGGCCCGGGCGCGGGCGTCACAGACGGCGGCGGTCGGACCCCACACGGTCAGGACCGTCACGGACTGGACCTCGACCTCCACGCTGGTGCGGGACAGGCGGGCGTCGAGCTCGCCCAGGTCGCGGGCGGCATCGGTCAGCGAGGCGGGCATGCCGGTGGGGCGTGCGTCGTACTGGTCGGCCTGGTCGACGAGTTCGTTCTTCTTGCGACGCACCTGGTCGCGGGCCTTCTCGGCCGGCACCAAAGTGAGGTCGACGGTGTAGTCGACGGGGAAATCCAGGGTCTCCAGCTGGGCGAACAGGTCAGCAGCGTCCTGGCTCACCGCGGGCGGGCACTCGGCCAGCGCCAACTGAGCCTGATAGCCCACCCCGGCGTCGGACTCCACCTGCAGCCACCGCCGCTTGAGCGGCGACGACGTCCTCAGCCGCCACCACGCCTTGCGGCCCGACCGGCCGATCCGGTCCGCGCCGGTCAGATCGTCGGCGCTGTCGAGAGCCGGGTCGACACCGCCCTCCTGCAGGCGGGCCTGGCCGAGGTCGGCGTAGCTGGGGGAGTGCAGCATCCCCGCCCTCAGCTGTCCGCCGTACAGGTCGCTGGTCTCGGCCTCGGTGAGCAGCGGCTCGTCCAGGCCGCGGTGAAGAGCGTGCTGGATCATCCACACGATCTCTGCCGGGCGGGCAGGGCGCAGGGCGACGCCGCCGGCGAGCGCGGCCTCCACCCGCAAGGCCTGCTCGCGGTAGGCGGCCACCTCACGGCGCGCCACGGGTGCCGCCCGCATGCCCAGCATCGGTGCGACGTCCGCCCACATCGCGCCGAGCGATGCGGTCATCTGCCCGCCCGCGGCGTCGTTCTGCAGCGGCACCGCCAGCCAGAGGGTGCGCCGGTGCATCTCCTGGTCGTTCAGCAGGTCCAGGGTGGCTTCAACGTTCTCCACCCACGGATGCGCGTCGCCGGGAGGTTGGGCGCCGGGCTCGATGCCCTCGATCATGCGCAGGGCGATCTCGCCTGGGTCGACCTGTGCGCACAGCCCGAACAGGCGCGGCGCCCCCGCCAGCGAACGGATCAGGTGCGTGATCTTCGCGAGCTGCTCGTCGCGGACCGCGTCCGGAACGTAGGTGCCCTGGACGGTCTCCTCCCGGCGGCCGCGGGCGTCCGGACCGGGGTGCAGCCGGTAGAGGGCCCACACGCTGCCGTGCGTCGACCACACCAGATGCCCGGCGATGTGACGGATCGGCACCCTCACCGCGCACCCCCCGCCTGCTGGGCCAGGGCGAGCAACTGCTGCACACCCGACACCGGTACACCCGGCACCGGCCCTGTCGGTGCCGGGCGAGTCTGCGGCTTTGAGCGCGGTCCGGCGGACGGACGGGCAGCCCGGCCCCGGGGCGCGCTCCGGCCGACTGCCGGCTGGTCGGCGCGGGGCGGCGCCGCCACGGCCGGGACAGCGAGATCAGCTTCTTCGACGGTGAAGCCGCCGAGCAGAGGACGGGAGAGGCGGTCCCGGGCGGCCCTTCCGCCCATCCGGCCGCCCTGCGGCTGCCAGGCGAGCAGCACCCAGCCCAAAGCTGCCTGCAACGGGGCGCGCCCCTTGATCTTCGGCCGGCGTACCGCCCAGACCGTCAACACCCAGACCACGATGGGCACCGGGCCCATCCACGACCACCAGCCGATCGTCTTGACCAGCAGGAAGACGCCGCCGACCGCGACCGCGATCTGCGCGGGCGTGTACGGACCGAGCGGGATCTTCCAGTCGGCGACTTTGCCCAGCACCCACGGGTGGCGGCGGGCGGAAGTGTAGAAGCGTCCCACCCGCCCCGCGGCCGCCGCGCTCACAGCCGACCTCCCGCGCCGACCGAGTGCACACGGGCGAGCGGATCGGGACCCTGCACGATGCCGGGCACGGCGGGCGCGCCCTTGGCCGGGTTCTTCACCTCGTCGGTGAACATGTCCGCCAGGTCCTCGCGGGAGTCGTACAGCCCCAGCGCGATGATCATCAGAAGCAGGGCGCCGATCCCGGCCTTCAGGCTGAACTTCTGGATCATGATGACGACGACCAGCACGATCAGACCGGCCTGCAGGCCCTTGGTCGCCCAGTCCTCGAACATGTTGATCCAGCTGTCGCCGAGGTCGTCCAGCTGCCCGGCGAGCATCATGCTCTGCACCGTGTTCACCGGGCACCCCCGTCCTGGAGGGTCCCGGAGTCCAGCGCCGCGACTTCCCACCGGCCGGAGCGAGACGTGAGGGCGACGACGTACGCCAGCGGCCAGCGCCCGGCGTCATCCCGGGCCTCGACCTGGACGCGGACGCGGACCTCGGTACCGTCGGCAGGCACCTGCTCGGCGGCCGCGGCCTCCTCAGCGCCCCACACCTCCTGGACCGTGACCGCCTGGTACGGGGCGGGGGAGACCGGCGACAGCTTCACCCCGGGCGCTAGGTAGCGATCCACCTCCCCGGCCCCCGTCAGGTATGCGCCGAAGAACTCCCCGACCGCGGACGACAGGTCGCTGCCGGACGGCACGCTCACGCCGTACGGCGACGGGGTCACCGCGGCGCGCGCTGGGCCCGCCACCACCCCCGGGGCACCGGTCACGGCGAACGAACTCCCGCTCGCGTCGGCGGCCACGGGGACGACGAAGTAGCGCACCCGTCCGTCGGCGTACTGCGCCGACACCGTCACCGCCCACGCGCCGGCGTCGCGCTGCGCACTGCGCACCGCGGTCACCGACCCGAGCTCCGGCTGCGCACCGGCGACCGGGGCCGGCAGATCGACGTCCGGCGCGAGCAACTGCGCAAGCCGCGCCTGCGCACTGCCCTCGTCGTCGGAACTGCTGCGCAACCACGCGCCGACGAACACCTGCGCATAGCCCGCCGGGTCGGCCGCGGCGGCCGCGGTGCGCACAGCGGCCGGCTTGTCCGAGGGGGCGGCCTTGGCCGTGGTCGGGCCGGACATCACCGCCACGCCCAGGGCGACGGGACCGGCCGCGATCGCGGTGAACAGGGCCAAGCGCGACAGGCGGACGCGGCGCCTCATCTTCTCCAGCTCGATGCCTGCGGCCATCGGAGGAGCAGCGTCGCTCTCCGACGCCTGCTTGCCAGGGGACATGGCCAAACTCCCAGGTCAGAACGTGTACTTGCTGACCTTGAGAAAACCCGTCGGCCCCGACCCGACCACCGACCATGAGCCCCCGACCACGGTCACGATGGGGACACAAAGCCCGTGGTTGGGCCCATGGTCGCCCCGACCACAGACCCGACCACGACATTTCGCACCCCACGGAGCCCCGCTCCGACACGGCGGATCGCACGCCGATCGGGGCGGCCGGCGCCAAGTGCGCACGCCGTATGAAGCCTGCGGGCACGCCCCCCCGGACTTCCGCACTGGGGGCTGCGCAGCGGCAGGCGGATGCGCAGCCGGATCCCGAGGACCCCGGGCGGGGCTGCGCACTCACACGCGCAAGTCGATTGCGCACGATCCGCGACCCGGTGCGCAACGTGTGCGCAACGGCCCGCCCGCGACTGCGCAGTCGGCAGTGCGCACTGCTTGCGCAGCCGGGATCGGACCGTCATTCAACGCGGGCCGCGGAGCACAGCGGGTAGCCAGACCGCTGAAGCGGGCGGCCTCATTCCGTCCCGGAGTCCCCAAGGAGGGCGTCGCGGATCGAGGAAGCCACAACACGGAACGTTCCGGAGAATGCTCCGCCGATCGCAGCCAGGCCGGCCTTCTTCGCGAAGTCCTTCCGCTCCGAGGCCTTGTCCCCGGCCTCCTGCGAGGGCTGTGCCGGACGCCCACCGACCGCTGCGCCGGACGGATCCGGCCTGGGGATGCCCTGCTCGTTACTCACTGCTCCTCCAAGAGCTGTATCGGAATGGTGCGCCGTACCGGACCGGGACGGTGAAGAGGACGATGGAGAACCCAGGGGTTAGCCCCGCAACTCGACGTATCGAGGTGCACGGTCAGAGGAAGCACCGACCTCTTCGCGAGGGCCGTCCACGACCCACCACTCGTCCATGTCGGCTTCCGTCCGTTCCAGGGATCTCCCTCGGTGCCCCGACGGCCAGGCACGGAAAAACCCCTGCCGATGTGGCAGGGGCTCGCGTTGAGGCCAAGAGATCAGACCCGAGCCACCCATTCAATGGCGGGCGCGCAACACCTCGTGGCATGAGATGCGGCGGTGCACCGCGTCGGCCCAGACACACCTGAGCTGAACAACCCAGCGTCCTGCGGCCCCGAGCGACTACGCCGTGCGTGTGGCGCCTGATTGACGGCTGGTCGGCCCGACCACGGACCCGACCACGGCAGTCCAGCGCGCATGTTGCCGGATCGTGATCGATGGTCGGGGGTTGTGGCCGCCGCCCTGGTCGGCGTCGACGGGTGAGCTGCCTGTATGGATCTCACGCACGTCCCCTTGACCGCAGGCACCGGCCGTCTCGCTTCCGTGAGCGGTGTGGGATGTCCCGGCTGCCGCGCGCACAGCGCACTTGCGGACGCGCGATGAACGGAGCACGGATCCGTCGCGGCTCGATGGCCGCCGACCAGTTCACCCAGATCGCCAACGGCCTGTTCCGCGACAACCGCCTCAGCTACAAGGCGAAAGGAATCTTCGGGTACATCAGCACCCACCAGGACGGCTGGCAGGTGACCGTCGCCGGCCTCGTCCGCTCCGGACCCGACGGACGGGACGCGATACGCACCGGACTTCAGGAACTGGAAACCCACGGCTACCTGATCCGCGAACGCTTGCGCCGTACGAACGGCACCCTCGGCGAGATCGTCTACTCCATCACCGACCACCCCACCTTCGTCGACGCCCTCATGGCAGACGCCGCCACAGCACTCCACGCGCCGCCGGCCCCCAAGGACGGCCGGGGCGACTACGGCAAGGGCATCCGCCGCGGCGTGATGGCCAGCGACCAGTTCACCCAGATCGCCAACGGCCTGTTCCGCGACAGCCGCATGTCCTTCAAGGCGAAGGGACTGTTCGGACTGATCAGCACCCACCGCGAGGGCTGGCACATGACGGTCGCGGACCTGGCCCGGCGCGGCCGCGAGGGCATGGACGCAGTGACGACCGGACTGGAGGAGCTTGCGCGCTACGGCTTCCTGCAGCGAGACCGCGACCGCAACCCCGACGGCACCCTCGGCTCGGCAACGTACGTCATAACCGATCTGCCCGCCCTGCAAAGCACCAGGTCACAACCAGAGTCGGGAAATCCAGGACTGGATAACCCTACGTTGGCTGACCGCCCCACAAAGAACACCATCAGTAAGAAGACCAACAAGCAGAAGACCAGTTCCGTCCCTCCGTGCGCCCGCGGCGAGCGCACGAGTGGCCGCTCGGCTGCGGCTGCGAAGGGGACGGTGAGGCCGGCGCCGCAAGATCTGGATCCGGGCACCCGGCTGTTGCTGTCGATCGGGTCGGCCCACCCTGAACTGCTGCTGCAGGAGAAGGCCTTGTACGACCAGGGCCGGGTCATGACCGCGATGCTGGACGTCGGCTGGAGCTCAGAGCAACTGCGCCACGTCATCACCAGTCGCCCACTGCCGAGCAGGATCCGCACCTCCGTCGATGCGATCGTCGCCGCCCGACTGCGCTCCGCTCAGCTCTACCCGCCTCCTGTTGCCTGCGTCGACGACGTCGACCAGGGCGAGGCCTCGTGGGCGACACACCCCTCCACGACGTCCGCCGCCGCCCGCACGGTCGACCAGGCGATCACCTACCGGGCGCTCGTCGAATGCGCGGGCTGCGGCCGGCCCGGCACCGCCCCCGGTGAAGACCTCTGCCCGGCCTGCCTCGACTGGCCGCGATGCCGCACCTGCCCCGGGCCGACTCCCCGTCGTGCTCACCCCGAGGGCGACGGCCGCTGCGCCACCTGCACTTCCGCCCTGACCGCCGTGACCGACCTTCTGGAAGCGAGCACTTCATGACGGACACGCTCCACACACCCCGGACGGCACCCCAGCAACCTCTCCGTCCCTTCGCCCGCGATCCGCGACGGTGGGAGGAAGAACGATCTCGCGCGCTGCTGACCGGCCACCTCTGCCGCGACACCACGTGCGAACCCGCGCTCGTCTACGAGCGCACGGAGTGGGGCTGGCTGACCTGGACCGTGCCCGGTGACGGGACCCTGCCCGGCCTCCCTCGGCAGATAGGGGTGCTCACCCCGGGCGCGACGTTGACACAACGGCTCGCCGTGCGCTGGCTGACCCGGCGCCCCGCCAACCGCATCGCCCTGACCGCCACGAGCCCCGCATCCCTGCGGTTCTCCGCAGTCCTCGTGGGCGTCATCAGCCTCTTCGCCGCCCTGTTCGCCCTCAGCCGCGGCATCCCCGCCGACGTCGTGCTGCCGGCGATGCTGCTCGCCCCACTGCTCACCGAGCACCTGCCCGACCGATTCGACGACCGGGCCCGCGAGCACGTCCGCAGCGTCGAAGGCGACGCCGCCTGCCAGTACCTCCAGAGGCTCGCCGCCCTGCACACCTACCTCGTCCAGGCCGCCGCCGACAGCGACCGCTACGAACTGCGCCGCGCGGCCGAGATCGGCCAGAACCTGCTGTGGGACGCCGCTGACCTGCTCCAGACCCAGGACACCCGCACGGCCTCGCCTCACCTCATCGACCGGGAACGGCTGATGGTCCAGCTAGCCGACCAAGTCGCCCAGATGCTGGAGCGCACTCGCACTGAGGCCCGCTCCGGCGAAGCGAACCAGCCCCGCGGGCACGAAGGCCCGCTGGGCCCGCTCCCGCCCGGCTTCGAGCCAGCGGCACAACCAGGACCTCGACGCTCGCCGGGCATTTCACCGCTGAAGGGATACCGCCCCATGACCCAGGCCCAGTCCGACAACGCAGACCCCACCGCCGACGTCTACCTGCTCTTCGCGCACGAGCCGTACTACCCCGGCCCCGGCACCCAGGAGGTCAACGCCACCGTCGTCGCCGCCGGCTCGCTGCTCCACCCCCACGTGCTGCAGCCCGACGGCGCTCAGATCCACGACCGCCTCACCCAAGGGCGCCGGCCGGGCGAAATCGTCCCGCTGTCCACCCTCAATCACGAACTGAACGGCGGCGCCGACTGGCCGAAGGTCGGCGACTGGGAGAAAGTCACCACCGACCTCGTGCAACTCGTCCATGCAGGAGAGTGCGACGCCCTCAGCCTCGGCCTGCCGGATATCGCGCGCGCCCTGATCTGCACCGGACCCCACGGCCACGTCCGCACCTACGACCCTGCGGCCGGCGAACCCCTCGACCACGGGCCGACACAGCGCGACGAAGTCCTGGCCCAGATCGGCGCTTTCCTCGCCGACCTGGTGGCTGAGCGGGACCTGTGGCCCGGAGACAACCTGCTGCCTGCGCCGGCCCGTGACCAAGTCCGCTGATGTTCGGCTACGAACCGCGCGCCGTCTGGGCCGACCTGCGGCGACTGCTCCACCGACAAACAACCCCTGACTCCGCACACGCGGTCCGACCGCGAACCGTGCAGACACATCTCCCACCAGAGGAAGGAACCATGGCGAATCAGCCGCACCACCCCCCGCACCCGCACCCGGCCGACCCCGCTCCGCCTCCCTACGCGCAGTTCCGGCAACACCCGGGACAGGGATACGGCTACGCGCCGGGCTACGGAATGCCGACTACGCCGAGCACCACCGAGCCGGCCAGGCTGGCCAGCCTGGGTGCGCGCCTCGGCGCCCGGCTGCTCGACGTGATCATCTGGTATGCCGCGTACTTCATACCGGCCGTCCCGGTCATGATGTGGATCGACGAGGGCGGCGGCAGCACCGCGAGGACGGTGCTGTTCGCCTGGCTCGCAGTCTCCTTCGTCCTCTACTTCCCCTTCGCCGTCTGGAAGTTCGGCGCGACCCTGGGCAAGGCTGTGTGCGGGGTACGGATCGTGCGCCGGGAAACGGCCCACCCGGTGGGATTCTGGCGTGCACTCGGCAGGGAGCTGTTCTGGCTGTTCGCCTTCATCGTCCCGGTCCTCAGCCTGCTCAACCCGCTCTGGTGCTGCTGGGACAAGCCCTACCGGCAGTGCCTCCACGACAAGACCGCCGACACCATGGCCGCAGCAGCACCCGGACGGACGAAGTGACGCGGCCCCGGCGCCCGGCCCTTCACTGCTGCACCGCCCCCGCACCGAGCAGGGCTGAGAGGCGCCCCGGAAGAAGGCAACAAGGACAACAGGCCTTCGAGCACACCTCGTTGGCCGGCGAGCAGCCCGTCCGTGGTTGGATCTGCGGACGCCGGTCCATTCACGACAGGGAACGAGGAACGGGGACCATGCGAAAGACGCTTCAGGGCGCAGCCGCGCTCGTCACGGCTGTAGTGCTGCTGACCGGATGCGGCAGCGACAGCGAATCCGCCGACACCAGCGCGAAGGGCGACAAGGCCTCAGCACCGGCGAGTACGCCGCCGAAGACAGAGCCGGGCCAGGAGAACCACGAGGTCACGCTGCAGGTGAGCGGTGAAGGAACGACCCGGGTCATGTACCACGCGGCGACAGACGGTTTCGACGACCAGACGCTGCCGTGGACGAAGACGGAGACCGTCGAACTCACCGAAGCCCATCAGGAGGTGGGATACCTGGTGTCCGTGATCCCGGGCACGGTCAAGGCCGCCGACGGACTGCTGCAGTTCGCACCGTGCGTGATCAAGGTCGACGGCAAGCAGGTCGCGGACAACGACGGTGGCAAGAGCACCAAGGGCTGCAGCTACACGATCAAGTAGGAAACGGGAGACCGCGCACGGAACAGGCCGTGGTGCCCCGGGCAGCCTTCCCGGGGCACCACGGCGCCTGTGTCTACAGGGGCCCAGCACCCCTGAGGAGCCTCGGCACGATGGCCGGGGCGTCGGCGCCAGGAGCGGCCGCAACAGATCGCCCTCACGACAACCCTGCCTCCCGAAGTCAGCCTCCCTCGCCCTGCTGCCTTCGGCGGTGTGCTTCGATTCGCTGCCGTCGAGCGGCGGCCTCTGTCAGCGCACTGCGGTGCCGTTCGACGGCGTCGTATCCGCCGCCGCGGCGGCCCTCAAGGTCACTGGCGAGCAGGCTGGCGAAATCATTCGGCCCCAGTCCTCCTGAGGAAACCTGGGCGTACTCAAGCAGGTGGAGCAGCGCTTCCAACTCGCTGGAGCGCAGAGGTACTTCGACTATCGGGTCCTTGCCTTGCGGGGTCAGAGCGTCGAGGATGCGCCGGGAGTAGGCCTGGTCGCGAGCCGTCGAGAACCGCGGGCGAGCCTTGTATCCGGCAGAGTCGCGGGGCGGCACGTAGGCGGCCAGCCGCTGGAGCAGGGCGGGGAAGTCGCTGCCCTCGCTGCGGTAATACGGACGCTCCGTGCTCCCGGCCTGCTCGGGGCTGAGCCGGTAAGTGTCCAGAAAGGCTGCCACGCGCTCCGGTTCCGGCATCAGGCCGTTACCCATCCAGCGAGCATCCCCGTTGGGGGAATCAGGGACGTCCAAATTACTCAAACACCAGCCCGAGGTCCCTGCCCAGTGCAGATCGACGCCTCCACGGCCGTCCAGCTGCTCCGCGAAGCGCTTGGAGAAGTACAGCGTGCCTTCGACATCCGGGAAGACATGATCTTCCTCGGTGTACGGGCCGCAGCTGTGGACGAGGCTGATGGGGGCGCCCTTCGCCATCAGGTGCTCCGCCACCGCGATCATGTAGTGCTCGACATGAAACGCGAGGGTTTTCGACATCTGCTCGCCGGTCACGGCCGCCCCCTTCTGCCCGGCTCACCGGGATCCCGCCCCCAAGATCAGTTGTTGCTGTATCGAGGGTACGAGCTCACCACTCCTTCATGTCGGCCACCGAGCCGAAAGGGTCCGTAAATCACCCACCAACGCCGGGAGTTGCGAGCCGGGGCTCGCGCAGTCGCACTTGAGCTACCAGAAGGGAGGGCACCCGTGCCCACACCGGCCCACGCCCCTGCCGCGGAGGAGACCTCGATACTGTCGACGATGCCGTGAGCGACAATCTGCGGGCCGCCGTCGCCCGCTTGGTCCGCGACCGGCAGGCCGGCGCAGACGGCCGACCGCGACAGGTTCGATAATGCCAAATAGGCTCGGGTGGGGGTCCAGCCTGCGGCTCAGGTGCCTGACCAAAGCAGGGACGACGTGATCACAAGTCGGTCCACGGGCGAGGCTCACCCCCAGTCAATGGCACCCACACCGACCCCGATGGACCGTGCTCCTCGATGTCCTCCAGGACGACGGCTCCCAGCTGAACTTCACGGGCAAGGGCCGCGACGAGCGGGTGCTGAGCGACCATCGCCTGCAGATCGCTGATTCGGTCGCCCAGCCGTGCCCGGGAAGCGCCGGTGAGCACGAAGAGGACGCGAGGGAAGACCGGATACCAGCGCAGCCACGCCGGGCCGGTCGAGGCGGGCCTGCGTCGGCCGACAGGCTGGGCTTCGTACTGGAAGAGCCGCGCGTACTCGATCAGCTTCACGGCCAGGCGCTCGCTGCTCATAGTGCTGCGATCGACTTCCACGAACGCGCGCAGCTTCCGCCGGTGTTCGCCGTCGACGACGGTGTAGTGCATGACGGCATCCGCAACGAGCCGCTCGCCCTCACCGATGGGGTGAGCTACCTCAGGGGTCCAGTCCCACGGGCCGTGCTCGTGCCCGAGCCGGCGGGCATCTGCGGCGAACGGAAGGTGGGACCGTACGACGGTCAGTGTGTGCGGCGTCTTCAGCGACGCTGCGGTTGTCGAGGTGATGGGGTACGGCGGACGCCCCCGAAGGACAGGGAGATCGCGGGTCAGACGCGCCCCTTCCGGGGTGAGGTACCAGGCGTGCGTACGCGACCGGTCCGAGTCCGGCAGAGGGGTGAGGTCGACGAAGCCGGTCGAACGCAGCTTGTTCAGCACGCGGGAGAACAGCTGACGGGAGCTGTCTGGCCGCAGCATGAGCCGCAACTGGCCGGTCGTGGCCATGCGGTGCAGGGCGAGCGCGGTCAGGACCTGCAGACGCAGCGGTTCAGCGGGGCTCGGGGCCACCTCGGCGGCCGGAACACCTGATGTGGAACGAGTCATGGAGAGGAGACAACCCTCAGCCCCCGAC
The DNA here is from genome assembly GCF_032598905.1 of Streptomyces sp. 11x1. NCBI lineage: Bacteria > Bacillati > Actinomycetota > Actinomycetes > Kitasatosporales > Streptomycetaceae > Streptomyces > Streptomyces sp. 11x1. The sequence goes on along the minus strand of NZ_CP122458.1, from coordinate 74,135 downwards.
CCAACCCCCGACCACGAGGCCCCGACCAAGGTCACGACCCAAGAACGCTCTCGTGGTCGGGGCCCACGGCCCCGACCACGAGACTGCGTGAGCTCAGAACCCGTCTTTGAACCTGCTTGTACGCAACAGCCGCGCCCAAAGTCACCTGATCGCACCGCCGATCAGATGGGCTACCGAGCAAGTCGGCGCGTCATCAACGTGATGGCTGCGAGGGTGAGCATCGCTTCGGAGTGCTCGGGCCGGGTCTCGTAGTCCCGGGCCGCCTTCTGCGCGAAGACTGTCCGCGTAAGATCACCGCTTGAGGGGTGGTGGCATGGCCATGAGGAACTACCGGTGGTGCGTGGCGATCGCGGTGGCTCTGCTGCTGGCCGGCTGTGGCGGTGGCGCGGAGAGCGACAGCTGGAACGGCAAGGCGGTGGCGCTCACGAAGGAACAGGTACGGGAGACGTTGCCGGATGGCGGGGCCATGAAGCATTGGAAGGAGTCCCATCGGCCCACGACCGTTGAGATCGACAAGCTCAACTACCGTTCGGAGGCCTGCCCCATCAAGGGCAACGCGGGCTGCGAGAACTCCCGCTTCTTCGGCGCCTCGACTTTCCGGCGCAACGACAACGCCGCCACCGTCACCGTCACCTTTCTGATCATCGCCTACGACAGCGAACAGGCTGCCCGTAAGGCGTACGACGTGCTCTGGGACGGCTACTACGGCAAGAAGGCGGGACAGCGGGCCAAGACGTTCAGCCTCGGCCCGATCGGAGACGAGCGCGACGCCCGGTTCGGTTCCTCCGGCTACTTCGGTGAGCCCGGCGCCGTGACCCAGACCCGGGTCGGCACGACGCTGCTGTGGACGCTGGCGGGTTCCGTGGACAAAGACACGGACGGCGTCAACGAGGACAGTGTCCGGGACCTTGCCACGGTGCTCGCCAAGCGGGCCCGACAGGCCCAGAACGGGGACGCGCCTTCCGCCGCACTCGACGGCTGACCGGGCGGCCACGCCGGGACCCGCCCGCTGCTGGAGAGCTCTTAAGCCGCAGTTCTTAGTTCAGAGAAGGTCGCCCGGACACGGTCGACGTTCTTGTGGTTCACCTCCCGCTCGTCCTCAGACAAACGGCGTCCGCGCATCTGCGGCACCAGGCGGCCGGTCGCGGCCACGAACTTGTGGCAGGCCCCGATCAGATCCAGGAAGTCGATAGTCCGGTCGAGCTGCCTCACCACCGGCGCGACCGGGCTCTCCGGCCGCCCGGGAACCAGTTCGACCTCGATGAGCTTCCGGTCCTCGACGACGATTTCTTCGTACCGCGCTCGGGATACGCTCCCGATCTTCGTGCTTGTGGGGCATGGTGCCCACCACCCCTCGGCACGGGACGCCGGCGCTCCCTCCGTCGGCGACAAATCCCGGCCTCTGCGGGCAGCATCCTGCCGCACGAGTGACTTCGGTGAGAACGAACACAGGTTCAAAGACGGGTTCTCAGGGACACCGGCGACCATGACGGATCACACGGAAGCGGCCCTGGAGGATCGGCGATGGCCGGTCCGCAGCAGCGGATGCTGCTGCGGGACGTGGTGGCGAGCCACGCCATGCCGGCCATCGTGCGACACCCGGCCCGCAAGGGACCAACGTCCAAAGCCGGCTGTCGCGTTCATGGGGCGGTGCGCGGAGGTCCGCTCACCGCCGGGTACTACTTCCTCGACCGCTGGGCGGCCTGCTGGAGGATGCGCCGGCGCGTCCACCGCCGGCGCCCGTTCTGGCGCCCGGCATTCTCGGCGACCCCGTCGGTGGTCTTCAGCAGCGGAAGGTTGCCCTGGGACAGGCTGCTGGAGAAGGAGCCAACGCTCTTGTACCCCAGCAAGGCGGCCGCCTTGCTCGCCCCCAGGAGTTCGTCGGGATCGCCGTCGACGGGAACGTCGGGCAGAGGCGGTGCCTCCTTGGCTCCGGCTCGTCTTCCGCGGCCGGGCCGGCTGGCCATCCACTTCTGCAGGGTTTGCACCTTCCAGAGCTGGCGGCGGTAAGGGTTCTCCGCCGTGCCCTTCTCTTCGACGACGTCCGGTTCGGGGAAGTAACCGGGGTGGTCGCGCACGAAGGTGGTGACCTGGTTGGAGTTCTTGTAGCCGAGGTACCTCGAGGCCTCCGCCGCGTTCAGCAACGTGTCCGGAGCGAGGGAGGGCGGTGCGTGTTCAGCGAGCCGTGCCGGCGCCCGGTGGGCGAACCACTTGGTGACCTCCGCGTGGTCCCACAGGCGGGCGCGGCCGCGCTTGTCGACAGGCTCGGGGAATGTCTCGCCGGCCGCGTTCTCAGCACGCTCGGTATAGAGGCCGGTGATCCGTGCGGATGTCAGGCCCTGTTCAGCCGCGATCTCGGCAGCGTCGGCCAGGCGAGGCTCACGGCGCGAGGTCATGGCAGAACCGTCCGTCCTGTCAGCAGTGAGCCGGCCAGCCCGACTCACAAAGCAAATAATGGCAGGAGTTTCGGTTGGAGGTCCAGCCCGCGGCTCAAGGTTTTTCCCCGACGACGCGCTCACGGCCCACGGCCTACTCCTCGGGGACCAAGCAGATACCGCGACGCGCGGCGGCCTCGGCCATCTCCGCATACGCCATGGCGGCCGGTGTCATCTCCCACTCGACCAGGGCCAGCAGCAGGATCACCTCGTCGCGGTCCTGCGAGGGATCACAGGGCATGCCGGCGGTGTCCGCGGCGAACATCAGATCCGCGGTGGCCAGCCCGCCGAGACGTGCTGCCACATCCCGGTGCAGGTCCTGAAGACCCTGCTGGTACAGCTCGTTCGCCTCGCTCAGGAGCAGCACCAGGTCCTCGCCGTGGCTGGCCGGTGCCGCCGCAGCGAGGTCGAGGATGCGCTGGGTCGTAGTCATCGTCATTGAGTATCCCTCCTGGATGGGGGTGAGCGCCGGTGTGGTGGTCAGCTGCAGCCATCGCACCCGGCGGCGCTGTGCAGGAGCTCGCCCGGCCCGGTCCGGGCCTTGGAGTCCCATGTGGGCGGCTTGAGCAAGGCGGCGTGGACGTCGCGCTCCATCCGCTCGAAGTCCTCGGTCTCCTCAACCTCGACGCCTGGGTCCGGGGCGTCGCGCCGACGGGACAGCGCGATGACCTCGGCCATGGTGATGTTCGGGTTGAACGGCACCTGGCGGACGCGTTCGACCAGCGCGCACAGCTCGGCGAGCCGCGGGCGGCGCCCGGCGGTCAGCAGTAGATCGCGGAGGTTGGCCAGGGTGCAGGCCGAGCACGAACAGCGACTGGAACCATGCCGGTCCTTGGCGCCGGGGTACGAGTCGTAGCACCAGTGGTAGGGCAGCCCGGCACTGATCGTGCGCTCCCAGACCTCCTCGGTGGTGACCTGGTGGGCGGGTAGCCACTCGTCGACGACCCGGGCCGAGTTGTCGGTCGTACGGCGCCACATCTCCCGGTTGCGGCGTTCCGTGCTTTCCTCAGCGCGCATCCCGAGCACGTTGGCGAACATCAGCGGGCCGTCCGTCTCCTTCCTGAGCGCGCGGACCTGCGGGGTGAACGCCTGGTACACCATCTTCGTCTTCCACGGGCCGGTGCAGGTGCGGGCCCGGCCGAGCCAGGGCCAGTCGCCTCGCTCCGCGATGAAGGTCAGCAGGTCGAATGGCACCCGTTCACCGTCGACTTCACGGCTGCGCCGGACCTCGATGTGCCGCTCGGGCGGCACGCCGAGGGCCTGGCTGTGCTGTGCGGCGAGTTCGCTGGCACTGGGCCAGCGGACTCCGTCCACGGTGACGGAGGGCCACTCCATCGGGCCCAGACTCGCGTGGGCGGTCCAGACGCGGTCGGTGACGCCGGCCTGGCGGGCGGCGTCCATCGCGATCGCTCCGGCCACGAGTCCGTCCTTCCCGCCGGACAGGTTGATGACAATGCGGTGCCGGGTCGCGGCGAACTCGACCGGGTCGGAGTACAGGGGGGTGGGGTGCGACATGGTTCCTCTTTCCTGGTGGGCGGGTTAGGGGGCGTCGCTGACGGGGCCGGTCTGGTGGGGCTGGGAAGCGGTGAAGTAGGTGCACTGGGCCTTGGGCGGACGGGCTTTGCAGTGCCAGCAGGGCCGTGCCTCGGGGTAGGCACGGATGTGGTGGTGGCACTGGTGTGCGGCGTACGAGCCGCTGGTGCGCAGGTGGGTGAGGAGGATGAGGTCGAATCGCGTGAGGGGAGCCCAGCCGGTGACGCCTCGTTGGGGGTGCGGGTACTCGGTGTCTCCGCCGGCGATGACGACGCTGCTGATCGACACGAGCAATTTGCTCTGGGCGGTGTCGACGGCGTGGATGCTGTATCGGGTTCGGTTCCCGGGCCGCGTCGACCAGGGGGCGGTGTCCTTGGGGCCGTGTGCGTGGCCGATCACGGGAAGGCCTTCGAGCTGGTGCACTGAGAGGGTCGGCGGCGGATTCCAGAGGGCGGGCATGGGTCTCCTCCTGAGGGAGCACGGGACAATGGGCGGCGACCCCGGCGGGCGGTACGGACTGCGCGGCTGAACAGCCCTCAGACCGCGATCGGTTCGGGGTCGGGCTGCTTGGGATAGGGCCGTTGGGCGGGGAGGCCGAGCTTGATCTGCTCGCGCTCGCGCCGGCTTCGGCCCAGCCGCCATACGTAGCGGTGTTCTGTGGACATACGCTGTGTTGCCTCAGGTCGTGTTGCGGCTGAGGGGGTCAAGTGGCGTACGAGTGGCAGCTGTTCTGGATTGGCGATGGGGGCCATCCCTCAGGAGACCGACCCGTCCCCGGTTGGGAAGACTTGCAAGAGCGCGAGCGGGCGCTCGGGCTGCGCGAGCGGCAGCCGATCCTCGTCTCGCCGGATGGCCGGGTCGATCCTCGGCTGAGTGAGTGCCTCCGACGCTCGGCGTTCTCGGCCAAGGCGCAGGGCACCCAGATCACGTACGCCCCGCTCTACCGACTGTTCTTCACGTTCCTGTGGCAGCGCGGACTGGACTGGGACGAGGCGTCGGAGGGCGACGTCGAGGACTGGGAGGACTGGCGCCGACGAGGGGCGACGAACCCGGCACCCGTCGACGGCGGAACGTGGGCGAAGGAGCAGGCCGCGTTGAAGCTGCTGTACGGCATCGCGGCCCAGCGCGGCCTCGTGCCGTCGAACCCGGTATTGCTCGCGTCGCCGTCGGACGTGAAGACCTCGGACGTGAAGTGGCTGTCGCCCCGTGCCTTTGGGCTGTGGCGCAACGTCGGGCTCGGCGGCATGCTGCCGGGCGGCCTGGAGGACGAGACATGGCGCGGCCGATCGGCCGGCCGGGACACGGCGTACGCCGACCTGATGTACTCCAGCGGCCTGCGGCGCCGTGAAGGTGGCACCCTGCTGCTCTGCGAGCTCCCGGCGCTCGGGCGACGGAACTACTACGCGGGCAGGGTGGGTCAGGCCGTGGCAAAGCGGGCCGGCTACACCTTCTACGTTGGCCATCCGGCGCTTCAGCGCGTCGAGGGCTACCGAGTGAGCACGCGCGCCTTGTCGGTGGCCCGTGCGCGACGGCGCGGCGTCTACGACCGGCTGCCCGACCTGCGGATTATCGAGCGGGTCAGCCGGGCGGGCCGCGTGCAGTGGAGAAGCCGGGACGGGAGTACGGGCGAGAGCGCGCTCGGGAGGTTGACGGCCGTCGATCGGATGCGGCTGTTCGTCGACGGCGAGGACGGCCTGGAGCCGGCGATGCTGTGGCTGACCGAGGGCGGGCTGCCGCTGCGGTACATGAGTTGGACGAAAATTTTCGAGCGGGCGAGCGATCGGTGTGCCGCCGCGGGGCTCGACGTCTTCGCGACGCCGAAGATGCTGCGGCATTCCATGGCCCTGCGGACGCTGATCGCGCTGCACAACGCGCTGGATCGTCGGCTCGGGCTGACGCCGGCCGAGCGCCTGCACTACGAGGAGGTGTACGGGCAGGTCTGGCTGATGGTCAAGGACATGCTCGGGCACCGCAGCGAGCAGGTGACGCGGGATGTGTACCTGGAGCCGGTGCGCGGGCTGCAGCTGGAGTCGCTGCTCGGCGACGACGACAACCCCGTGAACGCGGAGAAGATCGCGGAACTCGCGGCCCGTACGGGCCTGATCCTGGACGCGGCGTGAGCGGGCGGGGGCGCCGGGCGGCGCTGCCGCCGACGGACTACCGCAAGGCGCCGGTGCTGGACGCGGACGGCCTGGTCATCCGCCCGGTCAGCGGCGCCGGGACGCCGCTGGGCGTGTACGACTTCCGGGACAGCCCCGGACCCGTCGACTTCCGTCGGGCGCTGGTGGCCGGGCTGGCCGCGCAGGGCCGGGGCTGGGGCAGCGAGGACACCTACCAGACGAACGCCAGCACGCTGAGGCTGCTGTTCAGGGACGCCGCAGCGGCCGAGCCGTCCGTCGCCGCGACCGAGCAGATCACGGTGGAGTGGTGGAAGCAGTGGACCGGCGACATCCACGTCCGCCGTGTCCTGGCCGCGGTCGTCCGGCGGGCGCCCGGGGTGCCGGAGGCGACCCGGGTGTTCCTTCAGACCCCGCGGCGCCGGCCGCCGTCCCGGCGCGGACGGCCTCGCAAGCAGGGCCATACCCGGGAGGAACTGCGCCGGATCCGGGACGCGGCCGCCGCGACGGTGCGTGCCGGGAGGCTGCGGATCGCGGCGAACACCGCGGTCCTTCAGCGGTGGCGGGCAGGGGCGATCGAGCGTGGGGACGGCGACTGGCCCCTCGGTGAGGTGCTGGACGTGCTGGCACGCACCGGGGACCTTCCGCGCTACCCCACCGACCAAGCGGTGACCGCGTACGCGGAGCGCGCGTGCGGCTTCGAGGGCAACGCCGCCTCGCTGAGCCGGCTCTTCGCGACGCCGGCGGAGATCGGGGCGGCGGCCGTGCTGTTGATCGTGCACGAGGCGTGGAACCTGTCGGTGCTCAAGAAGATGGACGTGCCCACCTGGTGGCCGAACGCGGACCGCGAGGACCCTGCCGTGCACCAGGTCGACACGGACAAGGCGAGGCGTGGCCGTCGCCGGCACGCGAGCAACACGCTCGTCGACGTCGGCGAGGGCTCCAGCGGCCGGGCCCTGCGGCACGTGTTGGAGCTGACCGCGCCGGCCAGGACCACCCTGGAGGCGCTGGGCCGCCCGACGACGAAGCTGCTGGTTGGCCACCGCGGCCTGGGCGGAGGTGAGAATCTGCGCGACTACGCGCTCGGTGCCGCTCTGGACGGGGCGATCCGGCGCTGGCAGCAGCAGGTCCGCGCTGGCGGCGTCGACTTGCCCGCCCGGGTGAACTCCCAGGCGCTGCGCCACAGCGCGCAGGCGCACCACGGCCGGGCCCGCAACAACACCCAGGCTACCCACGAGCGCGACTACCAGCTCCAGGACGAAGACGTCCGCGCCGCCTCGCGCGGCGCGGTGGAGCTCGGTCTGGCCCAGGCCCTGGCCTCCGCCCGGCAGACGGTCGCCATGCGCCTGGTCGCGGAGGCCGACGCCGAGGGCGAGGTGAGTGCCGAGCTCGTGGCCAAGGAGGCCGGGATTGACCTGGAGGTGGCGCGCCGGATCGTGGCCGGCCGGCTGCGCACCCCGGTCGCCTCGTGCGCGGACTTCCTCAACTCCGACCACAGCACGGCCGGGATGCCGTGTGCGGTGTCGTTCCTGCTGTGCTTCGCCTGCCGCAACGCGGTGGCAACCGGCCGCGACCTGCCCCGCATCGCCTACCTGCACCAGGCGCTGGAGTCCCTGCGCTCAGCCGTGACATCGGCGGTGTGGGCCGCGGACTGGGCGACGCACCACGCGCGGATCGGCGACTTCCTGACCACCTACACCACCACCGACGCGCGGCCCCAGTTGGTCGCCGCCGTGGCCGACAGCGAGCGGGATCTTATCCACGCGATGCTGGAACGGAGGCTCGACCCGTGAGCGCGTCCTCGCCCCTGCCAGCCGGCCCGGAGGTCGTCGACCCGGCTCCGGACACCTTCGTCCTCCCGTTCAACCGACTGCGGCCCGGCTTCGACCCCGAGCAGCTGCCGCGCTTCCGTGACCTGGCCTGGCGCCTGGCGCTGATCAGCCCAAGGGAGTCGAACCGCTCCCTGGTCATCGACTGGAGCCGCTGCCCCGCCGGGCTGCGGCCCGGCTTGATGCGCGCGGCCTTCGCCGAACTGAACATCCCGACCCCGGCCGTGTTGCTTCAGCAGCGCGCCTCACGCTCCACCACCCAACCAGGCACCCTGCGCCACAACTTCCAGATCTGGACCCGCTTCGCCTCTTGGCTCGAGGAACGCGGCATCACCGAGCTCTCCAAGGTCACGACCGACGACCTGGAGGCCTACGCCGAGCACCTGCGCCCGCTCGGCCGCCGGTGGCGCACCGACGCCAAGGCCCTGTGGGCCATCTCGAGACTGTGGGCCTACGCCCCCTACCTGCCCGAGAGCGACCGGCTGGTCATGCCGCCGTGGGAGGACCCGGCCGCGGTCATGTCCGACTTCCTCGGCACCAACGACGACACCCCCAACGGCGAGAACAGCGTCGCGATCGTGCACCCGGCCGTCATGGCCCCGCTGCTGGTGTGGGCACTGCGCACGGTCCTGGACCTGTCCCCGGACATCCTGGCCGCGGCCCGCGAGCACCGCCGGCTGCTCGCCGCGATCCCCGACCGTGCTCCGCTCGGCGGCACCGAGGTTACGGTAGCCCACCTGCGCGGTCTGCTCGCCGCCGGGCAGAAGCTACCCTCCAGCGGTGCGCCCGGCGCCACGGCCGTGCGCGCCCGCTTCGGCGGGGCGCTGCCGCCGATGGCCAACACCTTCCTGGCCGGCACCCTCGGCGTCACCACCTCCCAGGTTGCCCGCGCCCGCGGCATCCTGTCCGACGAGCTCACCGCAGCCGACTTCGGCCCCGCACCGCGCCTCAACGTTCCGCTCGCCGCCCGGATCGGCGGAGCCCCGTGGCGAGAGGCGGTCGGCTTCGACGACGTGGACACCCTGATGTTGCACCTGTCCACTGCCGCCCTGATCTGCTGCGCCTACCTCTCCGGCATGCGGCCCGAGGAGGTCCTGGCCCTGCGCCGCGGCTGCTGCACCCGCGTGGAGCGCAACGACGGCACCGTACGGTTCGAGGTCCGCGGCCGGCACTTCAAGGGAGTCCTGGACGAGGACGGCAACGCGATCGGCGAAGGCGAACAGCGAGCGGACCCCTGGATCGTGCTGGAGCCCGTCGCGCGCGCCATCGCTGTCCTCGAGGAACTCGAAGACGGCGAGCAGCTGTTCACCCGCACCCTCTACCGGTACGCCAAGGGCACCTGCATGCCGCGCACCGGCCTGTCCTCCGACACCGCCGTGGAACGGATACGCGCCTTCACCGCCTGGGCCAACCAACTCGCCGCCGCCCACGACCGGCCTCACGAGCTGGTCCCGCCCGATCCCGACGGCGCCATCGTCCTGCGTCGCTTCCGCCGCACCGTCGCCTGGTTCATCTACCGCCAGCCCGGCGGCCGGATCGCGCTCGCGGTTCAGTACGGACACGCGGCCACCGCCATGTCCGAGTCCTACGCTGGCCGCTCGAAGGCCGACATGCTCGAGGTCCTGGACCAGGAGAAAGGCCTGGCCCTGGCCGAGACCCTCACCGAGGCCGGCGAACGCATCGCCGCCGGCGAGAAGGTCAGCGGCCCGGCCGCCCACCGCTACCGCGCCGCAGCCGCCGAGTTCTCCGACCGCTACGCCGGGACCTACCTCGGCAAACGCGAACTGCGCGCGCTGGTCGCCAACCCCCGCCTCCAGGTCTACGAGGACCCGAAGGCGTTCCTGACCTGCAACCACGACGCGTTCACCGCGCTGTGCAACCCGGATCGCGACCGGGCGGGCGACGGCGGACGCAGCACCCCCGACCTCTCCCGCTGCCACCAGGCGTGCACGAACATCAGCCGCACCGACAGCCAGATCACCGCCCTGCGAACCGAGGTCGCACGGATCAACGCGGACGCCGACGCCGGCCTCGCCCCCTACCCCATCGCCGCCCGCGAACAGCAGCGCAAGGGCCACCTCACCGCGATTATCCGCCGCCACGACGCGCAACAGCCAGCCGACACCGACGTTGAGGAGCGACGATGAACACCCCCGCCGCGGCCGCCTCCGGCCCGCGCGACGGCGCGGCGCTGGCCGAGCTCGTTGGCGACGCCCTCGCCCACGCCCAGGGCCACGCCGACAGCGAGGATGCCGCGGAAATCAGAGCCATCACCGACGCCATGGTGCGCCTGCTGATCGGCGCCCCGCTGCACTCCGACGGCAAGCTGACCGTCGTCTCGCTGGCCACCGAAGCCGGACTCCGCCGCAACAAGCTCACCCACAAGCACACCGGCCTCAAGGACCTGTTCTACGCACTGGTCAAGGCCCGCACCCCCGTCCCCGAAGCGCTGCCCGACTCGGCGCGGGCCCGCGCGGCCAAGCAGCAGAAGGACCTGGCCCGCGTCCGCGCCGAACGCGACGAGCTGCGCGGACAGGCGCAGCTCCTGGCCCGCATCGTCCACGTCCTGGAGATCGAGAACAGCCAGCTCAAGGAGACCAACGCGTTCCTGGAGCAGCAGGTAGCCGCCCAGGCATCCGTCCCCGACCTCACCCGCCGTCGGCGCCGACCCTGACCCCGGTGTCAACGCCGAGCGACGGCCCCCCTGGTGCCGCCGCTCTTGCGTACGGGGTCCTACAGGCCGAAGGCCCCGCCCTTGATGGAGATGAGCAGACCGATGCCGATCAGGACGACAGGCAGCAGGACGTGGCCCCAGCGGCTGAGCACCTTGGCGATCACCGGCCGGGCGGCGAAGGACCGGCCGGGCCGCAGTCCACACCGCGACCCGGATCAGGAAGACGACCGCGTATACGCTCATGCCGCCGACGCCAGCGGTGGCGAACACGGGCACGTAGACGCCGATGTTGTCGCTGCCATTGGCGAAGGTGACCGCGGCGGCCTCCAGCGGCCTGGGGCCGCGCTCGGCGTTCTCCTTCTCCTCCGGGTCGTTCCGGTGCCGCCCACTTCATCACAGAACGACACGAACAGTTACGTTACGTGGCGTAGTGGCTGCAGATGTCATAAAGTGGGGTCTGGCCGTCGTAGTGCTAGTTGACCACCGTGCCGAGGGCAGTTCCGCAGTGTCGGCCGACTGCTGAGAGAGGGTGATGGGATGAGAACGGTCACGCCCTCACGGGAGGACGTCGTTGCGGCGGTCGCCTTGGTGGACCAGGTTGACCTCGCGCCGATCAACCGCAAGTTGCAGCATGACGACCCGGAAGCATGGACCGAGGAGGCCCTCGGCGAGGCCGAGCAGAAGTACCGCCGGTTCCTGGTGCTGAACCTGCTGCACCCGCACACCACGCTCTCCGTCGACCGCGCGCTCGACGAATACTGGCACCAGCACATCCTGGACACGCGTAAGTACGCCGAGGACTGCGAGCGTCTTTTCGGCTACTTCCTCCACCACGACCCGTACTTCGGCCTTGACAAGGGCGGCGACGAGTGGCTGGAGAACATCGCGATGTTCTCGGCGACGCAGGATCTCTACGAGGAAGCTTTCGGTGAGCCGTACTCGACGAAGAAGCGACTCACAATCGACAAGACGGTCGGCGGTGCCGGATCAGCGGACAATCCGGAGCGGATGTATGCGTTTCCGCAAGCGTGCAAGAGCGGGCAGCACTGCAACAAGATCATCAGTCCGGAAACCTTCAACCCGGAAATCCCGGACCTGCCGCGGGAGCCGATCATGCCCCTGCCGCTCGAGCAGCCGGGCGAGTAGATAGTCCGCGAGTCTGGAAGGAAAACGACGCTGGACCGCCGACCTGTCATCTTCCTTGGTCCCTCGCTGCCTCGCTCGGTGGCCGAGCAGGTACTCCCAGAGGTCGACTACCGGCCGCCGATCCGGCGTGGTGACCTGGACGCCGTCGCGTCCGGGACTGTCGTCGGCATCATCGACGGCGTCTTTGCCGACACGCTGGCGATCAGCCCGGGCGAGATCCGCGCAGCCATCTCCCGCGGGGTAGTGGTTTTGGGAGCGGCCAGCATGGGGGCGCTGCGTGCCACCGAAATCCCGGCGGTGTCAGGCATCGGCCGAATCTACGAGATGTACCGCGATGGAGTGATCGAACGGGACGACGAGGTCGCGGTCCTGTTCGAAGAGGATACGTACAAAACACTGACCGTGCCGCTGGTCAACGTCCGCTACGCCGTCGAGCGCTTGGTGCGCAGCGGCACACTCGCCCCTCGCACCGGTGAAGACATTGTGGAAGCCGCTCAGGCGCTGCACTACACGGACCGGACATACGAGGCAGTCTTCAACGCGCCGTCGCTGGCCGCCAAGGCCGACGCAGAGGAGACCATCGCTCTGCTGCGACGGTTCGACCTCAAGCGAGAAGACTCCCAGCTGCTGCTCGAGTATGTGGCCGCCGGCCAGGTGCCGGAGGCTGTCCGTGTCGGGACCGGCGAGCTCGTCGTCGCCGACGCGCCTACGTACCCGACGGCGAGGGTACGGGACCGCGAGACCGCCGACGCGCGCCTGCACGTGTGGGAAAGCGGTGACGCGGTGTCCTTTGCCGACCTCGTGCAGTTCCTGAAGGTGACCGGTCGGTTCGACGCCGTGGCCCGTGCGGCACTGCTGCGTCTGACGACAGGCGGCGGGCGGCTGTCGGTGGCACCAGACGCGCTGGCCGACGGCGCGCAGGATCCGGCGCAGTCGCTGCTCGATTTCGTGCGGCTGCAGTGGGGCTGGGAGTCGCCCGAGGAGACGCACGTGACCATGGGCGACCTCGGGCTGGGGCTGGAGGACGTGTCGGACTCGCTGCACACCGAAGTCACGGTGGCCCGGCTGGTAGCGGCGGTCGGCAGACACCCCACGTCAGCGATGGGCAAGGCGCTGCGCACCGGTCTGTGGATCGACGACCTCGCGCTCAAGCGGGAGATCCTCCGACTGGGTGCGGTCCAGCACTTCGCCCGCCAGGCGGCAGCTCACGGCGAGCCGACCGCTGCGGAGTACGAAGAGGCCCGCCGGTGCATCACCCGGTTGCGCCCGGCCGTGTCCTGGTCGCAGGCGAGCTCGGACCTCGGCGTGCTCGGCGTTTCCCGCGCTGCGCTCGACGGCGCTGCACGGGAACTCGCGCTGGCTCGGCGTGCGGCCGCACCGCTCGTCAAGGTCCTGGAACGCCCGCAAGCCCCGGTCCGCCTGGCAGGGCCGTGGACCGGTATGGGGATCGGGCTGGTGCCGACCCCGAAGGCGAGTGGATCTCGCCGGTTCTCCTGCGACCCGGACAAAGCCCGCGTCATCGCGGACGATATCGCCCGGCAGTTGGGCGTGGTGCGCGTCGGGATGGTCGGAGAGCTGACCACCCTGGGCGTGCACATCGCCCAGGCGTTCGCGCAGCGCAGCGGCTGGTCGGCGAGCTTCGCGAGCGGTAAGGCGGAGACGGTAGACGCCGCGAAGACGGGCGCCATTATGGAGGAGGCTGAGATCCAGGCGCAGGACGCTTTCCGTCCAGCGACGGCGCTCCGGGCCTCGTATGAGCGTGCGGTGGCAGATGGGGCCACGGCCGTGGCGCCGGACCGGCTCGGGCTGCCGTTCGACAGCCGGTGGACCTCTCAGGCTGAGCTGGAGTGGGCGGAGACGGTCGATCTCGTCAGCGGACGGACGGTGCTGGTTCCAACCGCAGCCCTGGTCGGCGGCAGGTTGCCGGGGGACATCCTCTACTCGCCGCGGCTGGGAGGAAAGGTCTTCTCCTCCAGCGGTCTGGGCTCAGGCTTCAGCCTGGCCGAGGCGGCCACTCACGCGGTCGCCGAGTTGGTCGAGCGGCATGCCACCCGGCTTGTCGAGCTGGAGATCGACAATCCTGGTGGGGTCGGCTACCGAGAGTTCCGCTTCATCGACCTTGAGTCATTGCCGGACGTTCCGCGCCGGATCGTGACCAAGTACGAGCAGGGCGGGATGAGTGTGCGCCTACTCGACATCACTTCCGAGATTCGGGTGCCAACCTTGCACGCCCGGGTTTTCGAGGACCCCTTCTCCGGCGGGCGCAGCACGGTGTCCGACGGGTTCGCGGCCCACCCGGATCCCGAAGTCGCAGCGGCGATGGCGCTGCTGGAGGCCGGGCAGACCAAAGCCGGATACATCGCCGGAGGCCGGGAGGACTACTCGCTGCAGGCGCGGAGCCTCGGCCGCCACGAGAGGCCGCGGACCGCGCGTCCCGCTGCGCATGCGTTCTGGTTCGGCAACGACCGCCCGACCCAGGATCTCGACGCCGTCGCCGGGTACGTGGTGGACGACATTCTCGACGAACTGCGATGGATGGTGGGCGCTATCGAGGCCGCTGGCTTCGACCAGGTCCTCCTCACGGACCTGACGGTCGACAAGATCGCGCCGGCGTACGCGGTACGGGCCGTGATCCCGGGATCGGAGACGACGAACCCGCTCTGCACCGGGGACCGCGGGCGCGTCACCTGCATCCGGGACCTGTTGCCCAGGGGGAAACGATGACCGCACCGGCGGCGGTGGTCTGGGACATCACCTACGCCTGCCCGCTGCGCTGCGAGCACTGCTACTCCGAGGCCGGCCGTCGTCCCTCGCGACAGTTGAGCTGGCCCGACCTCGCCCGGGTGGTCGACGCCCTGGTCGAGCTGAGCCCGCGCACCGTGGTGCTGTCGGGCGGTGAGCCACTGGTGGTGCCGGAGGTCTTCCGGGTGGCCGAGCGGCTTCGTAGCGGCGGCGTGTCGGTTCACCTATACACGGCAGGTTGGCATCTCCCCGACCGCACCGTAGCCGCGGTGGTGGAGGCGATGTCCAACGTCACAGTCAGCATCGATGGGGCGAGTGCGGCGACACACGACCGGCTGCGCGGCCGGGCCGGATCGTTCGACCGTGCCATGGACGCCGCCGCGCGACTGACCGACGCGGCGGCTGGGCAGCCTGAGCTGGCGGTCGGTGTGGACTACACGGTGACGCGGTCGAACTTCGACGAGATTCCGGACTTCTGCCGTCTGGTGGACACGCGATTTCCATCGCTGGACTACGTGTTCTTCGGCGCGGCGATGCCGATTGGACTCGCCAGCCGCAAAGGCTTCGTCACCCATGAAATGGTGACATCCCGTCAACTTGAATTGCTACGCGATGAGTCCTACGCAGACACACTGCGAACCCACCTACGAGCCGACCTCGTGGTAAGCGACAACGAAATGTTCCAGATGCGCCCGGAAAGGCTCGTCCAGGGTGAGATCCCGGCAATGCAGGTGGAGCCCGACGGGCGGGTGCGGGCGATGCCGGTGTACGAAGGTACCGTAGGCAGCCTGCTGGACGAGCCCGGCACTACGCTGTGGCAACGAGCGATGGCCCGGTGGGACGACCCGCGCGTCACCAGCCTGCTCGAGCATGCACGGACAATGGAGGCGTGGGCGGACGCCACCCGTCGGCTCGACCTAATGTTCGGCGATGCGGACGACCAGCGGCGGATCGAGCGTCGGCCAGCGTTCCCATGAACACGTCGCTGGTCATCTCGCCGCTGGCAAGGGTCCGCTGGGTGAGAGGACGGCTGGAGATCTCGGCCGCCGGCCACGCCGTGACGCTCTCCACCTCGGAAGCCGAAGCGCTCGCAGTGATGAACGCCTTCGCCCGACCCAGAACGGTATCTGAGGTACGAGCGCAGTTCCCTCTTGTCGACGTGGCTCCGCTGGTCTCGGAACTGCGGGCGGCTGCTGTCCTGGTGTCGCCCGCACAGGTCGCAGTGATCGAGTCCGCACGGTGGGATGTCGACTCACTCACGTTCCACCGCCGCTCCCGAGCAGCGGCCCGCGGCGGCCTGCCGCCAGTGTCACCACCTGTCGTACCGGCCCGGCCGGCGAGCGTAGTGTTCCGGCTCCAACAGCCTCCCGAGCCGATGTCCCAGAACCTGCCGCTCCTCCTCAACGCCCGTACGTCTCGGCGGTCATGGCCGGAGGGGCTCATGCACGATCTCGGCCACCTCCTATGGCTGACCGCTCGCAACCGTACTGGTGGACCCGATGTGGTGTCCCGTCCATACCCCTCCGGCGGCGCGGCATACAGCCTTGAGCTATATCCCGTCGTCGCGCCGGACTCGGTCGCCGACGTGCCAGCAGGGATCTACCGGTACCTGCCGGACACTCACGCACTTGAACTGATCTCACCGGACGCGCACACGCCGGTGCTCGCCGGAGCGGCCGCCGCTGCGGGCTCCGAGCGGGCACCCGTCGCGATCGTGATCACCAGCCGCTTCGAGCGGGTGAGCAGCAGCTACGGCGAGCTCGCCTACAGCCTGGTACTGAAGGAGGTAGGCGCGCTGTTCCAGACGTTCTACCTAGTGGCCGAGTACCTAGTAGTGCTTGGTCAGGTCGGTATCGGTTCTGGCATGTTGCGGTGACAGGTGGGGCAGGCGCCGGTCCAGACCGCGAGGAGTAGCTGCAGTTCGCGGGCGACCTGGTAGAGGCTCAGGCCGGCGCCGTCTCTTTTGGGGACCGGGTGATGCGCTGAAGGGTGCAAAAGGCGTGTGCGACGGAGACGAGGGTGACGTGGTGGTGCCAGCCTCGCCAGGTGCGGCCTTCGAAGTGGGCCAGGCCCAGGGTCTGCTTCATCTCGCGGTAGTCGTGCTCGATGCGCCAGCGTAGTTTCGCGGTGCGCACGAGGGTGGCCAGCGCCGTGTCGGCGGGAAGGTTGGACAGCCAGAACTGGACGGGTTCGGGCTGGTCGGCGGGCCATTCGGCCAGCAGCCAGCAGACGGGCAGTTCCGGGCCGTCGCAGGCTTTGCGGATCTCGCGTCCGGCGGGCCGCACGCGCAGGGCCACGAAGCGGGAGTACATGCGCTTGACGCCGCTGCGGCCGCTGCCCGGGCGGGAGCCTTCCCGCCACTGCACCGGCCGGGCTGTCTGCTTGCCGGCCTCGATGACCAGCTTCTTCACCGTCCTGGCCGCCTCGGGATAAACCGGCTGGGGCCGAGGGCCGCGACCGCCGTAGGGCGGGGTATGCGGCCGTGCCGTTTCCGGGTGGGCGGTGGTCGTGGTGGAGATGCCGACCGCGTAGCCGAGCCCGCGTTCTTCCAGGCCCAGCCGGAAGGCTGCGGTATCGCCGTAACCGCCGTCGGCGACGACGATCGGGACGTCGATGCCCCACGACCTGGTCTCGTCGATCATGTCCAGGGCCAGCTGCCACTTCTCGACGTGTCCGACGTCGGTGGGGATGCCGCACGTGGTGCGGCGGGCCACCTTGCCCGGATCGGCCTTGGACGAGGCGGGATCCCAGCTCTCGGGCAGGAACAGACGCCAGTCGACAGCAGCCGACGCGTCGTCGGAGGCCAGGTGCAGGGACACCCCGGCCTGACAGTTGGTGACCTTGCCCGCGGTGCCGGTGTACTGCCGGGCCACACACGCCGAGGCGTCCCCGTCCTTGAGGAAGCCTGTGTCATCCACGATCAGCGCGGTCGGCTTGACCACCTGCTGCATCCGCCAGGCCAGGCGGGCGCGGACATGCGCCGCGTCCCACGGGCTGGTGGTGATGAAGTTCGCCAGGGCCTGCCGGTTGCCGTCCTCGCCCAGGCGGGCGGCCATCGGTTCCACCGACTTGCGCCGCCCGTCCAGCAGCAGGCCCCGCAGATAGACCGTTCCCCACCGGCGTTGATCCGCCCGCGCGAACGGCTCGAACATCTCTGCCGCGAAGTCCTCCAGATCACACCGGACCGCGGCAAGCTCCCCACCCATCACAACAGGTCAACGGAACAAGCGATCAAACGGACACGCCACCGGCGAGTGAACCTGACCAAGCACTACTAGGCCTTGCAGTATGTGCGCTTGGCGGCGGGTGCCCAGACCGCCTATTCGCCGAGGTGATCGGCGCGGGCGACCTTATCGAGCCCGTGGTGGGAGAACTGGTCCTCGGGCCCGCTAGCTCCCGACTGGCGCGCCCTCAGTGTCGAACAGCTCGCGACTGACCTGAGTGGGGAACTGATCGTTGGTCGGCTGCCGCTCGAACGAATTCACGTCTACATCGAAAGACTTCTGATCGAACTCGACCGAAAGCACCCCCCTGTCGTCTAGGCGGTAGCGATAGCGGCAGTCCATGGCCTGCGGTTTGCGGCCGCCGTCTGGCGTCGGAAAGTCGCCATATCCGACCTGGTGTTCGGTG
This sequence comes from Streptomyces sp. 11x1, assembly GCF_032598905.1. Classification (NCBI taxonomy): domain Bacteria; kingdom Bacillati; phylum Actinomycetota; class Actinomycetes; order Kitasatosporales; family Streptomycetaceae; genus Streptomyces; species Streptomyces sp. 11x1. The sequence continues at coordinate 56,029 of NZ_CP122458.1, read as the reverse complement.
ACGAGCAAGGCGCCGTCATCAATCCGCATCTGGACTAGGAAGCAGGTCCCCGCCAGCGGGTCGAAGTGTGTATTGGTTGAGCTGACGTACCGGGCGAAGCCGAGGAGCTGGCCCGTGCTCACGCGCTCGGTCATCGCGTACCGGTACACCCGGACTGCGTCCATTGTTCCGGCGGCCGCACCGGGGCGGTCTTCGGCGTCAAGGTGGAACTGGCGACCGTGCGTGATCAAGGTCAAGTCGAAGTCGAATCCGTTTGTACGCTGGACCAGGTTGCTGAAGAAGGTCTGGTCCGTGTACGTCGTCTCCACGCGACCCTCGTGGGTGCGCGTGTTGATCGGCTGAGAGGTCAGAGTTCTGCCGATGAGGTTGTGCCCGATGAACTCGACCACGTCCTTGGACGCCGCACTCTGCATCGGACCCCCTTCCTGGTCAACGGGGTGTACCCAAGAACTGTAGCCCGTGAGCATTCCGGAAGCCTTTAGGCTGATCGGCCATGTCGAGCTCGTAAACTGATAGGAACTCGAATATGGAGCCCCAGCAGAGCGCGAGCGAGAGTCAGAGGGAAGCTGGCAATACATTGTTTGCCGCCCCGCGAGACGCTCACCGGCCCGGCCGAATGGAACGCATTATGGTGTGGCTCGCCGGTTGCCGTCGCCTGCGCCGCCACACGGCGTGTTCGGCTTGTGCCCGCTGCTGGTCTCCTGCGACAACCGCCCAGATGATCGGGCGACGCGGGCTGCAACGACACCGAAGCTAACAACAAGATCTTCCTGCAGGCTATCGAGCAGGTCAGTGCCTCGTGCCCTGATCCTACTCTCAACACTTCCATCACTACTCCGGCCGGTCGGAGTAGTGATGCTCCACCACGAAGGTCTTGGCCTCTTTCTCCGACTGCAACTCGACCGCGTACCGCCGGGCATCGAACCCGCCCTCACCGAGGTGACGGAAGGAGTGCCGTCGGCCGTTTCAACCCTGGCACCAGTCGGAGGCGGTAGGCAACTCGGTCAACTCGACGAAAGGAAGGGTGCCTTGGGCGAGGTCATCAGCCGCGAGCCCGTCGCCCTGGTAGCGTCGTCAGCCGAGCGGCAACACGCGACAACCGTCCGCAGAAGCGGTGATTGCCGCCGTGGCGCATCGCTACGGCGCCGATCTGCGGGAGAATCTCGGCCAGCCAGCGGTCTCCCGGCTCTCCCGGAAGCCGTGGGCGCGCGCCGAGCGCTTCGAGCCGTCTTTCGGCGCCAACGTGCCCAGAGTGGTCGGCTTTGATCTTGGCGATGGTGCGTTCGGAAGCGCACGGGTTCACAGATTCTTGGAGGTCAGGACGAAGGAACCCGTATGCCGAGCCACCGATGCTTCAGCTATGCGTACGAGTTCCACAACCCCTGGCTACGGGCGACCAGGGGGCGGTCATGGGCAACACCGGGCCGGTACGGCCCATGGGAGACGGTGTACGGACTGTTCCGGCGTTGGCATCGGGACGGCACCTGACACCGCTTCTTCGAGCAACTGCAGGCGCGGGCCAAGGCCGAAGGACTGATCATCTCGGACGTCTCGGTGGACTCAACCATCGCCCGCGCCTACCAGCATGCGGCTGACGCCCACAACAAGGTAAATGCAGCACGCGACGACGGTGCCTCGGAGATCGTCAGGACGAGAGGCGCGCATTACCCCAGGACCCGTAGTAACTGCTCCCGGCGTCTTGACCGGAATAGGTCACGGTTAGTTTCATCCGTAGCGCGTTACTCAGGTCCAGCTCGATCTTCTGTGACCTTCCGAGTGGAACCGTCTCGCTGTATTCCTGCTTGCCGTCAACGGAAACCTCGAAGGTCAGCTTTCCTCCAGTTGGGGAATCATCACGTAGCCCGATAGTGGCGGAAAACATGTCCCAGTGGCGGCTCAGGTTGTATTCGACGCTATTGACGGGACCTGCAGCGTTGGCGATCAGCGTCACGCTCCGGGCGAAGCCTTCACCGTTTATCTCGACTGCGCTGGTGTCTACGCCTTGGGAGGAAGTCAGTGGGGTGAGATCGCTCAGATACCGGGTCTGTGAAGTCGGGCTTGTACTCACAGACGGGCTCGGTGTCGAGGTCTCACCCGCGGTGACCGTCTGGGTGATGGTGCGGGTGGGCTGTGTAGCTTGGCGGCCTTCGCCTCCGCATGCTCCCGTGCCCGCCAGCATGACAGCCGTTGCCATACCCGCAGCTGCTATATGGAAACGCTTCAAAGGCGTGCGGCTGGCCTTGCGTGGCACGTTCATGGAGCTTGCCCCGTCACCCATTGCTGGGTCCGTGGGGCGCATCGGGCGGATCTTTTGGACGCGGTGGGTAGTTAGAGTAGGCGTCCCGTGATGTGCTGTCTCTGGGTTCCCGGGTTTCCCTGAGAGCCGCAGGATACATGAGTGTTTCTCCGGACCCCCACTTGAGGCCCAAGGCCAGGAGAACACAGAGCAACGTCAGTAGGGCGAAGACGAACCCTAGCCACAGCCCGGCACCGGTGCTGACGCTCACGGTCGTGAGGGCTCCCTCCGCGAACCGGTTGTACAAATCTGCGAGTTCGGAGACGTCCGCAACCTTGACCACGTATACGGCCAGGAGAATAGAGGTCGGCACAAGCGCGGCCCTCAGAAGTCGCCTGTCTATCCTTGTCAGAGCAGCTCCCAGCAATGCGATCGTGGCAACCGCCATCACGATGATGAGCGCCGGGCCAGCCGACTGCAAGCTGTCCCCGAAGGCGTTTTCACTCTCCTCCCCGCCGGTAAGCCAAGGTGGGAATAGCATGATGAAACTCAGGAAAGCCGTAACGGTAGCTCCGATGAGAGGCCAATCACGTGACATCTTCAGGCGCAACGAGTGACGTGGTTGGGAAGCGGAGACCGTCATGGGTCCTCCCTCCGATGTATCACGCAAATCCGGGTCATGTAGTCGCGAACGGTGTAGGCAGAGTCCTTCCTTGACTATGCGCACTGAATTCTCCTTTCCGCATCCCATACCTAACCTGAATGGAGCATGCGGTCACCCACTGGCCCAGAAGGCTCCATAACAGAAAACCCGTCTGGCCTAGCATGATATGCGCGAACGCGTGGTCGTTGGTATGTTTTCCGGCATGCGTAGAAACAGGGGAATTCCGGGAAATCGGTGGCGGGTGCGAACTGCTGCATCGCTGGTATGCGTGGTTTTGATGTCGGCTGCGCTCCCATCTTGTGGAGGCAACTCGACCTCCGAGGTGAAACCCTCTCCTGTACCGTCGTGGAAACTTGGACCATCTGTCACGATTGAACGTCCACGAGGGATAGCCGTATCCCCGGATGGGCGACGAGTGTACGTCGCAAATGAGGCGGCACTCGATTCAGATTTTGGAAGCATTTCAGTAATAGACGCAGCAACCGCTTCGGTGGCTGCCATCATTCCCCACGTAAGCGATCCAGAGAGTATCGCCCTCACCACTGACGGGCGCCAAGCCTACGTGATCGGAAAAGCGTTTTCGGTTGTTGATACCCAATCCAACACGGTTACCACTATTACTGAAGAGACGTCGGGTGATGACATCGTCATTTCCCCTGATGGACGTCGAGCCTATATTTATTACGGTCGTAGCGGCGGCATGGCAGTAATCGACCTCGGTACGTATAGCACTGCTCTCATCGGAACACCGGGATTTGCGGAGGCCATCGCAACTGCTCCAGATGGCAGTCGCATTTACGCGGCAACACATGACGAGAACGGCCTCTCGGTGATCGATAGCGTAACGAATAAGCCCACTGCAATGGTACGCCTGCCCGGGGATCCGCGTGGCCTCGTGGTATCACCAGACGGCAAGTACGCCTACGTCACCTACCGTAATAGTAAAGATCCCAAACGCCACGGTGTGGCCGTGATTGACACCCAAAAGAAAGCCATCGCGTCAACTATATCCACGGCTGATGCGCCAACGGCTATTGCCCTTAGTCCAGACGGCCGATACGCCTACGTAACTATCGCAAACAAGACGAGCAATGCAATCACGATGATCGATACGGCTACGAAATCCACGACTGCCACGCTACCCATAAATGGAATTCCTTGGTACGTCGCCATCAGCCCAAATGGGCGCCGAGCGTACGTGAGTGTGAGCTCGTCTGAGCCGCCTGTACAAGAGATTCCTGGCCACCTGCAAGTGATCAACATTGATTGATCACATGCGCACTCCTACATGAACACCAAGCGGCTACCTGTGATGCCGGGGCGTACCTGACCGACGCGCGAATCACTTGGGGAGCCGGGACGTACGCTCTGGGTGGGAAGCCGCGACGTAGCGCATGGCCGTCTGCTCCGTGATGCCGAACAGCCGCATGAGCCGTAGGGGATCACCGGTCTCGAACGCTTCGTTGAGGATCCGGTCCTGGCGCAGGCCGTCCAGGGTCAGGCCCTTAGGGAGGGCCGCGCGCAGCGTGCCGATACTGGCGGCCGGGTGGTCGGGATCGACAGCGGTCTTCTGGCTGACCAACAGGTGGGGATTGGTCGAGGCGGGCCACCGAAGATGGCGGTAGGTTGTCCAGTCGGCGGCGAGTTGGTGGGTGAGCTCGTCCAGGTAGAGGGTGTGCCGCAGCAGCCCGCGCGGTACTTCGAGGGTGCCACGGGAGAGGTCGAGGCCCGTCGTGTGCAGGGTTCGGATCTCGTGTCCGGGCAGTGCGTGGATAGAGGCCAAGGCGACGACGAGGCGGCCGAGCGGCGTCGGCGCCTGGTCGAGTAGCCCCATCAGGAGGTCGGAGGGGACGGACTTCGGGATCCCCTTGAGATCGCCGACCGGGAGGTCCCGGGCGGGGTTGCGGAAGATCACTCGCTCGCGTTTGAGCGCGCGGAACAGGCTGCGCAGGGCTGTGGCCAGCCCTCGGCGGGCGTAGCCGGACAAGCCGTCCACGGCGTTCTCGACGTGGTCCTTCGTGATCTCTCTCAGTGAGTTCACGCCGGCCGTGGTCCACGCGGTGAGGGTGGGCTGGAGCGTGGTGAGGTAGCGGCGGATACCGTCGTACCCGCGGGGCTCGCCTTCGCGGCGGCCCTGCTCGCGCATGACTTTCACCCAGGTGCCCACCTCACTCGCGACCGTCTCCGGCAGGGCGGTGAGGGTCGACTCGATCCACGCCAGATCCGCGTCCCGATGCAGGGAGGGGTCCTCCACCAGCAGCCCCCGGGCACGCAGGAACTGGCAGACGGGCTTGGCAGCGAGGTTCACGTCGATCCGGGCCAGGTCGTGCACCTCTCGTTCGAAGACAGCCGTATCGGCGCCGAGCCAGTACAAGAGAATCGTGAGCGTGCGGGTGTTCTTCCGGTAGTCCGGCCGCTGCCCCGGTCGATGGCGGGTGAACTCCTCAAGCAAGCACTGGGCGGTCTCGGTCAACGGCGGCTCACCCGAAGGCATGCTCCGCAGCCGGGCCAGCACCGGCGCCCAGTCGCGCCGGCTGGTGAACAGCGGTTCCTGTCCGCGGCTCGTATGCAGAGCGGGCCGGTGCTCGCCGTAGTCGGGCGCCTGGCCGTCGCCGACCGGGAACGCCTCGAACGGCCCGCCCTTGCCGGTCGGCAATGCGATCACCAGCTGCGTGAACCGCCGGGACGCCGGGCGGGCTTGGTCGATGAGGCGGTAGGGGTGACAGCTGCGGCAACGGTCATCGCGCAGGGCCAGTCCCTCGCGCCCGCAGCGGCAGCACCGGCCTCGCCCCGCCCGCTCCCGCCAGTGCCGACACGGATCGCAGACAAATCCTGCCCGTCGGCCGGCGGGAATCCAGGCGTAGCAGTCGGCGCACTGACGGGGCGCCCGAGGCGGCAGTGGCATCGGAGCGGTGATGTACGGGGTACGGGCGGGCTGGTCCGAGATGGAGAACCGCATAGGTTTGGGCGCCTCGTCCAAGAGCCCAACCCGCAGCAAGATCAGGCGGACCGCGTCCCCGTTGGTCGGCAGGTCCCGCAGCATGGCCTCGGGCAGCCGCTCGGCGCCCTCGGCCTCACGCACCGCCAGGGCGAGGCGGACCATCTCGGCGACCTTGCTGCGCCAGCCCGCGGTCAATCCGTGCTCAGCCGCCATCGCCTCGATCACCTGCCGGGCCTCCTCCCACCCGACGACCGGCCGACCGACGATCGCGCTGACCGTGGCGTCGCTCAATGCCCGGGGCACGGTGAAGAGAGGAACCTGACCGCGCATTTGGGTCTCCAGCACAGGCGGCCCGGCGGGAGCGGCGCGCTGCCGCCTGAGCTTGGTCCACCACTCGACCCCCACACCCCGTCCGTTCTTGATGGGTCGGCGCAGCGGCCGGGCCGACGACGACCGGTCGCCGTAGGTGCCGCCGACCGTGAGCTGGACCGGACGAGGCCGCGCGTCCTCCAGTCCCAGAGCCCACTCGGCGTCTTCCTCAACTCGGATCGCCATGAGGCACGGCTTGCACAGGCCGTCAGTGTTGAGGTGTGCCTCGTGCCGGCACCGCGGGCACACCCCGCGCTCGGGGTACTTCCTTACCCAAGGCCGGCACCCGTCGCACACCCGGTACCAGTGCACCACTATCCAGCCCAGGCACACCGGGCAGCTCCGCGCCAGCCCCTTCCCGCGCCCCACCGTCACTGGCTGGCCCTCAGCTCGGCGGGAGCGAGCGCGGCCCGGCACCATGACGGCTGCGCGGCACCGGCCGCACCGGGCCCGTCGTCGGCTGTTCCCCGGCGCTGACGGCCCGTTGGCCGGACTCCGGCGCGGCCTGGCCCTCTGCGAGCGGCTCGGCCTGGAGCAGGTCGGCGACCGTGCAGTTCAGTGCGGCGCACATCTTGTCCAGGTCATCGAGGCGCACCGTGACCGGCGTGCCGCTCCACAGTGCGGCCACCTTGCTCAGCGATGGGTTGAACCCGACCTGCTGGAAGGCGGCGAGCACCTCGGTCGGCCGCCACAGGTCCCGCTGGGCGGCCACCATCCGCAGATTCCACTTCACCGAAGGTTCCCCTTGTCCATCACCAGTCGCTGGGCCGCCCGAGAGCTGGCCGCCAGATTCGCGAGCTCCGGGTCAGCGTGAGCCGTCGCTAACGGTGGAGTCGGGTATTGGAAGTGTCCGAATGCCTGGCGGATCACGTGTTGCGGAGCTCGATTCGTGCCTCTCCCGGGGCTCTGGCGAGGATCTCGTCGACGGTCTGGGTGGGGGTCTGTTCGGAGGTGTCGATCCAGAGTCCGCGGCGAGGTGTCTCCTGCCGCAGAGCGTGATCGAGGGGGCCGATGGTCCACGCGTCGTAGGCGGTCTTGGATCTGGCGGTGTCGCGTGCGGCGATGGCGTCCGGGTGTGGGGTGAGGGCGATCACGTGGAGAGGGCGGCTGCGGATCTGCGCGATCATCCTGGCAAGGTGTTCTCCGAGGATGACGTCCTGGGCGACCACGGTGAAGCCGGTCTCGAAGTAGCTGTCGATGGTCTGTGCGGTCAGCTGATGACGCAGCCGGAGTTGTCGTACTGCTTCCTCGGACGGGTCGGCAGTCATCTCGGCTCGGCCGTTGATCACCATGCGCCGGAACAGATCTCCGCGCACGTGCACTGACCTCGGGAGCCGCTCGGCCAGCAGTTGGGCGATCGTCGATTTGCCCGCCGCGGGGATTCCGGTGATGAGGTAGATCTCCTGGCTCGTGGTCGGTCCGGTAGCCGTGGGCTGCTTGCGGTTCGCAGGTTGGTCGGTAGTGGTCGGGATCATGGGGCCGGATGCTCCTTGGTTCGTTGGCTCACATCAGCGGCGTAGGCAGCCCAGTCTCCGGCGGCGGCTCGCTGCCATTTGACGGCGACGGTGATGTCGATGCCGAGGGTGCGGGCGAGGACCGCGGCGGGCAGCTCGGTGGCGAGCTGGAAGAGTGCGGTCGAGCGGGCTTCCGCCAGCCGGATGCCGAGTTTGCGGAGTCGTTCGCCCATGGCCCAGGCGCTGATCGGGCGGCCGGGCTGGCCTCCGGGGAAGAGCCAGGGTGAGTCTGTTCGGGCGAGGACGGCATGGCTGTGGCGGACCGCGACTTGTTGGAGGGCGAGTTCAGCAACGGGTGCCGGAAGTTCGACCGGGACGGCGCCGAGGCGGATGCGGACGGCTGCGTCGGTCTCCTCGATGTGGTCGACGGTGAGCCGGGAGATCGCCGCGGGCCACTGGGCATAGAGGAGCAACAGCAGGCCGGCGAGGCGGTCTTCGGGCTTGAGGGTGTCGTCGTGCAGCAGGCGTCGGGCGGTGGCCCAGCGGGCTTCGTTGTCCATCGCCTGGGAGGGGCCGTTCCATCGCTCGGCCGGGAAGCTGAGATCCCGGGCGATCTTCTGGGCGAGGGCCCAGCGCACGAAGTGGCCTGCCTCCTGGCGAAGGCGGACGTCGTCGCTGGTCATCCAGCGTTCGAGGTCGGTCTGTCGGCAGGCGGCAAGGGTCAGGTTCTGGTCCTCGAGCCAGTTCAGGAGATAGACGGCCGCCCGCAGATGTTGTCGCGCGACCGTGAGCTGATAGTGCGTGATCTCTTTTCCGCGGCTGCGACGGCGAAGCCGGCGCAGGAGGTGCCACGTCGCGTACCGGTGCAGGACTTTCCGTCCCTCGGCCGTCGTATGGGAGGCGACGAGGTTCTTCACGTGCCGTTCGAGACGGACCATTTGCTCGTCCCGACTGGGTAGGACGCCGGTGGCGACGAGAACACTGCGGATGTGTTCGACGACCTTGTCTTCAGGCAGTTCGTCCAGGGCCTCGTGGGTGAGGGGACGGCGGCCGGAGCCGAGATCGGACAGGACCGTGGAGACAATGCCCTTGGAAAGCCAGCGCATCGCGGTGCCGGCCCGTTCAGCGCTGGCCAGGGCGTCGTGGAGGGGCTGCAGCTTCGGGGGTATAGAGCCGGTGCCGTCGCTGAGGATCTCGTGGAGCCGATGCTTGAGTGTGCAGCGAGGGCACGGACCCGGCGCGTGCAGCCGCTCGGCTTGTTTGCAGGTCGGACATGGACGCCAGAGTTCAGCGTCCGGTGTGGTGCAGGGGCCGCAGATGGGGGCGTCGGCGGTGCCGGAGTGAATGCCACGCATTCGTCCGCAGACAGTGCAGTGAGCTTGGCGCCTGTCACAGCCGCCGCAGCGGGGCAGGCCGGTGAGCTTCGAGAGCATGCAGGGTGCGGTGCGGCCGCAGATCGAGCAGAGCAGTTCGGGCAAGGGACGGCAGTTCGGACAGATCGGCCCGTTTGCGGTGCGGGAGTTGACCATGCGTGACTCGCCGCAGACGATGCAGGTCTCCAGGTTCGCCGGGTCCCTGACCAGGCAGCTCGGACACAGCGGGCGCCCCTCGGCGTCGCGGGTGGCCGGCTCGCGCCGGGCACCACAGCGTACGCATTCTTCGAAGCGGGACTTGGCGATGCAGTTGCGGCAGACCCGCTGCCCGTCCAGCGGCTTGTCGATGTGGACCACCCGGCGGCAGCGAGGGCAGGCGGGCCGGACGATCCCGGCGACACCAGCCTCGTGCAGCAGGTCAATGAACTTCAGGATGGCGCGCTGCGGTGCAAGATGTCCCTCCCCGGTCAGCAGGCGCGGGTTGTCCTCCAGGGCCCAGACCACTCGCTGGCGATAGTGGGGACGGTGGGGTGCCGTCCGGCGGAGGGCCTCGGCGACCGCGTCACGGTCGGCGCCCGGGGCGATCGTGGTGATCAGTTCGTGGACGACGGTGACGGGATCACGGTCGTCGTGGTCGGGACACATCGAGCAGCGGGGCAGGCCCTTGCGGTCCCGGAAGCCGACGCGTCGGATGTTGCCGCAGGTGGTGCACTCGGCCCTCTCCTGACCGCAGACTGAGCAGTACCAGTCCTGGCCCTTGCGGTGCAGGGTTCGCAGCTTCTTGCCGCACTCGGCGCAGACCGGCGGTGCGATCGCCGATGCCCCGGCCTTGCGGAGCTCGATGAGCAGATCGCCGACGGCCCGGGGCGCCGGAGAGCGGCCGTCGGTCAGGACGGCAGGCCGTATCGCCAGGTTCTTGGCCACGTTCCGCGACTTCGCGCGGCCGCCCGCGACCGAGGTGACCACGGTCCGGATGGTCTCGCTGTCGAGATCGTTCTCGACGTCGGCGACGAGGTCGGTGATCAGGCCGATCGGGTCGGTGACGGCGCGATCGAGCTGGTCCGCTGTGGTCATGACCGGTCAACGCCCCTGATCCGGGCCCGCTTTGGCCGCAGCCCGCCAAGTCCCTCCGTATTGGGTGCCGAGCCGCCGGAGGCTGCCTTCTTCGGCTTCTTCACGGCGCCCGCCGCCGCGATGGGCTCGATGAGGTCGTCCATGGTGCAGTCGAGGATGTCGAGCAGGGCCATGAGGATCTTCAGGCTCAGTCGCTCCGGTCGCTCGACGACGAGCCGGTAGACCTGGCTCGACGACAGGCTGATAGCGCGTTCGGCGAGCGGAGGGATGAGGTCGGTGGTAGAGAACATCCCGCGGTCCGCCATGACTTTGCGCAGGTGCCAGTGGTAATCGAGCTTGGCGGCCATCGCCGGGATCCCTCCTGTCAGGCCCCGGCGAACGCCGGAGCCAGTGCCTTGTGCAGGGAAGTGTTCATGAAGTCGTCGCTGACGTGCGTGTAGATGGCCAGGGAGCTGTCGCACTCATGGCCGACCTGCTGCTGGATGAACCGGCGGTCGACTCCGTCCTCGGTCAGATGCGTGACGTAAGAATGCCGGATTGAGTGGGGAGTTAGATCTTTTGGGATCTTTAGGGCGTCCCGGTATGCCTCGAACCGGTCGTTGATGGAGCCGGGCTGGAGACGGCCCCCGCGCTCGGTGATCCACAGAGCCGGGTGATCAGGGAATCCGAATCGCGGCCGGACGTTCTCGACATAGTCGGCGACCGCCTCGACGGCCCAGTCCATCACCGACAGCACGTTCCGCCGCCGCGGCGGCTGGCCCTTCTTCGCCTTGCCGTAGCGGACGTTGAGCGTGCCGTACCGGCCGAACTGCCGGGCCTGCGGATTGCGTCCGAAGTCGACCACATCGAGCTTGGAAGTCTCGGTCCGGCGAAGCCCCCACCCGTAGATGACCTTGAAGAGGGTGGCATCCCGGTAGGCGGCGAGAGCACCCTTGCGCTTGGCCTTCACGGCGCGTGCGACCTGGTCGTCGGCATAGTCGAGGAACCGCTGCAGCTCTTCCCTTGTGAACGGCCGTGCCTCCGGCTCGCCCTCGTAATCCTGCAGGTGAGGGAGGGTATTCCACTCGTGACAGATCGCCACCGGATAAGTGCCGAATGCTTCTTCACATGCCGGACCCCAGCCGTATCGGGCGTCGATGAGAAACTCGCTGAACAGGCGGACGTCACCCTGGTAGCTGCGGATCGTGGACGGCGCCAGATGCTTCTCGCTCGTCAGAGATGCCGACCACTCGTCCAGGTGGGCCGGCGTCCACTGCCACGGGTACTCGTTCGCGAACTCCAGAAACCGGCGGATCAGCCGTTCCCTCGGGTCGATCGTCTCGTCCTTCAGCCCTCGCGACTTCTGCTGAGCCCGCCAGCCCCTCACTAGCTGTTTTCCAACCGATCACGTGTCTGACCTGCTTGTTTGCAGCTTGTGATCTTCGGGTTCGGGCGTGCAGGGTGCCGGTGTTCTCGTCGTCGAGCCTGGAGGTCCGCCGTGCCCACGCCCGCTGCTGTCATCAAGCGCCGACTGGGTGATCTCGAAGCCCGGGCTGTCGAACTCCACGAGCGGATCGCGGTGTTGCAACGGGAGGCGGCCCAGGTCGAAGAGCAGGTCACGCGCTGGCGTATCGGCGGTGAGGTCTTCGAGGAGGTTGAACAGGAACTGCGCGAGGGCAGGGCTGGTGGCCGGGCCACCGGGGCGGACGATGCGTCCGAGGTGGCCGCTGCGGAGGGCGGTGGGGAGTCCTCGCAGGCGGTGACGGGGGCGGAGCCCGCCTCGCGGTATGTGCCGCAGTGGAGCGAGGGGGCCGATCCGGCCCGGCTGCCCGGCCTGTACGCCAAGATCGTGGAGTTCGTGTCGGGCGCGGACGGGCCGGTGCGGGTGCCCGATGTGGTGCGGGCCCTGTTCGGCGAGGGCGCCAGCCGCAGTCGGCACGAAGGCGTCCGTGTGCAGCTCAAGCGGCTCGTGGAGCGGGAGTGGCTGGCCGCCGGCGACGGCCGCTGCTTCACCGCCGTCTCACGCTGAGGCGAGTCGGCGCGTCATCAGCGTGACCATCGCCCACTTCACATACGCCTCGTGCGCGGCGGCGGTGCGTTCGTAATCACGTACCAGGCGACGGCAGTTGACCAGCCACGCGAACGACCTCTCCACCACCCACCGTCTCGGCAGCACCACGAAGCCGCTCATGTCGTCGGTGCGGCACACCACTTCGACTTTCAGGGCGAGTTTCTCGCGGGCCCAGTCGGCCAGCGCGCCGGCGTAGCCGGAATCGGCCCACACCAGACGCACCCGGGTGAACAGGCGGCGCACGGCACTGAGCAGGGTCACGCCCGCGTCGCGGTCCTGCAGGTCGGCGGCGGTCACCATCACCACCAGGAGTAGGCCCAGACAGTCCACCGCGATGTGCCGCTTGGAGCCCGACACCAGCTTGGCCCCGTCATAGCCCCGGCGTTCGCCGGTGAGGGTGGCCGCGCCGCGCAGCGACTGGGAGTCGACGATCGCCGCCGTCGGCTCGGGATCGTCCCGGCCCTCGACCAGGCGGACCTGTTCGCGCAGGCGGTCATGGAGGACGTCGAGGAGTTCGTCGGCCTGCCAGCGATGTTGGAAGGCGTAGACCGCTGACCAGGGCGGGAAGTCGGCGGGCATCGCCCGCCACTTGATCCCGTTGGTCACGAAATAGCGCACCGCATCGAACATTTCCCGGTGGCAGTAGCCCTCCGGGTTGCCCCCGCGCCCGCACAGCCAGCCCGGAAGTGGCATCATCCGCCGGATGACCTGCCACTCCTCATCCGTCATGTCTGACTCGTAAAACCGGGACCGCAAGGGGCGGTCGCCGGCGTTGCCGTACAGATGGGCGAGACAGTCGCACTCCGCGGCGAACCGCAGATCCGGAAGCGGACGATCAGGTGCACAGACGGTACCGTGATGCACAACGGGGCTCTGTTCCTTGCGAGTTCGGCGTAGACAACCGACACGCTAGGCATCGGGGCCCCGTCCTCATGCCCGCTCCCGCCAGCAGATCACCCGATCAAGCTCACCGTACGGACCGCCATCGAACACCCGACGGTTGGAAAACAGCTAGTCAGCATCGCGTCGAACATCGCGTCCTCCGGACGCAACTGGACCACGCCGGAGACAAGCTCCAGATGAGCCGACCCCGCCAGGGCCGCCATGCGCTGATGCACCACTCCAGACCATCCCTTCTGGAGAGCAGATCATGCATCAGAAGGGATCATCTCGGCAACACACCTGTTCAGGCTGCCAGTTCGTGCAGGGTACGGAGTCCTTCCGTCTCCCGCCGTGACCACGCGACCTGCGGCTTCTCGCCCGCCTGATGCAATTCCCGAGGGTTCATGTACCGAAGAGTCGTAGTTGCCCAGTCGTGTCCGAGGACCTTCTGGACCTCCCAAAGTGTCATCCCACGCTCGTAGTTGTGGGTCGCGCAGGCATGCCGCAACAGGTGCGGAAACAGGTCGGTGACCGGACCCGTCAGGTAGTGCGCGGCCGCGGTGTGCAATGCCCTCCGGAACGTCGAAGGCACGATCGCCGGCGCGATTGGCACGTTCAGATCGGCGATCGCCTTCGACTTGCGCTCCGATGGCCACAGCGGCGCCCGCGGGTGCTCGGCGTCGTCACCGAACTCGCCCCGAATCTCCTCGATGTACCACCACAAGAGGGCGCGGCCCTCTTGGAAGAGGTACGCCTCGCGCGGCCGGGGACCTGAGCCTCGGGCGCCCTTTCCGAGGACGACGAACCGGCCCCACTGGCCGTGCTCCCAGTGGATGTCGCCGATGCAGACCCCGCACAGCTCCGCCGCGCGCACTCCCGACAGGTAGGCGATCTTCGTCATCACGTAGTCGCGGCAGGCGACCGCGTACTTCCGTGCGTTCGGCAACTCGTCGCGCCAGCGTGCGAAGAAGTCTTTCGTCGCGGTCTGGGACGGCGGGATGCGTAGCCCGAAGTCACCTCGGTGGCGCGGCCGGTTGAACGGGTCGATCGGAGACTCGACGGTGGCGCCGAAGCGGCGCATGACCTCGCCCGCGTAGCGCTGCTCGAGGAAGGCGAAGTACGCGTCGATCTTGTTGATCTTTCCGCGCAGTGTCGACTGTGCCCGCTTGCCGGGGCCCGCGAAGTACTTGTCGACCTCACGGGGCGTCAGCTGCCAGGGGACCGTGCCGTAGTACTCACAGACTTCGATCACCGGCTTGATCAGCCCGTCGAGCGTCGTCGGCGCCAGGCCAGCCGCGTCGCGCGCCCACTGGTATTCCGAGAGCGTGTCGAGGAAGAAGCTCTCCTCGTCGTATGCGGACATGCGGGCCTGACGGCGCCGCTGGAGCGTGACGACGTCCGCGAGCCCGGTCTCGACCGACACCGACGCCGGGTCCACCGGCACGGTCGGCTCCGGCGCGGGGCGAACGAGCGTCAGCACGCGACTTTCGGAATCTGCCACGAGGCTGCATATTACAGCGATCGCTCGCAGATTTTGCGAGTAACTGCGGATATCTCACGCCAGAGGTTAGGGCGGGCTGATGTGGTGATCTACCTGCTGAGACGCGGCTTTGCGGTCGTCGATCGTCCGATGGGAACCCGCGCGTACTCCACTAGCGAGAACGGACCCGTCTGGGAGCACGGTGAGGGTTCTGGCTCGGGTCCGCTGCAGGTAGTGCATGTTCAGAGCCTGGTAAATGGTGCCAACATGCCCAGGGAAGAGCGGTTCAGGGCCGTGCGGCGTTTGACGCAGGCGCGGCTGTGGGTCGCTGTGAGCTAGGATACCGCGGATGCCCTGAGTGTGGGCCTGGCGGAAGCATCGGGCCGCGAACCAGCTCTCGGCCGGCGCTTTCACCTCGTCCAGGAGGACGAGCCTGTTCAACTCGAGGGACTGCCGGTACGGCACCTTCTGCGCACCGGAAGGTGGCATCCTCCCAGGTCGCGTCATGTGTGATCTGTGAGTCGATGCGTTGAGCGACTGGGGCGTCGGGTCGTCCGGCTCGCGCGGGCCGGTGTTCGTCACCCACCGCCGCCCCGGCCCGGGGAAGGTGCTCTCCGCCCAGGACGCTGCGCGTCCAGTTCGAGGTCGAGATCGAACCCGAAGAACCCTGAACGGCAGCGTCCCCGTCGGCGTCAAGATCCTGGTGCTGGACGGGGACTATGAGCCGCAGCCGCTCCCGTGGGACGCCCTGGAGCCCGCAGACCTTCCGCGCCTGATCTCCAGCCTCCCCGCAGACTGAGACGCACGGGCGCGCCCGGCGCCCTCTGGCCTGACCGGCCCCCGGCCCCTGGGGCGCCCGCCTCCCGGAGCACGCAGGTACTCTCCCGTAGGCCTCGAACGCGGTCGGCGGCGACCGTACTGGCCGCCGCCGGGCTTGAGGATCGGCTTCTCAGCGCCGGACTGCCGCCGCTGTCCAGAACGGAGGCGCCGGCAGCAGGAGGCGGTGTCGCCAGTGTCGCCCGACACCGGGGTGTTCGTGGTGACTGCGCCTGCCACTACGGTGATCGCATGGCACCCTCCGCTGCCCCGAGCGGGCTCGTCGCTGTCCACGTCGCCGTCCGGAACCCCGCCGAGTTCCCCGAGCCGCATCCGGACGCGCATGAAACCCTCCGGGACCAGTGGGTGGCCGCTCACAAGTACGACGGCATCACCTGGGAGAAGGCCGGCGCCGACCCTCGGTGGCTCGGGACGGACACCAGCACCTGCGCTGCGGCCATCAACCCGAGCATCTTCGGCGGGCGGGGCGCGGACGAGTTCACGAGATTCCTCGACGGCGCTGCCTCGCGCGGTGAGACGGCCCTGATCATCGCCACGATCGGCGACGCGGACAGCGAGCCGCGCAACTCGGTCTTCGGTGCCGACGTCGCCCACGTGTACTTCCGCGGCCTTGACAGTTCGATCGCCGGCAAGCGCCTCGGGTCCGGTTCGGAGATCGCTCTGGTCCCGGGCCTCGATGCGGTCGACCAGGACCTCGCGCTCCGGATCCGCAACAGCTCCGGTGAAGGCCCCTGGTGGGCGATGGCCCCGCGGTCCCTGGCGGCGGAGGGGCCGTCAGGAACCACCGTCTACGAGCCGGAGGGTGAGCTCGTCCCCATCATGGTGGACACCCTCGGTGATCCGGTCGTGGCTCGTTGGATGCCCAGCGACGGCAAGCAGATCTGGTACATCCTTCCGGACGGGATCAACTGGAACACGGTGGTCGGCTGGCTCGTCGAGCGAGCTCTGCCCGCGCATGTCCCAGGCGCTCTTCGCCGGGTCCGCTCCCCGCACAGCCTCGACCCCAACCTGGAGACCACCGCCGAGTCCTCGGCCCGGCTGGCGCTGGAAGAACTCGAACGCTACTACGCCACCGAGAAGGCCCGGCTTCACGCCGAGCAGAAGCGCGCGAAGGAGGCGGCCGAGCCGATACGGACAGGGCTGCTGTTCGGCACCGGCAGTGAACTGGTCGACGCCGTCGCGGCCGTTCTGCGCGCGGCTGGCTTCGACGTCACCGACCTGGACAAGGAACTGGGCACGAAGTCCGCGGACCTGCTTGCCATCCGGGGCGAGGATGCACGCCTCGTCGAAGTGAAGTCTGAAGGCGGCCAGGCCAAGGAAGCGCTGGTGGCCGATCTAGAGCGTCATCTGAGCACCTGGCCGCAGCTGCGCCCGCACCAGCCGGTCAGCCGCGGAACCCTGGTCGTCAACCACCAACGCAAGCTCGACCCGGCGCAGCGTACGCCGGCGGTGTACGGGCGCCGCGAGTTCGTAGCCACACTCCAGCACCCCGTCATTCCCGCCACCGCCCTCTTCGGGTGGTGGCGGACCGAAGACTGGGAAGCCGTGCGTGCTGCCGTGCTCGGGCAGCAGAACCACAGCACCGAGCCGAACGGACCCGCGCTGACGAAGCCTGAAAGAGCCGCGCAGCGGCGCAGCCTCTGGTCCCGCCCGCGCCGCTCCGCCGACCCGACCGATACCTGACGGTGGCGTCGGGCAGCACCGCCAGCCGGCGCGGCCGCGTCCGGCCGAGGTAGGCGAACCCCTGGACCGCGTTATGGGGGTCGTTCGCTCCTGTCCGTTGTCCACCAGCCGAGCTCTCGCTCTACCCAGAGACCTCAGCCAGCAGAAGACCCACACCAACATGGGGTGCCCCGGCAGCACCCCCCGGATCATCAACGACAGGGGCAAAGAGCCATACCGGCCCCGGAGACCACGAGCACAGTTCGGGCTCTACTCGGAAGGTAATGGGCATACCTGTGAGTTGATGGTGTGATTGACAGGTGCGGCGCTCGATTGCATCGGATCGGCGAAAGACAAGGCGACACTGCCGGAGATCTTGAAGCGCATCGGCGCGACAGTGTGATCAACTGGCATGCTCGGGTGGTGAGCTTGTGAGTCTCTACCCGTCGAGGTGCTTAGTGTCCGTCCCCCTCTGTTTCGGCCGTGCAGGTTCCGTAGCTGCCATGGGTCGTCAGCGCAGGCGATCTTCGTGGCCCGGCAGTGAGGCGCATATGCCATCGACTCGGCGGGCCTGTGATGCGCCGAGGGCTTCATGGCCTGTTGGCCGTTCGTGGGGCAGGCGCGACGCTTCTTGCTCAGCTTGCAACCGCCGCTGGTCGACCTGCTGTTGGACATTTCCCCGACTATTTCCGAGCGGATCAATTCCACAACCGCAGAGCGAGGTGGCATGAAATCAAGGTATGAACGCCTGGCGCATGCGCTGGCTGAGGAAGCACTAGGGATTCGCCCGGCAGGATCGGTTGACAGGCGCAATCTTTTTGTGTCTACTCTCGCCGAATATCTTAGCCTTCCTTCTCTGCAGGAGCTTGAATTTGACTTTAGCGTATGGAATGCAAAGAGGCGAGAGGCGCCAAGGGTATTTGATCGCGTTTACGAGCTCTGGGAGGCGCTTGGCAGCCCATCCTATCTTCGCGAAGAAGAACTCAAACCTGGCACGCTGGTAGCTATCCAGGATGTACAGCTTATCGAATACGTAAGCAGGAATCCCGGGTATATCGGTAGTGCTGGTTACAGGGGTCGCTGGACATCAAATGAAGACGTGCTGCTCACGCCTTCCTTTACTTGGGTCGAGTTGAGGCAGTTGCGCCACCGGACGGTAGCCCTGCTAGGCCTTGGTGATGTGAGGTTCACCGAATTTAACGGCCGGATGCGCCTGCTGAATGTGGTCAGCGTCGGGAAAGGGGCGTTGGCTCGACGATTCTCTCTGCGGGAGAGGCCGGATCCAAATGAAATCCTCCAGGTGAGTGATGAGCAAACCCGTGCCCATCTGGATGATGCTTACGGGTTCCATGCCAGATACGAGAACGAAGATCTGAATCTGCAGCCACTAGCGCTCGGTGGCCGACTGCGCGATCATGTTCAGTCTATTTATGCGTCAAGCTACAGTGCGGATGAGCTATCTATCGGAGGGTTTCCGCTTCTAGTCACTCCAGGCGTATATGACCGCATTGCTGACCGCATGCAAAGGTTTGGGGCTGTGCGACTGAGAGAGCTGACGGGCATCCTCGTTCAAATCCCGCCTGACTTTCCTCTGGTCTACGGTCCGGGTCGACCGCGATGGTGCCTTGTGGCTGGCGCCGCCAGTGGCCTTGCAGGGGTTGATGATCCTAATCCAGTCGTGTGTTCAGCGTGGACTGTGACAGTGGACGACCAGACGGGGAAGTTGCCAGAGGAGAAGTATCTTCAATGGATGTTCAAGGTGGGAGTAAAGGGCTGGAGATCTCAGGTCGAGCAAGCAGTCGATGTCGTGGAGAGCGTGAGGGTTCGGACCGGCGGAACAGCGCTGTTTGAGTTTGATGAAGAGTCAAACTGGTTTGGCGATGGTGCGGTCTTCACGCCTCGCGCAATTCGCGAAATGCATAAGTCCCTGATTTCACAACGAGGCCACCAGGAGGTAATTATGAGAGACAAGTATGAAATCTCGGGGCAGGCGGGGGCTGTGGGGCCCGAAGCTCATGCTCATGATCTAGAATTTAAGCAGACCCAACAGCATTACCGCCCGCAGTTTGATCTTGCCGAACTGGCGCGAGAACTGGAGATCCTGAGGCAGGAACTACGGCAGCAGGCGACGACGAGCGAGCATGATATTGCAGTGGTTGAAGTCGGCGCCGCCGTTGAAGCAGCAGAACGCGGCGACGAACCGGAGACCCTGAACCGACTCCGTCGTGCAGGTCGTTGGGCACTCGAAGCAGCAACTGCTATTGGGACCGGAGTTGCGGCGAACGCTATCCAAGCCTCGCTCGGAGGGTAGGGCCAATGCCGACTGTCCCGAGACACGGGCTATTCCGCAGGAGTATGTCGGGTCGCAGCCTTGAGGCTCAGCTGTCGTCGGACGGCTGATGCCCGCTCCCGAGCAGCCGGGTGTTCTCCACCATGAGGCGTTGAACGACGTTGCGCAGTGCCAGCAGTTCCGTGTCTGCGCGTCGAACCGAGGCCAGGGCCTGGTCCCGCTCCCCGCGCAGAGCCTCGACCTCGGCATCTCGGTTCGGCGTTGACGCGAGGTCGCCCAGCAGGCCGGCGGCGAGGTCGCGTACGCGGACGGCGCGCAGCTCGGTTCTCGCTGCTTCAAGGTCCCGGCGCAACGCTGTGTTCTGTTCGAGCAGCATGCGGTTCTCCACCGCCAGGCCCGCGTCCTGGCGGGCTGCTGCGGCGGCCGCGGCCCGGGGCCGGTCGTCGGCGAGGTGCGCGCGGACGGCTTCCGCCTCGACCTTGAGGTCCCGGTGCCGTTGCAGGTACTGGGGATTGACCGCGGCGCGCCGGGTGATCTCCGCGTCGGAGAGCCCCATGCGGGTCTTGCGCATACTGGCGATGACGCCCAGCACGCGCTGTCGGCACGCCTCGCTGTCCGCACGGCGGCGAGCCGCGGCGGCCTGCCGGCCCGCGTCCAGGACAGTCGCGCGCTCGGGGGCCAGGCCCTTCGATACCTGCCACTGCGGGCTGCGGCTGCCGGTCACCTTGCCTCCACGGTCAGCAGGATCGGGTCGACGGTCGGCTGTGCCAGCTGCTGGCGGCCCGCCAGGACGGCGGCGACGGGGATCACGGTGAGGAACCGGTCCCGGCTGTGGAGCCACGCTTCGACCGTGGCCTTGTCCTCCTCGGTCAGCGAGCCGAGGTCGGTCTCGCACTTGCTGATGAGCTCGTCGATCTGGACGAGCTCCTGGCGCAGAAGCTCCGTGTTCGCCTGGCTCAGCGGCCCCGGCACGAGCAGGCTGCCGTAGGCGGCCTCCAGGCGGACCAGCTGCTCGGCCTTGGTGTCACGGAGCTGGCGCAGTTCGGGGAGCTGGGTGAAGTCGGTGGTGAAGAACTTGCAGGAGAAGCACCGGTAGTACACCGGGCAGCCGTGCCCGTCCGCTCGGACGTTGTTCATCTCGTGGCAGGTCCCGCCGGGGACCGGCACCTGGCCCACACCGGCGCGGGTGCGGTCGGCGAGGTCGTCGGCCGGCCCGCATGCGCGGAGCCGGCCGCCGGAGATGTCGAACTGGTACTTGGAGGCGATGGCGCGTACGGCCTCCACTCTGCGCGGATGTGAGACCCGGTAATAGATCTGCGTCGTGGACGGCTCCAGGTGAGCCATCAGGACCTGGAGGATCTCCAGCGGCACACCGGCATCGGCACGCAGCTGGGCATAGGTGTGACGGAAGGCGTAGGGGAAGACGCGGGAGCGGTCGAAGTCCTGGCCGTGCTCGTCGATCAACCGGGGGATGCGGTCCATCCACACGTCCAGCCAGTAACCGCTTGTGCTGCTGTCGTAGGGACGCTCACCGAACTTGTTCGCGCGCGACAGCCGCGGTGTGGGGAACAGCAGGAGCCGCGGCGAGAGCGGCCGCCCGTCGGCGTCGAACCACTGCGGGAATTCCCGACGGAGGTAGTCCTGCTGTCGGGTGATCACCTCGACGTCGGTGAGGTGCAGCGGCAGCTTGTGGCGTCGGCGGACCTTCTGCATCCAGTAGAGGAGGAACGGGTAGCGGCGGCGTTGCACGCTGCCGTCGGGCGCCTCGATGTCGACGTCGTGCCACTGGACGCAGTCGAACTCCAGGTGCCGAACTTCCCACGGGCGCCGGGATGGCGGCCTTGACCTGTGAGGGGCTGATGCGGCCGCCCTGCCGCAGCTGGGTTTCGTAGCCGCGCAGGACCTGGATGCGCAGCGCCTCCCCGAGGTCGCCGAGGGGGATGAGGCCCATTGTGGTGTAGACCGCCGGAGCCGTCAGCGCCCACTGCGGCAGGTCGGGCCTGCCGGCATCGGCCCACTGCCGCTGGTGCGGCAAGCACAACCGCCTACCCTTCTGCACCGCCCAGCGCGAGCACACCCGTACGACGCACTCGCCCAGGCCCGGACGCGGAGCCGGGCCGGTGGCCAGGTACTCCTCCACCGATAGTCCCGTCGCCTTGCGGGCACTGGCGCAGCTCTTGCACAGACCGCTCGCTTCCGCTGGCCGCGGGCAGGCGACCGCGCACCGCTTCTCGCCGTACACCCGGCGCGCGGGAGGCGCGGGAGCAGCGGCGCACCAGGACGCGACGTCGCCGGGCGAGCCGGCCTTCCGCCAAGCCGAACAGCACTGCCAGCACAGCCAGGGGTACTTGTCCGCGGGTCGATCGCAGGCGGGGTGGGCGCACGCGCGCAGGGTGTGCCAGTCGGCGCCGAGCGGGAAGTGCAGCTCAAGGGTCGCGCGATCCAGTCCGTGCTCGACCAGGTACGACCAGTCCGGCTCGGGCACCGGAACACTGGGGAGCGGGTTCGAAGCCGGTGAGGTCATGACGGTCCGAAGAACTGTTCGGAGACGGCGTTGGCGGCGATCACGATCTTCGCGTCGCCGACCGTGCGGTAGACGTCCTGGCTGGCGACGTCGCTGTGGCCGAGCAAGCGCTGGAGGACGTCCCGCGCGATGTCGAGGTCAGCGGCCGTCTCGCCGAAGGTATGCCGGAGCATGTGCGGGTGGAGGTGCCGCAGGCCGGCCTGTGCGGAGAGGTTGGCCAGCAGGTCCTGGACCCGCCGGGCGCTGAGTGCCTCGCCGCCCGGATCGCCAATAGGGCCGGGGAAGGTGACGAAGGCCCACGGGCAGTCGGCCGCTCGCCGGATGCCGATCCGCTCCCGCAGCCAGTCGGCGTACAACATCTCCACCGGGCTGGGCACCGGCAGGATGACGGTGCCGCGGTTCTGGTTGGCCCCCCCTTCGGATGCCCGCCCCGCTTCCGCAGGTGCAGGTGCGGACCCTGGATGTAGGAGCACCCCGGAACCGTTCGGCCCACCGGGACGAAGTGGATGTCCTCGCGCCGCAGCGACACCAGCTGTCCCACCCGCAGTGCGCAGCAGGCCATAACCGCCACCATGCACCGGTCCCGGGCGGTCTCTGCCGCCCGCAGGACAGCGGTGAACTCCTCGTGCGTCGCTGCCGGCCGCCGCGCCGAGGCGTGACTCGGCCGAGAGCCGACGCGGATGCGCGGCCTGACCACGCCGGTCCCGCCGCTGCCCTGAGCCGGGACCGTCGTGAACAGCGCGTCGATGACGGCGGCCTCGACGCGCCCGAGGTCGGCCAAGTGCAGATAGAACCCGTGGATCGCGGCCAGAGCCGGCGCAAGCGTCGACTCCTCCGGCAGCCGTCCGTACCCGCGGCCACTGGTCGCCCGGGGTGTGGTCCGCAGGCGCATCACGTACGTCGACAGGCGTAAAGCCGCTTCGCTCCTGGAGAGTCCCCGCTCGTCACACCAGACATGAAGCCGCTTCAGGTGGCCGGCGTAGGTCTTGATCGTCGACTCCTCGCGTGCCCGGCCGAATCGCAGGTGACGAAGATGATCGTCGATATCGCCGACTACGGCCAGGGTGGGCCCAGCCAGGACCGTCCAGTAGGCGAGCTCATCGCTCACCGGGACGCGCACGATCTCCGCGTGCATCGGCGCCAGCATGACCACACCGGAACAGTACGTGCACTGCCGCGACAGACTCCCAGAAAGGGGAATCTCAGGACAGCCAGCACCACCACATGGTAAGAGCCCCATCTCGCACATATTCGGCACGCTGTTCCGCTATGAGCCAGTCGGTCAACCTACGGCCAGCATGGTCGACTCACTGAGCGCTCCATCGGCGAGCGGTACGAGTGAGTCAACGCGTTGAGCGCGTGCGCAGAAGGGAGTAGGTCAGGGAAAGGGCCGGTGAGTACGGCTTGCCGCATCGGCACTCCGAGGGTGAGCACGCCCACGAGTCGGGGCAGAATGCCGGTCACGTCGAGGAGGCCATAGCAGAGGCTGACCGCCGGGTTTATCTGCAGCTGTCAAGTGTTCGCACTGGTAGAAGCGTTGCAGACCGCATCAGGCATGTAAGGCACATGCAGCTTGGAGCCCCGGTTCCGCAAGGAGGCCAGGTGTCTTCCATATGCTCCCGTTGTCTCACCCTCGGCAGACGTGAGCGGCCACACCTGACGCGAGGGAACATGGATGCGGAGGTGTTGATGAGCGACAGATGGCGGCTGCGGCTGGGCGACAAGCAGATCTTGTCCGGCAAGAACGAGTTCCCGTCCCGGCTGATGACCGTCTTCCAAGAGGAAGACAAGTACATGCAAAAGGAATGGGTCCGGGCCATCGATGAGCTCAACCGCAACCCAGCCGATCAGGAGCTATCAGCGCGCCTGGAGACGATCGGGGCGGCTGACGATGATGACAGCGGTGGATTCGAGCGTTTCGGCTACAGAACCACGGTTGAGACCGTCCTCGCCAGGCTGAGGCTCATGGGCTTTACGCCTGAGGCGAGCGTTCGGTCCATGGCAGAGATCCGCAGGTCGGAGCTGAGGGAGTATGGGATGGACGAAAACATCCTCCTCGTCAGCCCAGCCCACGGAGTTCAGGGGACACCTCACGAGATGTCATGCGTGCAGGTGATCCTCACCGGACTTGCCGCTTACATCAAGGGGTGCACCGCGCGCCATGAGCTCGACTTCAAGGGAGAGGAAGATGAGGAAGAGAAGGGTGAGGACCTTGACCTGGTGGAATTGAATTGCATCGAGGAGCTGGAGTTCTACTTTGAAGACGGCACTGACGATCCTCGCTTTATTCTGAGTGCTCTTCTCCACGGCCAAGACCCTCAGGCCATAATGACGATGGACCTGTCGGAGCTGCTGGCGACGGACTACATCAGCAGCACCGAGGACCTGTCTGCTCAGGCCAACCGGGAGCTGAGCTTCATCACGGCAAGCACCGGCCCGATCATCGTGATCACTGAAGGAAGATTTGACTCACACGTCCTACCGCGAGCCCTTCGACTTGTCCGCCCCGAGATCGCCAACTACTTCAAGTTCTGGGACTTGGACACCTCGAAGGCAGCCGGAGGAACCGACCAGGTCGTCAAGAACATGCGGAGCTTCGCGGCCGCTGGCGTCATGAACCGAGTTATCGGCATCTTGGACAACGACACAGCTGGCCGCCAGGCCGAGAAACAACTCGTGAGCACCCTCCTGCCAGGTCACTACGCGGTCTGCCGACTGCCAGACCTGGACTACGCGCGGTCCTACCCCACCCTCGGTCCGTCGGGCACCGGACTCGACGATGTCACAGGCCGAGCTTGCTCGGTGGAATTCTATTTCGGACGAGAGTGCCTGCTCGGGACCGACGGTGAGCTAATCCCAGTCCGTTGGAAGAGTCACATCAACTCCATGGACGACTACCAGGGCGAACTTAGTGAAAAGGCATACGTCCAGCGACGCATCGAGGCAATGCTGGCCGAGGCCGAAGCGCACCGGGAGCCGCTCGGAAGCGAGTGGGACCCGATGAGGCAGCTGGCCCAGATGCTCGTCGACCTCGCCGAGCCCCCGGCTGACTGACCGGACTGGAAATCCGTTTCGGCAGTCATGAGAAGACCAGCCCGCGATGCCAAACGACATGGCACCCACCAGGTCAGCAGCGCACGATCTGCCAGCTTCGCTACGACAGGACAGGTGGCGCTCTGGCTGCTGGTTGCTGCTGACCTTCGGCAGCAGGACGAGGCGGAGTGTGGTGGCCCCGGGCCTGACACCACGACCGCACCTCTCCGGTTGTCCGTGCTTGGGCAGGATTCACATGCGCACGGGTAGGCCCCGTCGAAGTCGGTACTCCCATATCCAAAGAACCTCGTCGGTTAGCGGCGATGCATTGACGGTCCATGCGCGCTTACGAAGGCGCTCCCTTTCCTTTGGATCTTGGAATACTTGTTCCAAGCCCTGGAGCGTATCGATGCCGTCACGCGTGAGAAGGTCGGTCCAGGCGACAGCCTGGTCCTGGTCCGGACAGCACTTGACGAGCCAGCAGACTTGTCGCATCGCGTCCATGGTGCTCTTCGGCACGCCCAGGGACTCTGCCAACTCCTTACCGTTATCGCTGACCGTGCGCATCAGCAGTTCGTCGGGGTAGCGGATGCCGTCCCTCTCCAATTGGTCGGCGTGCTTTTCGAAGAACGCAATGTCAGACAAACGGGGCTTGTCCAGCATGGCCATCACTTCCGGTCCCCTCAGTGGATCGCTCCTTAGGAGCACCAGTGAGGGGTCGGACGGTACCGTGCTGCGCAGCCTGCTTAGGCCTAGCGCCACATCGAGGTCCTTTACAGCCGCTTTGAGATCTTCGGGTGTTCCTTTCTCAGCTCGTAGGCAGGCACGTAGGTAGTAGTTGGACAGGGAAATGTTGCCGTCCTTATCACTGTCAGGCTGTGTCGTGGCGGCAGTTGTGCCTGAAGCGGCACTCCTGAAGATCCGAACGGTGCGGTTCATCTCTTCAGCGAACTCTCTTGCCCCCTCCTCGGTGGATTCCTCTTCTCGTTTGACCAATTCGTCGAGCTGGCCCAGCTCCTGGAGCGCGACGTCCCTCTGCCGGTCCCCTTCGTCGCTCTCCTTCCTCCGGACCCGGTTTTCCCGGTCGAGAAGGAGCGCAAGGTTCCACCGAGCAGCGATCAGCGCGTACGTGGCTCGCATGCGAAGCGGAACGAAGGCATCGGCTTCCTCGCGTGTGTTCAGACGCTTCACCAGCTGCTGCAGCCGGTCTACGTAGCGGCGTTCTCCGTCTTCGGTGCCCACCTTGCACCCGGCCCGGTGGTACAGGTAGCCCAGCCATGCGGCCTCATTGCCGGGATCCTTTTCCACTGCGGTTGCGAAGAACTGCTCGGCCGCGCCAGGGTCGTCCTTCCACGGCGGAGTACCGGCCAGCACTTGGCAGGCGAGGCTGCGCCAGTGTTCCGCGCCGTTGAGGCCTCGCTTCAACGTCAGGTGGCGCTCGCTCAGTCTGAGCAGGACGAACGCGGCAGCTGCCGTCAGAAGCTCATGCTCCACAGACTTCCCATCGCCGTTCGTCTGCGGCCGGCGGTCGCCGTCAAGTCCGAGTTCGGACGAGAATAGGAGCGTCGAGTCCAGCTGACTGCCGTTGCGTGACAGAGCGACGGTCGCCGTCCCTTCATCAACAATCACCACCCTCGCTCGCCAAGGCGTGATCGCAGCCAAGGCACGCAGCATGGCCAGAGCAGCGGCGACTATCTTCCCGCGATCATCGGGTATCGCAGAGACTGCCTGGTCGGGAAGAGTCAGGACATCCGTGCCGGCCGGCGCGTTGAGCCCGCGAGGTCTGTTACCCCCCATGGCTTGTATGCGCTGTACAACGTAGGCGGTGGCCGCGCTGTCTCGTGCACCGTCGCCTCTGGAGACCGTGACTTCCAGCCGAAGCCTGGAGCCCAGCCCCAGCCCGAAGATCAGCAACCCCTCAACCGTCACGACGGACACCGATGCGTAGCTCACTGCAGGTGTAGGAACCACGGCGCGCGCAAGCACCACTGTGATCCATGGGGTTGCGAACGCCACAGCGAGAGCGACGCCGGTGGCAAGAGCGACGCCGGTGGTGGTACTGGGCCGGCCCGGCAGGAGGAGCAGCAAGGCTGCGGCGAGCACGCTGGCCAGCACCGCACCGGCGACAACCAGTGTCACCACCGTCCATGCTGGAGCCCCTGCGCTACTCTCCATGGCGAAATCGCTCCATGCGGTCGCTGACCAGGCAAGCAGGAAGAATCCCGTCCACGTCCAGCCGAGCCAGAACCGCTCGCCGAAAGGGATCTTCCACCGTGGCCTCACCGACAACGCGATGAGCCTTGCTGCGATCAACAGCCCCAACATGATCAAGAGGACCGTGAAGATGTCTTTCCAGGTCGACTCGCCCCAGGGCCAGTAGTCCACTGCGAACATCGCAACCACTTCCGCCCGATGACGCTCTCTTCCCAGAATCCCGTCATTCACGCGTACCAGCCACCCGAGGGCCTGGTGAGGGCGTCGTCTCAGCTGATCAGCGGCAAACGGTGCCCGGCCCGCGCAGCCCGCAAGGCGAGGCACTGCGGCCATGGCTTGATCGAGCAGCCGGGTGTACCAGGCAGCCATAACCACCTGAACGGCCCACGTGCCCGGTACCTGGCGTGCGAGGTAGCCCATTCGGGCGCACGCTTAACTCCACTGCCGGTGTGCCACATCTCTCCGCTCACATCTGAGTAGGGCACCGTACCGCCCGCCCCAACGAGATCCTCTCCTCCTGTCGGATCGGGTGATCGCGGGGACACACGAAGCTCCTTGGCCGCCGCAAGAGCGTCGGGCCAGGGGGCTTCGTCGGCGGCACCCCACTTCCGCTTCGCCTCCGTTACTGCCCGGTGCCCTGGTTCTCGGCGCGAATCATGCGCCGGAGACTGGTCCGGGCGCTGACCAGATCGTCTTCGACCTCGCTGAGCTGCGTGGTCAGTTCCTTGACCCGGGCCAGTGCCTCGTCGCGCTCACCCTGCAGACGCAGGTTGTCCTCGGTGAGTTCGTCGACTCGGACGCCGAGGTCGGAGGCGCCGAATTGGTCGAGCTGCTGGCCGAGACTCCTACGTACGGCGCCCTTGAGGCGCTCAACCTCTTCCCGTAGACGTCGGTTGTCCTCCTGGAGTAGTCGCTTCTCCACCTTCCACCCCGCCGGGGCATTGGCGCCGGCGCGTGCGTCGTTGGCCGCGTGTCGGCCCTGGCGGCGACGGGCGGCCTCGATGTGCTCGCGCACGCCCTCGGCGTAGACGAGCCAGTGAGAGACATTCGCGGCGCGGGCGACCCCGGTGAAGGTGACCGGTTCGTCGTCCGCGACCAGCTGGTCGACAACGGACAGAACGCGAGCGCGCTTGTCGCGCGAGTCCTTCTGCCGCGCCTCGCGCAGGACCTGGGCGGGGGTGCGGGGCTCACTCATCGGTACTTCTCCGGGTGGGGATGGAGGGCACAGGCAGGACGGGTGGGGGTGCCGCGGCGCGGACCTTGCGCAGCACGGCAGAGGCCTCTTCAAGGTGGCGGCGATCGTCTTCCGGCATCATCTCGATCTGGCGTCGGAGGCTGGTGACGACGTTCTGGAAGGAATCGATCTGGTCGCTGAAGTTGCGAACGACGAACTCTGCGGTTCCCAGGGCCCTGGCCATCTCGCGGTCGGCCTTGAGGGCCCGGATGTGGTCCTCGACCGCGGGAAGGAAGGAGGGATCGGGGCGGTAGAAGGCGCACCCGGAGCACTGGAAGCGGATCGGGCAACTGCCGCCGCCGGCCTTCACGTTGGACGGTTCGTTGCAGTTGCCGAACGGCACGGCGACCGAGCGCGCCTCGTACGCGGTCGCGGACGGCGTCGGCGCCGGATTGCCGGATCGGTCGACGACGTGCTGGCGCATCGTCTCGACGGCCCTGCGGCGCTTCTCCATCGATACTTTGAAGTACCCCATGGTGGTATCTGCCGATTTGTGATCCATGAGGTCGCGCAGGGTGTTCAGTTCGGTGCCGGCGTCCGCGTGACGCTGGGCGTAGGTGTGGCGGAATGCGTAGGCGAAGATGCGGCTGCGGTCGAACGGTAGGAGGTTGCCGTCCTTGTCCACGGTGTCGGTGAGCAGTTCCGGTAGGCCGTCGACCCAGCGCCGGAGCATCTTGGCGACGGTGTCCGAGTCGATGCATGCGTCGTAGCCGTGGCGCGCCGTCGGGAACAGGAAGGTCCTCGAGCGGGCGGGGACCTTCAGGGTCCGGCGGATCGCGAGCCACTCCTGGATGGCAAAGGCGGTCTCCCTGCCGATCTCAAGGCGGCGTCGGTTGCGGCGGGCCTTGTGGTTGTCCCAGATCAAGATGTACTCGTTGTCCTGCGCTTCGAGGCAGTCCATCCGGAGCCAGCGCACTTCCCATGGGCGGCGGCCGGTGTCGCGCAGCAGGATGTAGACGGTGCGCAGCATGGCCTTCACCACGTCGGGCGCCAAGTCCCCGTAGACGAAGTCGGCGCCGATCAGGTGGACTTGGGCGTCGAGCTGGGCGACGACGTACTCCGGGATGGCCTTGCCGGCCATGTCCTCGGCGGGGTCCTCATACGGGATCTTGTGGTGCGGGTGGCGGGCGAAGACGGAGGCGACATGGTCAAGGATCTGAAGGCGCCGCCCGAAGTCGAGCAACTGGCAGAAGTGCGCGAGGAGCTCGGCGCGGGACCCGTAGGCGAGGGTGGCGGTGCCGTCCTGGCGCTTCCGGTCGCGGATAGCAGCGACGACCGCGTCCATGTCCGTGACCTTCAGGGTGCCGGGGTCATGCCCGCCGCCGGGTCGCGCGGACAGGGCCCGCGATGCCGACAAGCAGCCCTCGAAGGTGACCCGGAAGTCGTTGTTGTCGGGGGTGGTCTCCTTGACCCAGTCCGCGAGCAGGCGGCGCAGCCACTCCTGCCGGATCTGCGTCACATCCAGCCGGCGCGAAGACACACGGACACCGGATCGCGTGCGTGAGCGCAGGCCGAGGTCGCCGAGCTCCCAGACCGGCCGGTCCAGCGGGTCGATGCCTCGGAAGCGGTCGAAGGCTCCACGTACGAGACGTACGACGTCGTTCCAGTGGGCCTCGCAGTTGCGGTCGAGGTACCCGAGGTCGCCGAGCTTCTTGTCCGTGAGCTCGGCGATGGAAGAGACGCCTTCGAGTCCCCGGACCATCAGCCGCATCCCGACCGGGCTGAGGGTCGGACGCTGCTTGTCACGTTCCGCCAGCGCGAAGAGCAGCTCGTGGCGAAGCAGTTCGGGCAGACTGACGAGCGAGAACTGGAAGCCGGTAAGCCACGGCGGCTGTACGGAGGCCCACTCCTCCAGGCCCTCGTGGATCGTGCCCTTCATGCCGGTCTCGTTCCGGTGACGGCGCCAGCGATCACGGTGGTACGTGCATAGCGGCACCCGGCCATGGGCGCTGCCGGCGCAGGCCCCGACCAGGCACGGTGTGCCCGGCGGGAGTGGTTCAGCCTCGACCTGGAGCCACGCGTCCAGCGCCAGAGTCGTCCTCCCCCTGTTCCGGAGGTAGCGCCATTTTGTGTAGTGCGGGGTGCACGCGCCTCGCGACTGGGCCTCCAGGGCGCAGCGCACGCCGTCACGCTCGACCGAGCACGGCGGCCGTTCCCCGGGCAGGGAGCGAATCAGTGTCCGGCGGCCGACCTTGGCGAACTCCTCGCGGCTCAGTCCGCTTTCAAGGAACTGCTCGTAGCAGGATCGGCACAGGTGCCGCGTCGCGCGGACCGCGACGTGGCAGCCAGCGCTGTTGCACCGCCATATGGCGGTTTCGTCCCTGTCCGGATCGCCGGTGAACAGCCAGTTCGCCGTGTCCCATTCGTCCGGCCGCCAGTCTGGCTCGGTGTTTTCGATCAGCCAGGCCATCCACCCTGCGCGGTCAACGGGCAGCGTGACGACGCGGGGCTCGGCCACGGCGGCCGTCCTCTCGATGGTCATCGCGCCATCTCCCGGCGTCGGGCGTCCGCGCGCTCGACCGCGGCCCGCCGGGATCCCTCGTCGACGTGGACGTACGGGGCCATGGACGACTCGGACATGTGTCCGAGGAGGTCGGAGACCACCGACCGGTCGGTGCCCTGGCGGATCCACTCGGTGGCGGCGCTGTGACGGATCATATGGGGCCGGGCGATCAGGTCCGCGCGCCGGGCGAGCCGGTCGAACAGGCCCTTGACCCCGGAGTACGTCATCGCCTGTCCGAGCGGCTCCCGGAAGAGGTTGACCAGCACCTGCTCGGTGAAGTCAGCCTGCGGGATGGCCGAGCGCTCGTGGAGGTAGTCGGCGTAGCAGATGCCGAGCTCGCTGGTCACCGGGATGGCGCGCGGCTTCCGCGACTTCGCCCACGCGCCGTTGCTGTTCAAGCGGCGCCGTACGTGCACGTGCGGGCCCTTGACCTGGCAGCCGAAGGCCTGCGAGTCGGCCAGGAGGTGCATGTCCTCGCGGCGCAGTCCGAGCGCCTCGCCGATTCTCATGCCGGTGCACCACAGCAGGAGCACCAGGAAGCGGTCCCGCGCGTGCCGGGTCACGTCGATCAGGCGGGCGATCTGCTCGACCGTCAGCCACTCGATCCCCGAGTCGACGCCCCGGAGCTTGAGTATTCGCGAGCGGACCGTGCGGTGCTGGTCGTTCTCGCCCGGGTTGAAGCCCTTCGGTAGATATCGCAGGTAGCGGGGCTCGGTCAGCTGCCCGGTGAGTTCAGGATCGACCCACTTCATACGTACGCCGAAGCTCAGGAACTCGCAGACCGTTCCTACGATCGCGTTCGCGGTGTTCTCGTCGCGGAATCGTTCCGGCCCGCCCTCGCCGCGGGCCCGCGAAGGCAGAGGCTCCTCCACCAGCCAGTGCAGGAAGCGCGCGAGCTGCCACACGGTGATCTGTGCCCATTCCAGGCGGTGGAAGGTGCAGTACGACAGGTACAGCGCCGCCCGCCCGGCGTACGTCCTCTCCGTGTTGTAGGCCCGGCCGGCGTCACGCAGACCTGCGAGGAACAACGAGCCTTCACGGTGGAGGGCGTAGTCGTCAGTTCCGACGATCACCCACCCTGTCTTGTCCTGGGCCAGCGTCGCCCGCTCTGCGCGGAACGACGTGACAAATGTGCCTGTGATGCCGAACACCCCTTGGATACCGATGATCCGGCCAGTTCAGCATGCATGTGGCTGACGTGGCTGTTGGAAAGATCACGGTGAAGATAACCGGGTACGAGCCGGAGTAATGGTGTGCGAGCACGAACCCCTTGGCGGGCTCCTCGTCGGGGATGACGTCCACGGTGTACCGGCGGGCGTCGAAGCCTCCGTCGCGGACATGTGCCCAGGAGTGCCTCCGCTCGCGCCACCGCTGGCACCAGGGGGACGCGGTCGGTACCTCCGGCAGGTCCTCGAACGGCAAGGTCTCCTGGACCGGGAACCTCACGGTGCCTCCCCGTCCCCGTGCTCTTGCAGGCCGCCCGCGAAGAGGGGGAGCTGTCCCTCCGGGGTGGCTGCAGGCCGCTGCGCGGGGACGGCGTGCCGGGCGGCAGGGGGTTGCTCGGGTTGACCCGTGTCGGCGGTCTCTTCGACGGCCGCCGTGTGAGGGCAGGGGCAGAGCCACCGGCAGGGCCGCTGGCCCGGTCCGTACCGGATCACGGCGACGACGAACCCTTGGGCGTCGGTAATGGTGTCGGCGTGCTGGTCGACGCGGGGGCCGCCGGCGCTGACGCACCGGTCGTGGTGCCCGGAGGCACAGCCGGGGCAGATGCCGCGCTCGCAGGAGCACCAGCGGTGGAAGCCGCGGGGGTAGGCGTCCTCGATCTTGCGCAGGCCCTTGGTCCAGGTGTGCGCGTGGACCCAGGCGCCTTCCTCCTCGCTCATCGGCGAGGGCACGGTCGAGGGAATGGGGTCGAGGATGCCCATGATCGCGGCGCCGATATGGCGCAGGCGGGTCGTCATGATTCGTCTCCGAACAGGGTGGGGGTGGCGTGAAGTTCGTTCATCCAGGCCAGAAGGCGGGGGAGGTTGGTGTCGGGCCCGAAGGCGAGGTAGGTGCCGTCGCAGCTGGTGCAGCCGAAGGCCTGCGCGATGCGCAGCCGACGGCGCGAGTTGACGCGGCCCATGTGGACGGCCAGTCCGCGCTCCCGGGCCTCAACGGCCAGCCGGTGAGCGGCCGGTGAGGTCTTCCACTCGGTGCTG
Organism: Streptomyces sp. 11x1; assembly: GCF_032598905.1. Classification (NCBI taxonomy): domain Bacteria; kingdom Bacillati; phylum Actinomycetota; class Actinomycetes; order Kitasatosporales; family Streptomycetaceae; genus Streptomyces; species Streptomyces sp. 11x1. The sequence continues at coordinate 23,008 of NZ_CP122458.1, read as the reverse complement.
CCGGCGACGAACAGCACGTCGATCGCATCCCAGGGGATGAGGCCGTGCTCGCTGCCGTCCTGGGCGGCGAACGCGGCCGGGACGCCCAGGGCGCGGATGCGCTCCAGCCAGGGCAGAGACTCGGCGAGGGTGGCCACGGCGTCCATCGGGACGTCGGGGGCGACGGCCCACAGACAGAGCTCGGGGCCGTAGCGGTCGACGGTCGCCTTCAGCCACGCGAACCAGGCCTGCTCGCCGGGCCAGCCCTTGCCGAACTTGCCGTTGTCGCACGCGTACAGGGCGCCGGGCGGGATCACGTTGCCCTGGGCCGGGGTCGTCATGCAGGCCAGGAGTCCGGCCTGCATGGCGGCCCGTACGTCAGCTCCGGAGGGCGTGGCGAGGTACAGCACGGCGGAGACGCGGGGGAGGAGCAGGGGCTGAGGGCATGGGTGCGCGCACGGGAAGTCCTTCCGGAGATGGCGGTGAGGGGCGGTTCAAGTGAGGGGAAGTTGGGCGGCGGAGCCCGAGACGAGGGCGTCCCAGTACTGCTCGAAGTTCTGGTCCTGCTTGTCGATCACCCGGGCGGGGGCGGTGGCGAAGAGTTCCTCCGCCATCGGCCAGCCCTTGGCGCGGGGCCGGACCCAGGCCCGGGCGCGCCCGTATACCGGGTCGTGCTCGACGTCGACGCCGTGCCGCTCGGAGATGCTGATCAGCCGCTGGGCGAGTTGGTGCGGGCGGCCGAGGTCGACGCGCTCGGTGGAGCGCTTCACCGGCCGGCGCCTGCCGTCCTCCGTCACCAGGAACAGGCGGCGCACGTGGTAGAGCGCCCACGGCATGTCGAGCTCGCGCTCGAACGCCTCCAGGCACGCCCGGTCCCGCGGCTGGGCCGGGTCGAACATCTCCAGGAGTGTCTTGCGGCCATAGAGCTTCGCGTTCGGGTTGAGGCTCATCGCCGTGTACTCCAGGCGCAGCACCTCGCCGGCGATGTCCGGGTGGGAGCGCATGCGCTCCATGTGGACTGGCAGCGATCCCATGGAGGCGGAGAAGCAGCAGAACGTGCAGTACGACTTCGGCCAGTGCACGCCGAACCGCTCCAGCAGGTAGGCCTCGCACCGCTGCCGGTTCCAGCCCCAGTCGATGAGCGGGAACTCCCCGGTACGCCCGGGCATCTTCGAGGTGACCTGGTCGCCGAGGCGGCGGCCTTCCTCGTCGGCGTTGAAGCCCATGATCTGGCGGAAGGGGCGGCCGCCGAAGACCTGCTTGAGCCACCAGTCGCCGACGTCTCCCTTCGCCCACAGGGAGCACTTGCGAGTGCCGGCGACCTGGGGCACCGTGCCGACGGACTCCTGGTCGTCCCACAGCGTCCACGGCCCGCGCGCGAAGAGCTGCTCGGGGCGGCGGGAGTCGTCCAGGATCGTGATCCCGTCGGACAGGAGGTGCCCGTTGCGCGCCAGCTGGACGAAGCGCACGCCGTTCTCGCGCAGCAGCGGAAGCATGAACTTGTCGACCAGGAGCCGGGTTTCGGGCCACTCGCTGCCGGTGGCCATGTAGAGGACAGCGGTGCGATCGAGGTCGATCCCGTGCGCCTCCGGGGCGGTGAGCATCTTGGCGAGGTAGGCGGTGGAGTCGGCGCCCAGGCCCCAGTTGATGATGGTGTCCAGGTCGTCGTCGGGGGTGAGGCCGGGCAGTGACGGCGTGTACGTCGTACGGGGCATGGCGGCTCTCACTCCTTGAGGGGCCGGTCGGTCAGCCGCTGGGCGGAGACGATGAGAAGGCGGTCGTCGGCGGGCCACGGGTCGCAGGACTCCCAGGGATCGCCTTGGGACAGCACCACCACCTCGCCGGGCTTCGTGACGAGGCAGCACACGCCGCATTTGCACGACGGGTCGAAGGGCTCGGGGTGGGCGATATAGGGCGTGGTGAAGTAGTCGGCGCCGTCCTTCCCGACCGCGGCCAGGAGCAGGTCGCCGTCCGCGACGTCTCCGGCGCGGGCCACGCGCGCGTGCGGCAGGGCGAGCGCGAGACGGGGGTCCGGGCTGTTCACGGCGAGCTGCTTGTCGATGAGGCGGGCGTTGCCGCTGGACCGGACGTCGCCGGTGGCGGGCGCGGCGAGCAGGGGCCGGTGGAGGCCGACCGCGGTCTCGGCCGCGTGCATCGCCACGACGTGGTCCAGGGCCTCGACGAGGATCACCGCCCGGGCGAGCGCGGCCAGCAGGGCGGCGCTGGCCTTCAGCGTCGCGCCGCTGGCTTCGGTGCCGGGCCGGTAGAGGCTGACGGCCGCACCGCCGCTGTCGAGGATGGAGCGCAGCAGCGGGGCGTGCGCGTGGGGGTGGGCACCGTCCAGGCCGCGCGGCAGGACGGCGAGGGACGCCCGGCCGGTCTCGGCGGCGGCCTGGTGGGCGGTGGAGTCGACGCCGTAGGCGAGCGTGGCGGTGACCGTGTGATCGGCCTCGGCGAGGGCGGTGGCGAAATCGTGCGCGCGGGCGACGGCCTGCTCGGTGGGGACCCGGTTGCCGGTCACGGCGACGGCGCTGCCGGTCAGCCGCGGCAGTCGCTCGCGGCCGCGGACCCACAGACCCAGCGGGCAGGCCGGCCCCAGATCGGCGAGCGAGGTGGGCCACTCCTCGTCCGAGGGGATGACGAACGGGCAGGTCAGCTCTGCCTGGGCGAGTTCCTCGTGCGGCCGGTAGTGTGCCAGGCGCCCGCTGCCGTCGCTGCGGACGCGCCGGTCCCACACCTCGGCCGGGGTGTACTCGGTGAGGCCGGCGGAGAGTTGGCCTGGAGTGAAGTGGGCGGCGAGCGCGGCGCGTGCGGCTCGTTCGGACAGGGCGTGTGCGGGCATGGGCGGCCGGCCTTTCGGGCAGGGCGCGGCACCGGCAGGCGAACCGGTGCCGCGCCGGGGGCGGGCGAAGGGGCAAGTGATCAGCGGCCGACGGGAAGGGGGGCCGTCATCGGCTGCGGTGGAGTGGCCGGGCTAGGACCAGTTGGCGGACCGCTTTCGCTCCCACCAGGCGGGTGGGCTGCCCGGCCGCCCGGGGGCCGTGCGGGACGCGGTGGCGGGCTGAGGCGCCGGGGGAGCGGTGACCGGAGGAGCGGTGACCGGGCGGGCGGCGATCGGACTGGGCAGGCTGGTCTCGGTGTAGGCGATGCGCCTGCGCAGGCTGATGCCGAGGTCGTCGATGCTCAGGTAGATGGAGTCGTCCTTGACCCCGGTGACGCGTCCCTTGACCAGGACGCTGACCCCGTCGACGAGCGATTCGGCGGCGTTGCTGGCCAGGTCCCGCCAGGCGGTGCAGATGTAGGGGATCGGCTCCAGGTCACGCCACTTCTGCGCGGTGGCATCCCACTGCGTGGGGGTCTCGGTGAGGCGGAACCGGCAGACAGCGATGCCCTCTTGGGTGAAGCGGACTTCCACGCCACCGGCGACGGTGCCGGTCACGTGCGTGACGGACGGGGCCATGCGAACAGCTCCATTTAAAATAATAGTGTCTTTCAGGGGATGGTCAACCCCCCTGTCGGCACTTCCCGCCGCCGGAGAGTGCGGTACGGCGGGTGAGACGCCGGAAGCGTGCCTTCCACCCGGTCGGCTGCGCCGGGGCCGGCGGCGGGGCGAGGTTGTCGAACACCGTGGCGTCCCCGATCTCCACCAGCAGCGGCACCGTGCTGTCGGCCCGGACCAACTGCTCGTCGATGGTGTCCAGATGAACGGAGACCCGTACGGCCCCGCGGTCGGCGTCGAGGTAGGCGAACACGAGGATGCCCGCGATCTCCATGCAGGGCAGGCCCTCATCGTCAGGCCCCCGCATCGCGTGGAACACTGCCGCACTGTTCGCCTCCGCGCACTCCTCGGCGTCCGAGAGGCTGGGATTACGGGGCGCGAGCACGCAGCGAGAGATATCCGCGTCGTACAGCGTGTAGCCCTCGATGTCCTCCCTCGACCCGTAGAACAGGTCCACGGCCCTGCGGTCGTCGGCGGGCGGACGGAACGGGACGCCGTCCTCGCCCGCCACGTCGTCCCAGGCGCTGCGCACTTGCTGCGCCAGTGACGCAAGGGCGGAGGCCTCGTCGGACCAGAGCGTGACATCGTCGCTGTGCCGGTCCCACTGGCGCAGCACCCACGCGCGGCCTGTCACCTGCGGGGTGAGGTTCTCCTCGACGGCGAAGCTGAAGCGGCTCAGCCACCCTCCGAGGACGTCGACGGTGTCTGCCCCCGGCCATTCGCCGGTGCGCTCCTGGAGGCTGTCCATCAGGTCGGCCAGGTCGATGATGGCCCCGCCTGTGGGCGTGGCCGGGTCCGGGTTGATCGGCATGGCGGTTTCCTTCCGTGCGGAACGGGCGGTCAGGCCCCGCCCATCAGGGCGTTCCAGAGGTCCATCAGGTGTTGCGCATCCGGGCTGAGGGTCGCGGTGCGCAGGACGCGTTTGCGCAGGACGGGGGCGTCGAGGCTGATGCCGGAGGGCACGTCGGGCCGGTCGGGCAGCGAGACCGGCTGGTAGTTCCGGGTGTGGATCATCCAGGCCTCGTACCGGTCGGCGGGGCTTCCGCTGCGGGCGGGGTGCCCCTCGTCCGTGGTGCGGGACAGGCAGAGGCAGGACGGATCTGTGCAGGGCCGTCCGGCGGGGTGGCTGGCCAGGACCGGGCTGCGGCGGTAGTGCGTGGCGGTGCCGTTCAGCATCGGGCAGTGCGCGGCGGTGTACGGCAGGCACTCGGGGTGCAGCGCCGGTTCCGGGGAGCAGCCCTTGACGACGTCGGCCGGGCGGACGAGCAGGAAGCACCGTTCGTCCAGCGGGTGTTCGCAGATCTGGCACAGGCGTCGCCGGAAGGCGTTGATGGTCTTGTCGGCGTCGAGGACACCGAAGGCCGCGTGACCGTCGTGGATCAGGGTCACGTACGGCACCACCAGCCCGCCCGACAGCGGCCGGTGGGAACAGCGTTGGGGTATCGCGTGCATGGGGTGAGTTCCTTCGGATCGCGGGGGCGTGCCACGGGGGCTCGTGCTGCCGGAGGTCAGCTGCTGGCCGGTGGGGGAGGGTCGGCGGGACCGCCGGCGAGGAGCGCTTCCCAGTGGGCGTAGCGGCAGTCGGTGGCGTCGTGCAGGCGCAGATGCAGCCAGTTGAGGTTGTCTCCGGCCCGGATGACGGCCTCGGCACCGATGGCGGCGGCCCGGGGGTAGATGGTGCCGTCGTCGGGGTCGACCAGGACGACGATCAGTCCCGGGCGGTGCGGCACGTGGCGGAGCGTGAAGTCGGTGTAGCTGCGGTCGTCCAGGAGCACGAGCGGAGCGCGCTGGTACTCCTCGGCGCTGAACAACGGCGATGGCAGGTGCAGGCGGGGGACTGGGCTCGTCCGCAGGCCGACCGGATCGTCGTCGGTGCTGTCGGTGATGACCAGCACCGGGGCCTGCGGTCCTTCCCGTGGGGCTTGTGGTGGGGCGGACATGGCGGTGACACGTCGCTTTCGTGGGGACCGTGGCCAGGGAGAGGCCTCGGGAAAAGGGGAGTTGGCGGCCCGCGGGCGGGGCGGCCGACGGGGGCCGCCCCGCCCGCAGGCGTTCGCTCAGCCGAGCGGGTAGAGCACCAGCGCGGGGAGAGCGGTGTCGGGGATGCCGTCCGCGTACAGCTCGCGTAGGGACTGGTCCGCCTTGAGCTCCTCCGGCAGCGGGAAGACGTCGCCGACGAGGTCGCTGTGGGTCGGCGCGTACCGGGCGAGGCTGTAGGTGGAGAACGGCGAGTAGAGGTTGCCCTCGGCGTCCCGGGACATCACGACGAGCGTGTCTCCGGGCAAGCCCTTCCAGTCCTTGCGGACCAGATGGCGCAGCATGGCGAGGGTCAGGGGGCGGTCGGGGGCCTCGCCGTCCGGGTCGGGGGACGGGGGCCTGCTGCTGGTCGGTCATGACGGCCTTTCACGTGCGGGCAGGGCTGGGAGGCCCGTCCGGTTGATCGGCGGGGTGCGGGCGCCGCCCCGTTGCCGGGGCGGCGCCGTCAGGCCCGGTCAGTCGTCCTCGATCACGTCCAGGCAGGCGACGGGGATACCGCTGCCCGGGATCCGGAAGCGCTTCGTGTCCTCGGGGATGCGGTACTTGGGCTTGCCCGGCTCGCCGTTGCGCGGGTCGCGGCGCAGGATGCGGGTGGACTCCTCGTCCAGCAGGAAGCCCGCGCGGCTGCCGGTGCGGTTGCGCTCCTGCACGGTGCCGGTGAGGCCGCGCAGCAGGGCCGGGCGCAGGGAGTCGTTGAGGCGGGCCCGGCGTCCGGCCACGATGCCCGCGAACGCTTCCTTGTCGATCGCGCTGAGCCGCAGCGCGGAGGCCTCCTGGACCTTCGCGACCTGGATCGCATTCGGCAGTTTGCCGATGAAGTCGAGGACCTCGTCCATGGTGAGGGGCATGCTGGTTCGCCTCTCTGTGACGCGGGGGGTTGGGGAACCGGCCGGGCACGGGCGTGCCCGGCCGGGGCTTGGGGGAGGTGCTGGTCAGGCGGCGGTGTCGGGCCGGTGGCGGGTGACCGCCTGGTCCTCGACCTCGGACAGCCGGTAGCTGCCGTTGTCGTCCTGGCCGAGCGCTTCGAGGAGCAGCAGGTAGCGGGCCTGCCGCACGGTGAGGTTCGACCACGTCTTGGGCTCGCGGATGTCGTACTCGCAGGCAGCGGCGACGTGCGCGAACAGCGCGTTGACGACGCGTGCCTTGGGCAACTGCACCGCTGTCTCCGTCAGGTCCGCGTTCTCGGGCTCCTTGATGCCCAGGAAGCGGGCGACGGTCTCGGACTCGTGCTTGTCGGTCCAGGAGCTGTAGAAGTGCGGGAGGGTGAGCACGACTTCCTGCGCGAAGACGCGGGCCGCATCCGGCAGGGTCTTCTGGCGCACCAGGCGGGCGACGAAGTCCTGACGGGGACCGGCTGCGGCCTTCCAGGCCCGGTTGCAGGCGATGACCTTGCGGCGCTCCTCCGCCCGCTGCTCGTCCTCCTCCGTCCTGGGCTTCTTCGGCTGGGGTCGGACCTTGTGTCCGTACGCGGCCGGGTCGGAGCAGTGCCACACGGGCTGGTGCTCGTCGTCGAGCCGGGCGCTGTGGCCGGGGCAGTTCTTGTGGTTGTCCTCCGTGAGCGGGTTGCCCAACTGGGTGGTCAGCTCAGCCAGGGGCTTGGACGTGTCCTTCTGCCCGTATCCCGGCTGCCCCAGCAGCGGGATGTCCGCCTTCTTGAGGGCCTCCTCGGCCTTGGTCCGGGCGTCGTCGTCGGCCTGCTCGGCCTTGAGCAGCGCCATCTCCTGGTCCCAGTGGCCGCGCCCGCCGTTGCCCTCCTGGCGGTCGCGCTCCAGCGCTCGCAGCAGGCGGCGTTCCGCGCCGCGCACGTGCTCGACCTCGGCGAGCTGGGCGGTCTGCTCCAGGTCCATGCCTCCGGCCGTTGCCCGGCGAAGGGTGGCGTCGTCGAGCTTCTGCGCCGCCCTGGCCTGCTTGGCGGCGTTGCGGCCGACACCAAGAGCCTTGGCGGCCTGGCGTCGCTCGACCTCGCTCATGTCGATCAGGGACAGCTCCTGCGACTTGAGGATGTCGCGCTCGCTCATCCCCTCGCGGTGCTTGTTCTCGACCAGGGACAGGAACCGAGTCCAGCCGTCGCGGCCGACCAGGTCTTCCCGTACGTGTGCCTTGATCCTGCGTACGGGGCGGCCGTCCTGTTCGGCGGTTTCGTTGGCGATCTTCTGCGCCTGTGCGCGCCGCCAGCCCTTGAAAGCGCCGTACGTGCCGTCGGGCCGGGGCCGGACACTGATGGTCTCCTCGACACCGATCTCCTTGACGGAGGCGATCAGCTCCTCGTCCGGTTCCGTGTCCTCCTCGCGGGCGTTGCATTCGTCACGCACCACCTGCGCCGGGTCGAGCAGGACGATCTGCGGCGCGTCTTCCTCCTCGTGCGTGACGGGTTCGGTGGGCTGGGTCGAGACGGCGGTGGCCATGGGGCTCTCCTTCTCCTTGCCTGTTCGGCGAATTGGGGCGGTTGGGGTGTCGCCCCCTCGCTTCAAATGTAATAATAGTGTGTTCTGGTGTGGGGGCTAGATACCCTCTGACCTGCGCAAACGCTGCTTCTTGGGGGTGTCTGAGGTGCTCCGGATGGCGATCTCTGCCGACGAGTCCGGGCCTCACCTCAGCTCAGGTCGTGCACGATGTGCCAGCACGGACCGGACAAGATCGTGAGCCCCAGTTTCCTCACCTGCTCAAGCAGGGCGTCGTCCCACCCGGCGCTGACCGGGAGAGAGGGAACTGCCCGGTACGTGTTGGGTCCGAGCTCCTCGTAGCCCGCTCCGAGAACGGTGTGCTCGTCGTCGCCGACCGTGAACAGCTGCACGCGCACGTCGGCAGGGTTCCCGCTGGCGGGGCGGTGTGTCTGGGCTTGCAGCGACCCGTCCAGCGCTTCCCGCTTTCGGGGCGGCGCGAGCACGACGCCGTAGACGGCGTACACGTTGTGGGACACGGACATGGTTCAACCTCTCTGGATCAGTGGCCGGTTCGGCATGCGGGCGACGCGGGCGCGGGCGCGGCCGGCCGGAGCGAACGGGCGCGGTGGCGGCGGTCGGGAAGCCGGGGCGCTCACGTGGCGCGCGGGTGCCGGCTGCGTGTGCGGGCGGCCCGGATCTCCGCGTCGAAGTCCGGGTACTGCCTAGACGCCGACGGCAGCAGCGCGGTGCGGACGTCCATGGCCCGGGTGAGAACCCCCAGTTGCGCGGGAGACAGCACCCAGGGGCCCCGCTCGTCAGCGTCCAGCACGGACAGCAGGTCCTCGGCAGTGCCGACGTCCTCGGCCTGCCCGAACACCGGGTGTGTCCGGTTGACCCGCAGTGCGAGGCTCAGGCTGGCTCCCAGGTGAGGGGCGTAGCAGCGCCGGTCGGGCGTGATCACCTGGTGGCCGTTGGGGACGGTGAGGATCTGGAGTACGCCCGCGAGCACGATGAGCCGTTCGTCGCTCTGGACGGGGAACGTCGACTCCGTAGCCGGGCTGCCGCAGGAGCGGCAACGGTAGGTGCCCGGGCTCTCGGGCCGATAGCGGCCGCTGTGGCAGACGTGGCAAAGGATCGGAACGGGCACGGTGCACCTCCGCGCGGGCGCCCCTGGGCCGGGGCCCCCGCAGGCATGGGCGGTCAGGGCTTCATGCGGGTGACACGGGAGCTCGGCAGGTGGACGCGCAGGACGTCCTCGTGCGAGGGCGGGTCGAGAGCCGCCAGCCGGTGGAGCGCTTCGGACAGCTTCGGGTCCGCGAAGTCCTCCTCGGCCCTCGCCGCTTCGCCGACCGGCACCATGCGTGCCGTGGTCTCGGTGTGCCTGAGGTCCGGCATCTCCTCGGTGGGCGCGAGAGCCGCGATGAACGGGCTCCATCCCACAGACATCCCGCTGCCCGTCCGCTGCTCCGTCGTCGTGAAGTACGCCGCCACGGCCTGCGGTCCGTCGCCCGGCTGCTCGTCGGCGAAGGCCCGGGCCCGGTCGGCGACGACCTGCCGCCATCCCCGCTCCGCCGCATGGTCGGCGACGGTGGCCAGCGTCTCAAGGGTCTTGGGTGGAAGATCGCGGAGCGCGGCGCGCATCAGGGGCGTGGTCGGCTCGGCCAGCAGCGCGGCCAGTTCCTCGTGTTTCATCGCCGGTGTCCTTCCGTGGCGTGGCGGTGAGGGGGCCCGTACGGCGGGGTGGTGGCCCCGCCGTACGGGGTGTTCCGCAGGGCCAACAACATCAATAATAGTGTCTTTCTGGGTGAGGTGAACCCACCCCTGACCTGCGGTTTTACGGCCAGTCGTGCTCTCGGCGGGGCGGCAGCGGGAAGGTGCGCCGGGGGTCCATGCGTACACAGCGTTCGCAGTAGGCCGTGACGCGGTTGGCGGTGCACTCGCCCCACTGGCACTCGAAGCGCTCGCGCGGGCCGCAGATCAGGCACCGCCACAGCGTGATCCCGTGCAGTTCGCACGGCTCGTAGCGCTTGCGCGCGGGCAGCAGCTCCAGGGCGGGGCGGGGGCGTTCGAGGCGGGCGACGTCGGCGGCCGGGAACGACTCGTCGCCGTCGCGTATCCAGCGGGGCGACAACTGGGCGTACCGCTCGGGCGTGGTGTAGTACGGCCAACCGGCCGGGCTGAATACCTTGGCCAGAGCACCGCCGGTGATCAGGGTCTCCAGCCGGTCATGGCTGAACTCGCCGCGCAGGGAGAGCATTACGTCCTGGCGCAGGCTGAAGCCGTACCCGTACCGGCGCAGGATCCGGTGCTCGGTGGCGGCCGGGCCCGTCTGGGCGGCGTCCAGTTGCTCGACGGCCTCGATCGCGGCCGTCGGGCTGGCGGTCAGCTCGCGTACCGCGTCCTCGGCGGCCGCGCGGGTGGCGTGGCTGCTGAGGGCGTACCCGTGGAGCTGGTCCACGACCTGGTGGCGTCCGTCGTGCTCGGCGGCGGCGTACCGGACGGGCCGCTGCGGCTGGGTGCGGCGTCGGGGCATGGCGGAACTCCATCTGCGCAAAGGGGCGGGAGGTGGCGGCGGAGGCCGGCCGGGCGGCGGTCAGCTCCTGGGCAGCGGCTTGTTGACGGAGAAGACGTAGTGGCCCAGCTCACGCAGCATGCCGGCGATGTCGTCCACGGCCGCGGGGTCGTGGTCGGCCTGGCGCGTGTACGCCTCGATCTCGCTGTTCCAGGCGAACCCCTTGGCGGCAGGGGACTGTTCGGTGACGGGCGTGAGGTCGTCGGAGGACTGCGGAGCGGCGACGAGTCCGTGAGCGGGGTCGGGCACGACGAGGAACACCGGGCTCCTTCCGTGCGGGCCGCCCTGGTCGGGGCGGCCCGCAAGCCGGGGCGGATGGCTGGTCAGTGGATGACGGCGACGGTGTAGTCGGCGTCCAGGACGGCGAGCGCGGCGCGGATGGACGCGCGGGTCTCCGCGCTCGGGACCGAGTAGGGGAAGTCCAGGGCGAGCACCGCGTCGTCCAGGTCGTCGTCGGTCATCGGCAGCGTGTATCCGCTGCGGTAGAGGGCGACGGCGGTCGCGGTGGCGACACGGACGCGGTTGTAGGCGATGGCCTCCCCGGCCGTGACGTCGGTGCCGAGCGCTTCGCGCGCAGTGGGCGGCAGTTCCGCGATCCCGGCGGCGAACCGGCGGGCGGGAATGCGGATACGTGCCGGTCGCAGGGCGCGGCGCAGCGTTCGAAGCATGGCAACTCCTGGGGCTGGAAGGGGGAAGGGGGCCGTCACCTGGTGAAAGAAGTGGGGGAGGTGGCGGCACCCCCCGACGCACTACTAATAATAGTGTAAGTCGGGGGTGTGTGAACCCACCCCTGACCTGCACAAACGGGGAAGCGGGCGAGTCTGCGCCCGACACCTCAGAGCTGCGGGGCGTACGCGGCCAGAGACTTCGGTGCCGCCCTGGTGTAGATGCCTTCCAGGCTCGACGGTGCGATCAGGCCCCAGGCGAAGGTGACAGTGTCGGCGTAGAACTGCCCGCGCCGGGGGTGCGGCGGGGTGAAGGCGCGCAGGGCGCCGATGCCGTAGACCTCCAGCGTGCCGTCGAGCAACGCGTCGCGCTGCTCCCCGGTCACGTCCGGTCCGTACTTGTCGAACTGCTCGTCGGCCACGACGGCGAAGACGGGGCTGAGGTCATCCTCGGTGGGGCCGAACATGCTGCGCCAGTGGGCAAGGTCAGCCATGGCCTCCGCGCGGCTGGCGCGGGTGCTGCGGTAGTCCACGCCGTCGCGATGGTCGGCGAACTCGTCCGTGTCGTACAGCCACGCCTCGAACTGGTGCTCCGCGTACGTCCCGACGCCGTTGTGGCGGCGGCGCAGGAACCCGAAGGGCTCGCCGTCGACGAGTACAGGGTGGCGCTCCGTGCAGAACTCGCAGGTCACGCCGACGTGGCGCAGGAAGCGTTGTAGGCGGGGGAACCGGGCGAACCGGGTGGCGCAGTTGCAGCAGGTGTACACCTCCCAGCGGGAGGGGCTCGCGACCGTGTCATGGTGGCACTGCGGGCACTGGTAGGCCTTGTTGCTGTACCAGTCGATGACCGGCATCGGGGTCCCTTGCACGGCAAGCTCCTGAGAACTGGATTCGGGGGAAGGGGGTGGGCCGTCGCCCCGGAGGGCGGGTGTCGGCGCGGCGACGGCCCGGGCTCACTATCTATAATAGTGTGAGTTAGGTTTGTGTGAACCCCCGTCTGACCTGCTGGGTTACTGTGTTGCCGAGGTCTTTCAGTGCCGGTGGGCCGACGGCGTGGCGTCCGGTCCGAGGTCCGGCGGAACGCAGTAGTCGACGTCCGATTCCGGGGAGACGAGGTCGCCGGTGTCGGTGTCGGTGCAGTAGGCGTCGAAGACCTCGCCTGCGGTGAGGGGGTCGAACTCGCCCGTGCGCAGCCGCCAGCCGTAGACCCGGTCCGGGGAGCTCGGGGCGGAGCTCCGCATGACCAGCCCGCCGGGGCTCCGGGTCGCCAGACCGAGGGCCAGGACGGTGGTGAACTCAAGGGCCTCGGACTCGTCGAGCTGGCACGTGCCGTCCGGGCCTGTATCCGCGTGGAGGACGGCGACCAGGGTTTCCGGTGCCGCAGAGACGCTGCAGACGAGGTGCCGCTCGCCCGGCCGGGCCGTGTCGAGGATGCGGGCCAGCAAGCCCGATGCCCGGGCGAAGGCTGACCGGCCGATGTCCTCGCCGCAGGAGGCGCAGGCCCCGAGCCGGGCCAGGAGTGCGGTCGCGTACTCCCAGGTGGCATGGCGGACGGCTTCGTCGGCCAGGGCCGGGATCAGGTCGGCCAGGGGCTGGCCGTCGTACGGGATGGTCGGGCCCGTGGTGGCGAGTTGGGCGGTGAAGCTCGCGCGGCTGGACGGGCTGTCGGGGTCGAGGCCGGTGTCGGTGCAGAAGTCGGCGTACTCCTGCGGGTCGAAGAGGGCGACCGCGGTTCGCATGCCCTGGGAGGCGCGGCTGCTGAGAAGGTCTTCGAACGCTTTCAGGTAGGCCTTGAAGTCGGTGAAGGCGAAGGTGCGGTAGTGCCGCATGGCGCGGAAGTCGTGCTCGTCGGCGAGCAGGCCGATGGTGCCGGCTATTTCGCGGCGCAGGGCACGCAGCATGGTGTGGCGGTCGGTGTCCGCTGTGTCGCCCGCCGCGTGCGACAGACGCTCGGGGGACTGGGGTGCGTGGGTCACGTGCGCGCCTTTCTCGCGGAGTTGCAGGGACCGCTCGCGCCGGGCCGGGCGGCGGGAACGAGCGGCTCGCGCTGGCCGGTCGCCGGGGACGTCATGAGGTGGTGGTCCACAGCGGGTAGCCGGACCGGATCTCGACGTGCCAGCCGCGTCCCTGGAATACGGGCGTGTACGGGTCGCCGCAGTGCTCGGTGACCATGGAGCTCACCGCCCGCGTGAACTCGTGGTCCGTGAGCTCGGAGGCGTTCTCGACCGTCGCGCACGGCTCGTCGGACGTGATCGAGGGACCCATGCCGGTGGGCGGGTAGTTGTACCCGAACATCTCGCCCTCGGCGTTGATCCTGTGGAACATCCACTCGCACCGCTTCATGGGGACCTTCCTGGCGCAGGGGCGGGCTCTCCGCCTCACAACTTCAATAATAGTGTCTTCCGTGTAGGTGTGAACCCTCCACTGACCTGCGGTTTCGTTACTCGTTCTGTTCGGATCATCACCCGTCGTGGGCGTCGGCAGGGTCGGGGCTCCAGTGCATTCCGTCGGCGGCGAGTGAGGCGTCCACGGGCACGGTCCCCTGAAAGTGGCGGTCGTTCGGCTCGTCGTCCTGGGCGTGGGCGTCAGTCCACTCGTCGGCGGCCTGCTCGGCACCGAGGGCGCGAAGCAGGTCGGTCAGGGCGTCGACTTCGGTGCATCCAAGGCTGGCGGCGACGTCGGACGTGATGACGGTGGTGCCCCATGCGTCCGTGAACGCGTGGGCGACGTCGGCCGGGATGCTGACGGTGTCGGCCATCGTGTGCTCCGGTGGGCGGTCAGGTGGATGCGATGTGCGTGCCTGCGAGGGGATTTGAACCCCTGACCACCCGCAAGTGGGGCCGCTCTACCGCTGAGCTACGCAGGCTTGGGGCCGCCGGTGCGGCGGCCGGGTGATGGCCGGTCAGCGTCCGGCGATCTCACGAAGCCGCTTCAAGGCGGTGGGCCCGTCGACGTACCAGAACGTCTCGCTGGGCTTCAGGCCGAGAGCCTTGGCGGCAACGTCACAGATCAGGCGACGCTCCTCGCCTCGCTCCGCGTAGACGCTGGCGAGTGTCTCGTACTCGTCGCCGTCATCGTCCGTGCCGGTGACCTCTGTCTGTTCCTCGTCGGACAGGGACACGAGCGTCCAGCCGGTGAGGTGCGCCGTCCATCCGGCTGCGCATAGTTGGGAACCGCATGCCGGAGCCTCCTCGGGGGTCAACCGGAGGGCCTCGGGCAGATATGCCCAGTGGTCCATGTGGAAGACGTCGGGCTGCGCCTCGATGGCGGCCAGGACGGCAGACGCCACGGTGGCGGGCGTCTCGGGCTTCGGGGTGACCTCGGTATCGGTCATCACAGCTCCAGTCATGTGGTGCGGCGTTGGAGTAGTGCTGGCGGGACTCGAACCCGCGACCTCAGGACTTATAAGATCCGCGCTCTACACAGCTGAGCTACAGCACCTCGGTGTTCGGTTGTCGGGGCCGCGCCCCTCGGCCCGGTCGGGCGGGCGCGGCCCCGTTCTGGGGGAGGGGTCTGCGGAGGTGGAGCGGGAATCGGTGGGCGGCAACCGCTCTCGACATCTAATAATAGTGTCTTCGGATTGAGAGGGAACCCGCCCCTGACCTGCGCTTCTTACTCCTGTGACGCCTGGGCGAACGCGGCCAGCATGGCAATCACGGAGCTGGGGCGCCCGGACGCTTCGGCCTGCACCCCCTCACCGGAGGGGCCCACCAGCACGGTGACGCTGTCGACCTGGACGGGGCCGCGCTCCCCGGGCGGCCTGGTGTCGTGCTGCCAGATGATGCGGGTGCGCCGGTACTGCTCCTCGATCCGGGCCCCGGGGAGTGCGCCGGCCACGGCTTCGGCGACGGCGCGGCGGCCGGTCTCCTCCGCCTCCTGCCGTGCGGTGATTTCGGCGGCCTGCTGCGCGGCCTCGGCGTGCAGGGGATACAGCCGCCGGGTGATCTCACGGGCCACGTGGCGGCCGCTGCGGGCTGTGACCCCGATCGACGGCGCGATCATCTTGGTCTCGTCCGGCAGTGCGGCGTGAATCTTCAGACGGTCGGGACGGCGGTCGTCGGGCTGGCACAGGCGCAGGGCGCGGCCGTCACCGTCGACGATTAGACGCCCCAAACCACGCCCGTAGTCGGTGAGGTCGGCCGTACGGCAATGCGTACCCAGCTCCCGCGCCACTTCGTCGGCAAACTCGTCGAACTGCTCCTGCGTGATCAACTCGCGTGTCATGGCGGTAGGTTCACTCCTTCGGATGGCTGGTGGGGGTGCTCGGCGCGGGGCTCCGCGCGCCCTGGTCGCGGATCTCGGCCTCCCGGCGGGCGTCCTCGGCGGTGTAACCGGTGTCGCACCATGGGCGGCACAGCTGGCCTGCGGGTGCCTCGCACGTCTCGCACTGGTCGTCGAAGTCCTCCGGGCGCCACGGCCGCAGCTGGCCGCTCACGGTGCGGCGGTCCACAGAGGGAGGCCGGTGGTGGTTCGGGCACTGATGCCCGGGTGCACGGGTACCTCGCGGTAGTCGGACACCTTCACGTAGCCGCCCCGTTCGGTGTCGAGGCGGACCGGCGCGCCCTCCCATTCCCACTGCTCGATGAGGTCTGCGGGGAGGTTGTCGATGTCGTCGGCCTCGACCTGTACGGCCCATGCGGTCAGTTCCTCGCCGTACTCCCGCCGCCACTCCTGCAGGACGGTGAAGAGGTGGGCGAAGTCGTCGACCAGGGCCAGGGCGCGGGCCTGGTCGGGGGCGGGGTCCTCGGCGTAGGTCGGCGCATCGGGGCGGGTGTGCTCACCGAGGCTCATCAGCCAACGCATGATCAGAACATCTCCCTCGTAGGGCGGGTGGGGCGTGTAGGTGAGGGGCGGTGCGCCAGGGGCGTCCGGACGGGTCGGGTTTGCGGTAGCGGTACAGGAAGCGGGCAGCCCACCCGTGGCTGGCGAAACCGGGAACGCCGCCGCCTTACGGGGTTGCCTCCCGTCGCGCCTCCCTCAGCTCTCCGTCGGAGCCGGGTTGGCCCGGATCACGGCCGTGATGGCCTTGATGGACGGGGTGTCGTGCTGACCCCTGCGGTCCGGCGTGACGCACAGCCCGGACCGGGTCCGGCGCGCGACGCCGGAAGCGACGAAATAGGGCAGGTCGTACTGCCACTTCCGGCCCCCGTCGGCCGGTCGAGCTACGCGGAGGTTCAGGAGGAAACCCCCGTCAAGGGGCGCCCACGCCTGCTGTGTCTTCCAGCCGTGGGCCTCAGCGAGCGCGAACAGGACAGCAACCGGCTTCGGCAGGGCGTAGCCCTCGGGAGCAGCATCCGTGATGCCTGCCTCCAGCCGTCCCTGCGTGACATCACGGACGTGCCGCTCGGCCGGGGTCAGAACGCTGTCGCGCTCCAGGGCGGCGACCAGGGTGACGGTCCGTCCGCTGTAGCGGCAGGTGATCCCGACGCCGTACGCGTCACGGATCACCGCACGCCGCGTGCCGTTCATGTCCCACGTCGACTTCGGCTCGTGCGTGGTCAGGACGCCGTTGCGGACGCTCGTCGTGTTGCCGCACGGGCACACCGTCTCCACGGTGCGCAGCAGGTTGGACCACACGTTCGGCAGGAGGATCGTCGGATCGTGCTTCTCCCCAGTAGCGAGCTGTTCGAGCATGGTCGGCATGGTGCTTTCCTCTGTGCCGGTGGTCACGAGGCGGTGCGGGCAGGCGCGTTGCCCATGTATGCGGTGTCGATCTCGTCGGGCCATTCGCAGTCGACGCACGGGCGGCGCTCGCACCATCGCCAGTCGTGGCCGTGGGGGCAGCGGGGCGCCCGGTAGGTGACGTGCACGACGGCCGAGTACGTGTGGTGCGCGTAGCGGACCGGGTCGGCGTGCTGGTGGTAGACGGAGTTGGAGTCGTCGAGGTGTTCGGAGACGGTGGAGACGGTGACCTCGTGGCGCTTGTTGTCGACGTCGGCGGTGATGTAGCGGTCGCCGGTTTCGAGGGTGCGGGCGTACTGCCGGCCGGTGCTCGGGGCCATCTCGGGCTCCTTCGTGGTCAAGTGCCCCCGCGATCACGGGCTGAGTGCGTGGGTGAGGGGCGGTGGGTCAGGGGCGACCGGACGGCTCGGGCTTGCGGTAGCGGTAGAGGAAGCGCGCGGCCCACGTGCGGCTGGCAAAGCCGGGGATGCCGCCGCCGCTGCCGGGGCGGTTGCCGGGGTACTCGGCGACCCACGCGTTGACGCCGTTCGGGTCCTGCCAGACGACCCCGTAGCAGGTACTGCGATCTTGGCGGTCAAGGACCCGGCGGCCGAACGAGCCGGTGTTGGCGGCGAACGTGAACTCCTCGGGCACGGTGGCTCCTTCGGTCGGGGTCGGGTGCGAGAGGGGGCGGGGCGGTCCGTGGCACCCTCTCTCACACTTCCAATAATAGTGTGTCTAGGGGTGTGAACCCGCCCCTGACCTGCGCTTTCCTCCGGCTGTCAGGGTGTGCCGACCAGGGACGGACGGCGGCCGCGCGGGCGCCTGAGCTGCTGGGCACGCAGGGAGTCGGCTTCCGCCTGGGCGCGGCGGGCGCGCTCGTGCTCTTCGGCGGCCGCGCTGACGCAGTAGGGGGCGCACCACTGCAATCCCCTGATCTTCTGGGTCAGTGAGTCGGGGCGGTCGGCCAGCATCAGCAGCAGGACCGGGTGCGGGGAGAGGGCGAGCCACTGTGCGGCGGTCCGCCAGGCGGCTTCGGTGGCCTTCCGTGCGGGGAGGGCGGTACGGGCTTCGCGCTCCAGGCGGACCGCTTCGGCCTGGTGGTAGGAGGCGGACCAGGTGAGGAAGCGCAGCAGGCCCGGGGTGTCGCGCTGCCGGGAGGCCTCCAGGATCGCGGGCAGGTCGGCGCGCTGCGCGACGTGCTCGGCGCAGCCGCGCAGGACGGCGGTGAGTACCGCGGCTGTCTTCTCCGACGGCGGGTGATCGGCAGCGGAGGACAGCGGGTTTACCGAGACCTCGGGGCGGTCAAGGCTGTCGCGGTAGAAGATCAGGCTGCCGTGGTAGCCGGTGCGGCCGTTGGCGAGTCGCGGGAGGTCCTCGTCGGGGGCGGTGGTCTTGAACGCGTTCACGGGGCCGAGACAGGCGCGTACGGCGGTGAACTGGTCCCAGTGGCGGGGGTGGGTAGTGCCGGTGACGTGCACGCTGCCGCGCATCGCCCCGCCCAGCTCGAACACGACGGCGTCGGCCTCGCGGGGGCCGGCTGTGGCGCGCACGGGGCCGGCGGGCGTGTCGATGGTCAGGCTCGGGCTGGTCATGGGCTGCGACTCCTCGGTGCTCGACTGGGTGGGCTGGGGGCCTGCCGCCCCGCGCTCGCCGAAGGGGAGGGCGCGGGCGTCGGGGCGGCAGGTCTTCGGCCAGTGGCGCGCTGGCCGGGTTGGCCGTCCGTCCCCCTGGGGCTGGGGAGGACGGGAACGGCGTCTGTGGGTTATTCCTGCGCGTGGTGGGCCCAACAGGTGCAGCCCGTGCCATCGGTGCGGGATCGGCCCCACAGGCGCACCGGGTCGTGTTCGGATTCCGGGTAACCGCACTCGGCGCATGGCGGGCCCCACGATGCGGGCTCGTCGGTCGGCTCGGCGGTGTAGATCTCCTCAGGACTCCACGGGAACCCGCCGGGCTCGAACCTGACCGTTGCGTCGGGCATGAGGTGCGCCCACCCTGCGGGCCAACCGACCGGGGGCTTTCGGCGGCATTTGGCGATGGCATCGCGGACCGCTTGACCTCGCCACAGCTGCGTGACACCGGTCGGGCCGGTCACGCGGTAGGCGGCGGCCGTCACTTGCTCGTCCGGCCGGTTGATCAGGACTCCGGATGCCTTGTCCGGCACGAACGTGACGACGGAGTGATTGCGGGTCCGGCGGTACCGGATCACTCCGTCGTCCGCCATACGCGCATCGCTGGACAACCAGAAATTGAGACTGCCCCGAAGCCACCTGTCGACGTCCTTGCCGCCTATGGTGCGCAGTCCGTAGCTGACACCCTGGGCCGGAAACTGCCCCGCGCGGCCTACAACCTGGGCGTACGTCACATGGATGTCCGCCTGGTCCATGTGGATGTACGAACCTTCGATCCCCCAGTCGGGTACGCGGTAGGCGATAAGCCGGGTACCGGGAAGTGGCTGCCGGGCGGGGATGTCGTCGTGGTCCGTGGGTGCCGGGGTGACGGCGGGCGTGTCAGGCACGGGGGTCCTCCTCGTCGGTGTCGAGGAGCGGCAGGACCGGGGCGTCGTAGACCTCGCGTGTGACGGCGGAGACGTCGGGGCACGGAATGACGGCGGCCTGGAGTGCGGCCGTGTCCATGGGGTGAAGCCACCCGCCGCGTATGGTCCAGCCGCACGCCCGGGGGTTGGGCTCGGCGGCCGTGGTGGCGACCAGGACGGCGCTGCGCATCGTGCTGCCCTCCAGCGCGAACACCAGCAGCATGCGCAGGGCGCAGAACTCGTCTTCGTCCAGGACGGCCAGGCGCAGCGGCTCCATGCCGATCGAGAGATCGGTTCGGCCCGTGACGAACGCGTCGTCGGTCCGCTCGGCAACGAGGTTCAGCGTGTGCTCGCCGTCTCCGAGTGCCTGGAACACGGCGGTGAGGGCGGTCAGGGTGCGGCTCATGGCGGCCGCGATGGCGTCGTCTCCGGGGTGGGTGAGCTCCGGTCGTGCAGACATGAGGACTCCTTGCGGGGCGGTGGGCGACGGAGGCCGGCCGCACTGCGCCCCTGGGCACAACGGGTGTCTTGTGGGCGCGCGGGCGGCTCCGCCGACGCGTCGCGCTGCCGCTACGCGGCAGGGGCCGGCGCGGGCGCGCTCCGTGCTCCCTGCGGGGCTGGGGCGCGCTCCGCGCTCTGGGGACGGTCGGGCCCGTGCGGGCCGGGCTGGGGGAGTTGCCCGGCCCGCACGGGGGTCTGTCAGCCGTGCGCGGCGGCGGCCGTGAGGGCGGGAACCGCGAGCGCTTCCAGGGCGGCGGCCTGGTCGGCGTCGGTGAGGGTCTGCGCGGTCGACGTGATGGCCTGCATCACGCCCCCGGCCGTCATCTGACCGCCCCGGACGAAGTGGGCAAGGATCTTGTCCTTGGCCTCGTTGCCGATGCTGAGCGTCTTGGTGACGTGCTCGATGGTCTTCGTCGGCTCGTCCAGCGTCTTACCGGCGGCGGCCTCCATCTCGCGCACCTTGGCCTCGACGTACTCCCGTGACAGGAAGGTGCGCACCGCGTCGGCGGTCTTGGACTTGATCAGTTCCAGCGTCTTGCGCTCCGTCTCGTTCGACCAGGACACGACCCCTTCGTCCTGCTTGCCTCCGAGGTGAACGGCGCGCATGACGTCCTTGGACTGGGTCAGGCCGTTGCGGCAGACCTGGACGACCGCGCGCGGGGTGATGGTGTACGCCCCGGAACCGACCTCGCTGTTGCTGATGACGAAACCGGCGGAGATCACCGGCAGTTCGTCACCGCTGCGGCCGTCGAACGGGGAGCGGTAGCCGCGCAGCAGCCTGGGGGCGTGGATGGCGACCGCTTTGGACTCGATCCGCACGTACATGCGGCGGTCTGTCAGGTCGCAGCCGGTGACGCGCGTGGGGTGCCCGGACTGGGTCACTCCGTCCAGTGCGGCGAGCAGCATGTCGAAGTTGTCCATCAGCTTGTAGCTGTCGGACAGCAGTGCGCGGGCCACGCCCTCGGCGGGCGGCATACCGGGGCCGTTCTCGCCCCGGAACGCGCGGAGCATGAACTTCCGCTCGGGGGCCTCCCGAAGCCACGCGTTCACGTTCTCGTCCAGGAGCGGGACGTTTTCCGCGCGCATCCGGCGCAGGTAGGCCAGCGGGATGCGGAGCTTGTCAGAGATCCCCTCGTCGGCAACGGCGGTGGGCCGGTAGATGCCGTCGACGTCCGTCACACCGTCCTCGGTGATCAGAGACTCCATACCCTCGACGTGCACGTTTCCCTCACGGAAGCGCAGCGCGGCGGCGGGAGCGATCACGTCCAGCTTCCGGCGGTTCTGGTCCTCCAGGATGCTGACCAGGTCGGAGAGTTCGGCGTTCCGGGCGCCGGTGGGAGCTAGGTCCGTGGCGCGCTCGGCGAACTGCTGAGTCATGCGGTGTTCCCCTTCGTTGTTGGTCTCTGCGGGTCGGGGGCCGGAGCCACCGACCCCCGAACAACTTCAATAATAGTGTGTTTCAGGGGTGGGTAAACCCACCCCTGACCTGCACACTTAGACCAGCGGCGCGCGGAACTCGGGGAGCGGCGTCACGCTCTGCGGCCGTACGTCCGTGACAGCGGCCACCGGAATGCCACTGATCACCTCGCACAGGTCGTAGCGGACGCTGTGAGCCGCTCCGACCGGGCCGGCCTCCGCCTTGATCGCCCGCACCCAGTAGACGCCGTGATGCCGTGTCAGGCTCCCGTGATACCTGACCTTCTGCCACAGGACCGGTCCGGCGTCCTGCGGGTCAAGTATCCGAGCCAATGAGAGCGCAAGCTGATTCGCCACCCGATCGGACAGCAGCAGCCCCAGGAACGCACGGTCAACCGTCGCCCGGTCGACCGGAACATCGGCCATTGCGGGGCCGGTGTGGCCGGTGCGCACACCCATGGCCCAACCCAACTCGAAGAACGACCGGACGACGTCCAGCTGTTCGGGAGACACCCTCAGAGCGTCCGGGTCGCTCTCGCTGCGCGCCATTTCCCGCAGCGCGTAACGGGCCTGCTCCTTCTCGGCGTCCGTGAGCGGGGCTCCGGCTTCCTGGGCCTGTTCTGCAATCCGCGTGTTCTCCATGGTCCCTTTCCCTTTCTTTGATGCCGGGTGGAAGGGGGCGCCTCTATTGGGGCGCCCCCGTGCGGATTACTTCAGGAACCCGTTCGACCGGAGGAACTCGGCCGTGATGAGCGCGATTCCGTGGGGCTTGTAGATCTGCGGGAATCGCCGCAACTCGACCTCCATGCGCCCGGACTTGTCCGGGTCGATGAATTCCTGAACCAGACGGTAAGGCTCCTCGCCTGTCGGCATTTCCAGCACGACCGGACCGGCGGCCTTGGTCTCGAATCGAATTCCGGTGTAATTCCGGTCGGCGTTGTGCACGATCTTGACCCCTGCCCGCGCGCACAGCAGCGGCAGGAAGTTCGCGACGGTGCGGGCCCGAACTGCAAGCTCGGTCATGGGCGCGTCTGCGCCGCGCACTCCGCGAACGATCCCGTCAGTGATCGTAAGTTCCACGTTCTTCCCCTTCGTTGGTCCCTTGCGGTTCCTGGGGGTCGCCTCCCCCAGAACTTCAAATAATAGTGTCTCTCTCGTTCTGAGGGAACCCCTGTTGCGCTGCGAGTTGCGCTGGATGTTGCGCCAAGGTGTTGCGGTGGAGGTTGCGTTGGGTGTTGCGGGGCCTGGTGGCCGGCTTCTACGTCGCCCCTGGTCACCCCAGCAATCAGGCGTGGTACGCCTGCTGACATCCCCTCTGCGGCCGCTGCTCCATGCCCAAGTAGAAGAGAGAATGGGGGGCGGGCGTGGTCGGCGCGGCGGCGTCGGGGATCGGGCGGGGTTGTTCCTGTGTTGCGCGTCGGTCTGGGGCCGTCGCGCGGGTGGTGGTGGGGTGGGTCCGGGGCTGGCTGTGGTGGTGGGGTGGGTGGCTGTGGTCTCTCTCTGTCTCCTCTCTCTCTTCCCTCCTGCCGGAGGCAGTCCTCTTCCTCTCCCTTCCTCACTGGCAACCGGGTCCCGGAGGGGCCTGGTTGCCCTCTCTTGGTATTCCGTGATTTACTTTTTTCACGGAATATCAATCAAATACCCTCGGTTTTAAGGGAATCGGAGATTCCCCCCGGATCTCGCCTCAGGAAAAGGAACATGACGCACCCTCAACACATTCTCCAACTCAAACCCGAACTCCCCGTCAACACAACAAAC